>JARICT010000036.1 GCA_029257185.1 Quadrisphaera sp.
CACGGCATCGGCAGCAGCGCCGACCAGTCCGCCCGGGTGGCGGAGCTGCTCGAGCTCGTGGGCCTGCCGCGCTCCGCCGCCGACGTCCTGCCCCGGCAGATCTCCGGCGGCCAGCGCCAGCGCGTCGCGATCGCCCGCGCGCTGGCCCTGGGCCCGGACATCGTCGTCGCCGACGAGCCCACCTCGGCCCTCGACGTCTCGGTGCGGGCCCAGGTGCTGAACCTGCTCGCCGACCTGCGCGAGCGCCTGGGCCTCGGCATGGTGTTCATCTCCCACGACATCAACACCGTGCGTCACGTCTCGGACAGGATCGCCGTCATGAACCACGGCCTCGTCGTCGAGACGGGCCCCACCGAGCAGCTCTTCTCCTCCCCCCGCGACCCCTACACGCGCACCCTCCTCGGTGCCGTGCCCTCCCTCCTGAAGGAAGACTCCCCGTGAACGACCGCCCGACCTTCCACGGCGTCATCCCCCCGCTGGTCACCCCCTTCACCGAGGACGGCGAGGTGGACGTCGCCACGCTCGAGCAGGTCGTCGAGCACCTCGTCGCCAGCGGCGTCCACGGCGTCTTCCCGCTCGGGTCCACCGGCGAGGTCGCCTACCTCACCGACGCCCAGCGACGCCTGGTCACCTCCACCGTCGCGAAGGCCACCGCCGGCCGGGTGCCCGTGCTCGTGGGCTGCATCGACCTCACCGCGTCCCGCGTGGTCGAGCAGGCGCGCCAGGCCCGCGACGCCGGCGCCGACGGCATCGTCGCCACCACGCCGATCTACGCCATCAACGACTCCGAGGAGATCGCCGGGCACTTCCGTGCCATCCACGCCGCGGTGGACCTGCCGCTCGTCGCCTACGACGTGCCGGTGCGCTCGCACGCCCGCCCGCCCCTGGAGGTGCTCCTGCAGCTGGGCCAGGAGGGGGTGCTGGTGGGGGTGAAGGACTCCTCCGGCGACGACATCGGGTTCCGGCGCCTCGTGCGCGGCAACCGCCTGGCCGGCAACCCGCTGGCGCTGCTCACCGGCCACGAGATCCTCTGCGACGCGATGCTCCTCGTCGGCGCCGACGGGATCGTCCCCGGGCTCGGCAACGTGGACGCCGCCGGGTACGTGCGGCTCTACGACGCGGCGGTCGCCGGCGACTGGGACCGCGCGGTCGCCGAGCAGCAGCGCCTGGTGAACCTCTTCGACATCGTGTTCGCCGCGACCAGCCGCTCCGCCGACGCTCGCGGTGTCGGTGCCTTCAAGGCCGCCATGGTGGCCCTGGACCTCCTGCCGTCCGCACGGATGGCGACGGGGGTCGAGCCGCTGGCGGCGGCCGACGACGAGCTGATCCGCACGGTGGTCCGCGACTGGCAGGCCGCCGGCTCGCAGGAGCCGTCGGCCTGAAGCCCGGTCCCGGTCGGGACGCGACCGCGTCGGACCCGGGGGCGACCCCGCCTCTCAGGCCTTGGAGGAGAGGGAGGCCTGGTCGATGGCCCAGGCCGCGTTGACCAGGCCGACGTGGCTGAACGCCTGGGGGAAGTTGCCGAGCAGCTCCCCGGTGGCCGAGTCGACCTCCTCGGCCAGCAGGCCGACGTCGGTGACGTAGCCCGCGGCGCGCTCGAAGACCTCGGTGGCCTCCTCGACCCTCCCTGCCAGCGCGAGGGCCTGCGCGAGCCAGAAGGTGCACAGCAGGAAGGTGCCCTCCTGGCCCTCGAGCCCGTCCACGCCCGAGCCGGCCCGGTATCGGTGGACCAGACCTCGCGGGTCGGTGAGCTGGTCGCGCACCGCGTCGATCGAGGAGAGCACCCGCAGGTCGTCGGCGGGCAGGAACCCCAGGACAGGCAGCAGGAGCGCGGTGGCGTCGAGGTCCGGGGCGTCGAAGGACTGGGTGAACGCCCCGGCGTCGGCGTCCCACCCTCGGCTCTCGACCTCGGCGCGGATCTCCTGCGCGGTCGACCGCCAGCCGTCGACGCGGTCCTGCGCGCCCAGCAGGTCCGCCAGCCCGATCGCCCGGTCCAGGGCCACCCAGCACATGACCTTCGAGTGCACGAAGTGCCGCGGCTCCCCACGGATCTCCCAGATGCCGTTGTCGGGGTCCTGCCAGCGCGCCGCAGCCGCGTCGGCGAGCGCGACGAGGAAGTCGCGGGTGAAGGCGCTGGGGGTCCCCAGCTGGTCGCGGAGCTGGGAGGCGGCGTCCAGGAGCTCGCCGTAGACGTCGAGCTGCGGCTGGTCCCACGCGCCGTTGCCCACCCGCACCGGGGTGCTCCCCCGCCACCCGTCGAGGTGGCTCAGGGTGCGCTCGGAGAGGTCGCGCTCGCCGCCGATCCCGAACATGATCTGCAGCGGACGGTCGAGCACCGAGCCCGCCGAGGCGCTGGCCATGAACGTGAAGAACTCGTGGGCCTCGTCCGGGCAGGCGGCGACCCACAGCGCCCGCAGCGTCATGCTCGAGTCACGGACCCAGGCGTAGCGGTAGTCCCAGTTCCGCTCGCCGCCGACCTGCTCGGGCAGGGACGTGGTGGCCGCGGCGATGATCGCCCCGGTGGGCTGGTAGCTCAGCGCCTGCAGGACCCGCCCCGAGTGGTGGACGAGGTCGGACCACGGGCCCTGGTAGGCCTGGTGCATCCCGGACCACTCGCGCCACGAGGACACGGTCTGCTCGAGCGCTGCGGCGATCGCCGCTCCCGAGCGCGTCGCCGGCTCGGGAGCACCGAGCACGGAGTGCTCCAGGGCGAAGCAGACGCGCTCGCCGGCCTCGACGTCGAAGCGGGCGTGGCACGCGCCCGGCTCCACGTCGAGGTCGACGGTGGCCGAGACGGTGAGCCTGGCCGCCCCGCCGGTGGCCACGACCCCGCCGTCGACCCGCGTCATGGCCGGGGTGACCAGCCCGTACTCCGGGCGGGGCCGCAGCGACGCGGTGACGCTCACGCGACCGCTGGTGCACGTCACGGTGCGCGCCAGGACGTGGGGGGCGTGCTCGCCGAGCGTGTGGGGTCCCGAGGCGTCGCCGAAGACCAGGGCGTCGCGCAGCTCCAGGGTGCCGGTCGGGGTGTGGAAGGTGGTGAGCAGCACCATGCTGGCACCGACGTACCGGCGCTCGGCGGAGAAGTTACCGTCCGGTCGGACCGACCAGTGCCCGGCGTCGTCGTCGAGCAGGCGCGCGAAGGTCGCGGGACTGTCGAAGCGGGGCAGGCACAGCCAGTCGACGGAACCCTCCGTGGTGACCAGGGCGGCGCCGTGACGGTCCGAGAGCAGGGCGTGGTCGCCGATCGGGAGCGACGTCATGTGCGCACCTTAGGCTGGTCGGATGAAGACGATCGCGCGGTGGCTGCTGGGTCTGGCGATGATGTTCGCGGGGACGAGCCACCTGCTCTGGGCCAGGGAGCCGTTCCAGGCGCAGGTGCCCGACTGGACCTCGGTCAGCGGGCTGGACAAGGACTCGGTGGTGGTCGCGTCCGGCGCGGTCGAGATCATGCTGGGCGCCGCGCTGGTCGTCCTGCCGAAGGAGCGTCGCCGGGTCGGGGGGATCCTGGCGCTGTTCTTCACGGCGATCTTCCCCGGCAACGTCGAGCAGTACCTCAAGAAGCGCACCATGCCCGGGCTGGACACGGACCGGAAGCGCCTGGTCCGCCTGTTCTTCCAGCCCCTGCTGGTGGCCTGGGCGCTGTGGTCGACCTCGCCGGAGCGCTGACGCCGGCCGGTCAGGCCTTGTGGTCCCACCGGGTCGGGTCGTCCTCGAGGGCGGCCCTGTCCCAGCTGCCGAGCTCGGCGGCGGCCTCGTAGGTGGTCTGCAGGAACTCCAGCAGCGCCTGGTCGGGGTCGCGCGCGGTGCGCACCGCCTCGTACGGCAGCAGGAACTGGCCGAGCTCCTCGCTGAAGAAGGCGTCGGCGGGGCCGACGGGGTGCTCGGCGAAACCGTCCGGCCCCGGGTACGCGTAGGAGTAGAACGCGCCCTCGTCGCCGCCCCCGGCCCAGAAGCCGCAGCTGCTCAGCTCGTGGGAGTAGCCCTCCTCCATCACCCAGTCCCCGCAGTTCGGGGCTCCCCCGGGGTGCGTCGGCGCGGTGCGCCCGGAGAACCGGGTGCAGGCGAGGTCCAAGGACCCCCAGAAGAAGTGGACGGGGCTGACCTTGCCGAGGAAGTGGGAGCGGAACTGCTGGATCACGCGGTCGGCCTGGACCAGCTGGCGCCAGAACAGGTGGGCTGCCTCGGGGTCGTAGGTGGAGTGCTGGTGGTCCTGCGCGAACGGGATCGCCGGGTCGACCTCGTTGGGGGTCGCCTGGATCTGCGTCTCGAGGCCCAGGTCGCCCAGCGCGCTCATGAGCTCGGCGTAGAACGTCGCGACCGGCTTGCTCTCCAGGGCGACCGTGCGCACCGCCCCGTCGTCGGTGCGCACGCGCAGCCGGTGGTCGATGAGGTCGAGCTCGATGTCGAAGACCCGCGTGCCGTAGGGGATCGTCGACGTCGTCAGCCCTCGGGGGCTGACGTAGAGGGTCACCTGCCACCAGTGGTTGACCAGCGGCGCGTGCGCCAGCCGGATCTTCCCGACGATCTGGGTCCACATGTGCAGGGTCTCGCGGGTGGCGGTCCAGTCGTCCACCCGCAGGCTCGGCCACGCGTGCTGTGTCGGTGCGGTCATGACGTCTCTCCCCTGGTCGGTGCGGTCACGACGAGGCTCCCACGGCCTGGTCGGCCCACTGGCCGAAGGTCGTCCAGCCCACCTCGGGGTGGCGCGAGTGCAGGGCGGGGCTGTCGACGCGGTAGCCCTGCTCGCGCAGGAACGTCCACATCGCGTGCATGTCGCGGCTCGCGACCGACCCGAGCGGCACCTCCTCGTGGCGCACGCTGCGGCCGAGCGCCGAACCCAGCGCGCTGGCCATCCGCGCCGCCGACGGCTCGTCGCTCGCCAGCTCCACGCGCTGACCGGTGAACGACTCGGGCGCGGCCAGCACAGCGGCCGCGAACCGTCCCAGGTCCGCGCGGGCGAGCTGCTGCAGCGGACGGTCCGCGGGCAGCGGGAGCTCCAGGACCCCGTCGCGGACCTGGTCCTCGCCGCCGAGGGCGTTGTCGAAGAAGGAGGTGGGGCCCAGGACCGTGAACGGCACGTCCCCGGCCTCGATCTCCCGCTCGACGACCGCCTTGCTCTCGAAGTGCGGCACCCCGCTGTCCTGCATCGCGCCGGCGACGGAGCTGAACACCAGGTGCGGCGCCTCCGCGTCGTGCGCGGCACCCAGGATCGCCCGGCTCTGCTCCACCTCGGTGCCCGGCCCCCGCTCGAACGGCGTGGTGAGGGCGAAGACGCCGCTGGCCCCGCGCATCGCCGCGGCGAGGGAGTCGCGGTCGGTCAGGGAGCCGGGGACCACCTCGACCCCGCGGGCGGCGAGCCGGCGGGCCGAGGAGGAGGCCGGGTCACGGACGAGGCCCCGCACGGGGACCTCCCGGGCCAGCAGGGCGTCGACGACCGCGCCGCCCTGCCCGCCCGTCGCCCCGAGCACCAGCGCCGGCCGTGGGTCGTTCGTCAGGGGTTCCCTCCTTCGGTCAGAGATGCGGTGATCGTCGGTGCCGTCGGCGCGCCCGTCACGCCGCGGCGTCGCGCGCGGCGAGCCGGCTGGCGTGGGTCGGCGGGTCGGTGGGCACGTGGGCGGGACGGCGGGAGTCCATCTCGGCGCGCAGCGCCGGCGCGACGTGCTCGCCCAGCATGTCGATCTGCTCCAGCACCGTCTTCAGCGGCAGGCCGGCGTGGTCGATGAGGAACAGCTGGCGCTGGTAGTGGCCGAACAGCTCCGTGAACGTGAGGGTCTTGTCCACCACCTCCGCGGGAGAGCCGACGGTCAGCGGGGTCTGCGCGGCGAACTCCTCCAGGGACGGCCCGCCTCCGTAGACCGGTGCCCGGTCGAAGTAGGGCCGGAACTCCTTGACCGCGTCCTGGCTGTTCGGCCGCATGAACACGTGCCCGCCGAGGCCGACGATCGCCTGCTCGGGCGCGCCGTGCCCGTGGTGGGCGTAGCGCTCGCGGTACAGCCCGATGAGGCGCTGGTAGTGCTCGGCGGGCCAGAAGATGTTGTTGGCGAAGTACCCGTCGCCGAACCACGCGGCGATCTCGGCGACCTCCGGGGTGCGGATCGAGCCGTGCCAGACGAACGGCGGGACGCCGTCCAGCGGCCGGGGGATGGAGGTGAAGCCGCTCAGCGGGGTCCGGAACTTCCCCTCCCAGTCGACGGCGTCCTCGTCCCACAGCCGGCGCAGCAGCTGGTAGTTCTCCACCGTCAGCCCCACCGCCTCGCGCGGGTCACGACCGAACGCCTCGTAGGTGCCCAGGGTGTTGCCGCGTCCCAGCATCAGGTCCGAGCGACCGCCCGCCAGGTGGGAGAGCATCGCGTAGTCCTCGGCGATCCTCACCGGGTCGTTGGTGGTGATGTGGGCGATGGACGTCGAGACGGTGAGCCGCTCGGTCAGCGCGGCGATGTGGGACAGCAGGGTCGTCACCGCCGAGGCCACGAACGGCGGCTCGTGGTGCTCGCCGACGGCGAAGACGTCCAGGCCGGCGTCCTCCGCGTGGCGGGCGATGGTCACGAGACCACGGATCCGCTCGGAGTCGGTGGGGACGACGCCGGTGTGGGCGTCGGGGTGGAGGTCGCTGACGCCGAAGATGCCGATCTGCACGGTGGGGCTCCTGGGTCGTGGGTGAGGGGTTCGGGGGACAGGTCCGGGGACGTGCGGCGGCCGCCCGGGCGGCGAGTGGCGGCGAGGGGCTCAGGCGCCAGCGTCGGGGGCGGCCGGTGCGTCCGCGGCCAGCGCCGCACCGGCCGCCGGCGTCGCCAGCCCGGCCGCCAGCAGCGCGCCGCCACCGGCCTCGGAGAGCCCCGCCGCGAGCGCGTGGGGGCGCCCGGGCCGGTAGCCCGCGCCGTGGAGGAACGTCCCGGTGCCCTCGAGCCCCGCGCCGCCGAACCACGCGAAGAGCTTCTGGGCCCCGTGGGCGAACAGCGTGCCCCCCACCCACACGCGAGCGACCGTTCCTGCTGCTGCCTGCAGACCGTTCATCCTCGGTCAACCTCTCCTTCGTCCTGGTGGGGGAGCACTCTGGCCAGCGAGGGGCCGATGATCGGTGCGGAGTAGCATCACTCGTAAAACTAGTTCACCGCTCAACTATTCCGGACAGCGGCGCACCGCCGCCGGCCACCTCGACCCGCACCGCGCACGAGACACCCCGACCCGAGGAGCACGCTCATGGACCTGGACCTGACCGACAACCCCGAGCAGCACCGCTACGAGGCGCACGACGGCGAGACCCTCGCCGGCTTCGCCTCCTACATCCTCACCGGCGAGATGATCGTCTTCTCCCACACCGAGGTCGACCCGTCCTACGAGGGCCGCGGCGTCGGCTCCTCGCTCGCCCGCACGGGCCTCGACGACGCCCGCCGGCGCGGGCTCAGCGTGATGCCGCTGTGCCCGTTCATCCACGCCTGGATCAGCAAGCACCCGGAGTACACGGACCTCGTCCACAACGCCCCGCCCAGCCGCGTCACCGACTGAGCCCCTCCGCCAGGCCCCGACCCGCCCTGCTCGGCCCTGCTCGCGAGACGGGTGGCTCAGGCGGCGAGCCGGGCGACGTGCCGCTCCAACCACGCGTCGAACCCGCTGAGGTCGGCCACGACCTCGCGGGCCCCGGCGCCCCGCAGCTCCCCCTCGGTGGAGCCGCCCGTGAGCACCGCCAGACCCTCGACGCCCGCGGTCGAGGCGGCGACGACGTCGCCGGGGTGGTCGCCGACGTAGCCGCTCGCCCCGATCTCCCGCAGCACCTCGCCCTTGCCGGCGCCGAACCTGCCGCCGACCACCACGTCCACCAGCGCGTCCAGGCCGGTCTCGGCCAGCGCCGCGCGCAGCACCGGCTCGAGCTTCGCGCTGACCACCGCGGTGCGCCCGCCGGCCGCCCGGACCGCGCGCAGCGCGTCCGCGGAGAAGGGCAGCGCCGTCATCGGCGGAGCGCCCGGGGCGTCGTGCCGCTGCCGGTACTCCGCGACGACCTCCTCGCGGGCACCCGCCGGCAGCCCCGGGGCGAGGATCTCCAGGCCGTCGGACAGGGGCAGGCCGATCGTCGAGGCGGCCTGCTCCGCGCTCAGCTCCACGCCGTGGCTGGCCAGCGCCGCGGCGAGGCAGGTGCCGATGCGCTGGCGGGAGTCGACCAGCGTCAGGTCGAGGTCGAAACCGACGAGCAGGTCCGGGCGGGGCGAGGCGGAGGTCACGCCCGTGGACGGTACCGGCGCGGCCCGGGGGGCCCTGGGACCGCTCCCGCGCCACTATCGTGGAGCGGATGCCTCCACGCCCCGCTCCACCCGCACCGGGGCTCCCCCGCAGCCTGGCCGACGACCTCCGGGCGCGCAGCGACGACGACGTCGTCGCGCTGCTGCTCGCCCGTCCCGAGCTCGCCACGCCCGTGCCCCTGGACGTCACCGCCCTGGCCGCCCGCGCGTCCACGCGCGTCTCCGCGGCGCGGGCGATGGACCGGCTGCGCGTCCCCGAGCTCCAGGTCCTCGAGGTGCTCGCGGCGGTGTGGACGCAGGAGGGCGCCGTCCCGGCGGAGCGGGTCGCCAGCGCCTGCGGCTCCGAGCCGGCGGACGTCGACCCCCTGCTGGAGCGCCTCACCGCGCTCGCCCTCGTGTGGGGGCCGCGCGCCGCGATCACCCCGCTGCGCGCCGCCGTCGAGGTGCTGGGGCCGGCGCCCGCGGGCCTCGGCCCGCCGCTGGTGGACGCGCTCGGCGCACGCTCCCCCTCGCGGGTGGCGGACCTGGTCGAGGACCTGGGGCTCCCCCCTGCCGGGGACCCGGTCACGGGGCTGCGAGCGGTCGCGGAGCTGGTCGGTGACCGCGAGCGCCTGGGGTCGGTGCTCGGCGGCGCGCCCGACGGCGTCCGCCAGCTGCTGGAGCGTCTCGCCGCCGGCCCGCCGCTCGGCGCCGTGGAGACCGCCGACCGCCAGGTGCGCGCCGCCGACGCCTCGACGCCCGTGGAGTGGGCGCTGGCGCGCGGGCTGCTCGCCCCCGCCGGGGCCTCCGCCGTCGTCCTCCCGCGCGAGGTCGCCCTCGCCCTGCGCGGCGGCCGCGTGCGCGAGCGCCTCTCGCTGACGCCGCCCGGCCTCGACGTGACCGAGCGCGACCCCGCGCGCGTCGACGCCCAGGGCGCCGGCGCCGGCGCCGAGGTGGTGCGCCTGGTCCACGAGCTCCTGAGGGCCTTCGAGGCGGCGCCGCCGGCGGTGCTGCGCGCCGGTGGGCTCGGCGTGCGCGAGCTGAAGCGCCTCGCCGTGCGGCTCGACGTCACGGAGGGTCAGGCCGCGCTGCTCGTCGAGCTGTCCCGGGTCGCCGGCCTGCTCGCCGACGACGGCGAGGCCGACCCGTCGTGGGCACCCACCCCAGGGTACGACGACTGGTCGGCCGGGGACACCGGGCAGCGGTGGGCCCACCTGGCGCAGGCGTGGCTGGCGACCTCGCGGGTGAGCGCGCTCGTCGGCACGCGCGACGAGCGCGGCGGCGCGCGCACGGCCCTGTCGGACGGGCTGGACCGCACCGCGGCGCCCGACGTGCGCGCGGCCGTCCTCGGCGAGCTGTCGGCGCTGGCGCCCGGCACGTCGGCGACGCTCGCCTCCCTGACCGAGCGCGTGGAGTGGCTGCTGCCGCGGCGCGGCGCGGCGTCGGGAGGACGGCTGGTGGCCTGGGGCGCCGCCGAGGCCGAGCAGCTGGGGGTCACCGCGCTCGGGGCGTTGACCTCGGCCGGCCGCGCGCTGGTCGGCGGGAGCGGCGGCGGGAGCGGCACTGACGACGAGCGCCGCAGCGCGGCAGCGGCGGCGGTCGAGGCCGGCATCCCGCCACCGGTCACCGAGGTGCTGCTGCAGGCCGACCTCACGGCCGTGGCGCCGGGGCCGCTGGTGCCCGACCTCGCCGAGGCCATGGCGCTCATGGCCGACGTCGACAGCCGGGGTGGGGCCACGGTCTACCGCTTCTCCCCCGCGTCCCTGCGGCGGGCGATGGACGCGGGCAGGACGGCCGACGACGTGCTGGCCTTCCTCGCCGGGCGCTCGGCCACGCCGGTGCCGCAGTCGCTGGAGTACCTCGTGGCCGACGCGGCTCGCCGCCACGGGCGGGTGCGCGTGGGCGCGGCGGGGGCGTACCTGCGCAGCGACGACGCCGCGTCCCTGGCCGAGGTGCTGGCCGACCCCCGGGCGGGATCGCTGCGCCTGCGCTCGCTGGCACCGACCGTGGCGGTCGCGCAGGCCGACCCCGGCCAGGTGCTCATCGCGCTGCGCTCGATGGGGCTGGCGCCCGCCGTGGAGGGCGACGACGCGGAGCTGGTGCTCCACGCCCCCGAGCGTCGGCGCTCGCCGGAGCAGCCCCCGCCGCGGCCGGTGACCGGGCAGCCGCCGCGGGTCACCGAGGAGGCCGCCCGGGCGCTGGTGAGCGCCCTGCGGCGCGCCGGTTCGGGGACGGCGGTCGGGAGCGCGAGGGAGGACAGGGGCTCGAGGGAGGACGGGGGCTCGAGGGAGGACGGGGGCTCGGAGGCCACCGCGCAGGAGCCGCAGGGGCCCAGCCCGGTGGAGGCGCTCGCGGTGCTGCGCGAGGCGGCGGCGGCCCGCCGGCCGGTGCGCCTGACCGTCACCGACCACGCCGGGCGGCGGCGCACGAGCCGCGTCCAGCCGCTGCGGGTGGAGGCCGGGTCCGTCGTGGTCGTCGACGTGGCCTCCGGGGCGGTCTCGCGGGTGTCCGTCCACCGGGTCGTCGCCGTGGCACCGTCACGGCCGTCGTAGGCCACGGCGGTCGTCCGCGGGCGGAGCGACTCGGCGACGCAGCGACGCAGCGGCCTCAGCCGCGCACCGGCTCCGCGGCCGCCTCGGTGAGGCGCGGCGCACGGCCCAGCCACGCCACGACGTCGTCGCTCGGCATGGCCTCGGCGTGCAGGGGGCCCTGGACGGCGTCGCACCCGACGTCCCTCAGGTAGCCCTCGGTCGCCGCGTCGCACACGCCCACCGCGACCACCCGCAGCCCGATCGAGCGCGCCACGGCGACCACCGAGCGCACCGTCTCGCGCGGGCGCACGTCGCGTCCGGCGCCGCCCGTGAGCGCCCCGACCAGCTTGACCGTGTCCAGGGGCAGCACGTTGAGCGGCCCCAGCGAGGACCGCTCCACGTCGAAACCGTCCAGCGCGACCGACACGCCGACCGCGCGAAGCCCGCCGAGCACGCGCGCGGCATGGCCGAGGTCCACGGCCACCGAGCGCTCGTCGACCTCCAGCTCCAGCCCCCCGGGCGGCGTGCGGTGGCGCCGCACGGCGGCGGCGACCACGTCGACGAGCCCCTCGTCCATGAGGTCCGCCGCTGACAGGTTGACGCTGACGCGCAGCTCCCGTCCGCCGCGCGACCAGCGAGCACGGGCCGCCAGCGCCTCGCCCAGCACGTGGCGGGTCAGCGCCGGCATGAGGCCCGCCTGCTCCGCGGCGGGGACGAAGGCCTCCGGCCCCATCACGCCGTCCTGGCGGTGCACGAAGCGGGCCACGGCCTCCACGGTGGTGACCTCGGCGCTGCGCAGGTCCACCTGCGGCTGCACGTGCACCACCATCGAGCCGTCGTGCAGGCTCTCGCGCAGGTCGTGGAGGAGACGCTGCTCGCCGTCGCGCCCCGCCTCGTCGCCGGCGTTCGCGAGCTCGACGCTGCCGCGGTCACGCTTGGCGCGGTACAGCGCGGAGTCGGCGCTCCTCATGAGCGTGTCCACGTCGTGGAGCCTGCCGCTGGACAGGGCGACCCCGGCGCTGGCCGAGGGCCGCAGGCGCAGCTCGCCGACGCTGACCGGCTCGCAGACCTCCCGCAGCGCGGCGCGGACCCGCTCGGCCACCTCGGGGCCCCCGCCGCCGGCCTCGAGGATCACCGCGAACTCGTCCCCGCCGAGCCGGGCCACGAGGGCGCGCTCGCCCAGCGCCTCCCGCAGCCGGTCGGCCACCGCGCGCAGCAGCACGTCGCCCGCGTCGTGACCGAGGGAGTCGTTGACCTCCTTGAAGCGGTCGAGGTCGACCATCACGACCGCCACGTGCGCGGAGCGGCGCGAGGTCACGCGGGTCAGCACCTCGAAGAACAGGCGCCGGTTCGCCAGACCGGTGAGCTCGTCGGTGCTGGCCTGGGCGCGGGTGGTAGCCAGGGCGCTGACCTCGTTGACGGTGATGGCGATGCGGGCCAGCGCCGCGAGCACGGTGAGGCCGGCGAGCACGAGCGACAGCCCGGTGATCCCCAGCGGCTGCTGGACCACGAGCAGCACCAGGGCGAGGGTGGCGAGGACGACCGGGATCACGAGCACGGCCGTCGTCTCGCGGCGAGAGCTCATGCGCCGCGGCGGCGGGGTCAACGAGGAGAGCGCCATCAGCACGGCTCCGGTGGGCCACGAGACGTCGAGCACGCTGCCCGCGACGTACTCGCCGGTCGCCGCGGCGTACACGTAGGCGGTGTCGCCGCCGCCGAAGGCCACCAGCCCGGCGCCGAGCAGGAGCCAGCGGGCGCCGACGCGCCAGCGCTGCACCGCCATGGCGGCCGTGGCGACGCCCAGCAGGACGAGGTCGGCGACGGGGTAGGCCAGGCTGACGACCGTCTCCAGGACCTCCTCCCCCGAGCTGGCCCGCGCGATGGTGTCGAACGAGAGCGCCGCCGCCAGCGTGGCCGCGCCCAGCCCGGCGACCAGACCGTCCAGCCAGACGCTGGACGGGACGGACGAGAGCTCGGCGCGGACCAGCCCCACCACCGCGAGCGCCGCGGCGACGTAGAAGGCGATCCACCAGGCGTCGGCGAGCGAGGGGTAGGGCTCGGGGTCCAGGTGCTGGACGTGGAAGATGTACAGCCAGTCGCCCGCCGCGAAGATGGCGATGGCGCCCCCGAGGGTGGCCCACAGGGCCCGCTCCTGACGCACGGTGGCGGCTCGGCCGAGCGCGATGGCCGCGGCCCCGGTCATCACCAGCCCGTAGACCCAGGTGTCCCAGAGGTCGCTGGCCTCTGCGCGCGGGGCGGCGATCGTCGCGACGTCGAAGGCCACGACGCCGAGGACGACGACGAGGGTGAGGGCCCACAGGCCCGGCCCGCCGACGGCCCGGGCCGCCCGCGGGCGTGGCTGCGCGCTGTCCCTCACCCCCCGGGCATCGGCAGCGCGGCCGTCGATCTGTAGCGGGCGGGGCCCCGGCGGGATCGCCGCTACGCTGGTCAGTCGTGCTCAGCGCACGCCGACCCCCACAGGAGAGACCCGTGAGCCAGATCCCGCACGACCGCCCCGACGACCGGTGGGAGACGGCGGGCGCGTCGTCGTCGGCAGGCACGCAGGCGCCCTACACGGGCACCCCCCACCGCGACGCACCGTCCTCGGAGCCGCCCGCCACGGACGGCCCCTGGGCAGGCGGCCCCTACACCGGCGGCCCGCCGCCGCAGCGCTACGCGCCGGAGGAGGGGTCGCCGACGCCCACCTCGGCGGTCGTGCTGCTCATCCTCAGCGGCCTGGGCCTGCTGGCCTTCGTGTGGACCGGGCTCGGGCTGGTGTGGGCCGCGCCCGTGGTCCTGGCCGTCGTCGCGATGGCGCAGCGCGACGACGTCGCGGCCTCGCGGCGCCTGACGAAGATCGGCTGGATCGTCTACGCGGTGCTCGCGGTCCTCACGGTGGCGCTGATCGCGCTCGGGATCGGCGTGCTCGTCTGGCTGGCCAACGCCGGCACCTTCGCCGAGAGCGGCTACGACCCGGGCACCATCGCCTTCACCGCCTCCCTGCTGGCAGCGCGGTGAGCGACGGCCCCCTGATCGTCCAGAGCGACAAGTCGCTCCTGCTGGAGGTCGACCACCCGTCCTCCGCGGCGGCCCGCAAGGCCATCGCCCCCTTCGCCGAGCTCGAGCGCTCCCCCGAGCACGTCCACACCTACCGGATCACCCCGCTGGGGCTGTGGAACGCGCGCGCCGCGGGGCACGACGCCGAGGCCGTCGTCGACGCCCTCCTGGAGCACTCGCGCTACCCCGTGCCGCACGGCCTGCTCGTCGACGTGGCCGAGACGATGGACCGCTACGGGCGCCTCCAGCTGATCAAGGACCCCGCGCACGGCCTGGTGCTGCGCAGCCTGGACGCCGCCGTCCTCGAGGAGGTGGTGCGCAGCAAGAAGGTCGCGCCGCTGCTGGGCGCTCGCCTGGGCCCGGACACCGTCGTGGTGCACGCCTCCGAGCGCGGGCACCTCAAGCAGGCGCTGCTCAAGCTCGGCTGGCCGGCCGAGGACCTCGCGGGCTACGTCGACGGCGAGGCCCACCCCATCGCGCTGGCCGAGTCGGGCTGGTCCGTGCGGCCCTACCAGCAGCAGGCCGTCGACGGGTTCTGGGACGGCGGGTCCGGCGTCGTCGTGCTGCCGTGCGGGGCCGGCAAGACCGTCGTCGGCGCCGCGGCGATGGCGCGGGCGTCGGCGACCACGCTGATCCTCGTCACCAACACCGTGGCGGCCCGGCAGTGGCGCGAGGAGCTGCTGGCCCGCACGTCGCTGACGGAGGACGAGATCGGGGAGTACTCCGGGTCGCGCAAGGAGGTCCGCCCGGTCACCATCGCCACCTACCAGGTGGTGACGACGAAGCGCAAGGGCGTCTACCCGCACCTGGAGCTCTTCGACGCGAGGGACTGGGGGCTCATCGTCTACGACGAGGTGCACCTGCTGCCCGCACCGATCTTCCGGATGACCGCCGACCTGCAGGCCCGCCGCCGCCTGGGTCTGACCGCGACGCTGGTGCGCGAGGACGGGCGCGAGGGCGAGGTGTTCTCCCTCATCGGCCCCAAGCGCTACGACGCGCCGTGGCGGGACATCGAGGCGCAGGGCTGGATCGCGCCGGCGGACTGCGTCGAGGTCCGCGTCACGCTCCCGGACGCCGAACGGATGGCCTACGCCACCGCCGAGCCGGAGGAGCGCTACCGGCTGTGCTCCACGTCGGAGAGCAAGTCCCGCGTCGTCGAAGGGCTCGTGGAGCAGCACACCGACCAGCAGGTGCTCGTGATCGGCCAGTACCTGGACCAGCTGGAGGACCTCGGGAACCGCCTGGACGCGCCCGTCATCACCGGTGCGACCACCGTGGCCGAGCGCCAGCGGCTGTTCGCCGCCTTCCGCGCCGGCGAGCTGGGCGTGCTCGTGGTCTCGAAGGTCGCGAACTTCTCGGTCGACCTCCCGGAGGCCTCGGTGGCGATCCAGGTCTCGGGCTCGTTCGGCTCCCGCCAGGAGGAGGCCCAGCGCCTCGGCCGGGTCCTGCGGCCCAAGGCCGACGGCAGGACGGCGCGCTTCTACACCGTGGTGGCCCGCGACACCGCCGACCAGGAGTTCGCCGCCCACCGCCAGCGCTTCCTCGCCGAGCAGGGGTACGCCTACCGGATCGTGGACGCGGGCGACCTGCCCGCAGGGATCGCCGAGACATGATCCTCGGCTCTCAGCGGGCTCCCAGCGACGACCCACCTGCCGCCCAGCGCCATCGCGCACCCTCGAGCCCATGACGACACCGGACACGCCCGGCTCGCGCGACGCCGCCGCAGGAGAGCCACGCGGGACGGGATCCCGTCCGGGGGAGTCGCCGCACGCCCCGCCGTCCGCCGCGCCCCAGGAGGGCGCTGCCGGCGCCCCGGGCCAGGGCGGCGGCTGGGCACCGCCCCCGGGCGCGGGCTGGGTCGGCAGCCCGGCCGAGCAGGAGCCGGGGTCGAGCGGTTCGGCGCGGCCCCCCGAGAGCGCCCGCCAGCGTCGTCCCGGTCCGGGGTGGGCCGGCGTCGTCGCCGTCGCGCTCGTCGCCGCCCTGCTCGCCGCCGGGCTGGCCACCGCTGTCGGCATCGCCACGCGGCCCGAGCCTCCCGCGGCCCCGGAGACCACGGCGAGCAGCAGCGAGCCCTCGGAGGACGCCGACCCGGCGCAGTCCGTCCCCCTCACCGAGGCGGTCAACTGGAACACCCTGGCCAAGCGCGTCAAGCCCTCCGTGGCCACGATCCGCGTCGCCGGCCAGCAGGGCGGCGGCGAGGGGACCGGGGTGCTCATCGACAAGCTGGGCCACGTGCTCACCAACAACCACGTCGCCACCGCCGCGGGCCCCGACGCGCAGATCCAGGTGACGCTCGCCGACGGGCGGCTCTACGGCGCGGACATCGTCGGCACCGACCCCAGCACCGACCTCGCGGTGCTCCAGGTCCAGGACCCGCCGGACGACCTCACCCCCGCCGTCTTCGGCCGCTCCTCCGAGGTGCAGGTCGGCCAGCAGGTCATGGCCGTCGGCAACCCGCTCGGGCTCTCCGACACCGTGACCACCGGCATCATCTCCGCCCTCAACCGCCCGGTGGTCACGCCGGCCGCGGGCCAGCAGCCCCAGCAGAGCCCCTTCGGCGGGCAGGGCGGTGGCGACCCCGTCGTGACCAACGCGCTGCAGACCGACGCGGCGATCAACCCCGGCAACTCCGGCGGGCCGCTCGTGGACGCCACCGGTCGGGTCATCGGCATCAACTCCTCGATCGCCAGCCCCTCCACGGGCGCGCAGGCCGGGTCGGTGGGTCTCGGGTTCGCGATCCCCGCCGACGAGGCCAAGCGCGTGTCCACCGAGCTCGTCGCCGACGGCGTGGCCACCCACGCCCAGCTCGGCGTGAGCCTGGGCCAGGGGCCCGGCACCGCCACCACGGAGGAGGCCACCCGCCAGTCCGCCACCGTGACGGGCGTCGTCCCCGACAGCGCGGCGGCGGAGGCCGGCCTCGTGGAGGGCGACGAGGTCGTCGCGGCCGACGACGTGCCGACGCCCGGGCCGGACTCCCTCGTCGCGATCGTCCGCGAGCACGCCCCCGGCGACCAGATGACGCTGACGGTGGTCCGAGCCGGTGAGGAGCAGGACGTGAGCGTCCAGCTCGGGGTCAGGGAGCCGTGAGCCCGCCCTCAGGCGTCCACGTCGCCGGGGTCGACTCCTCGACCCAGGCCTGCAAGGTCGTCGTCCGCGACGCGGCCACCGGGGAGCTCGTGCGCGAGGGGCGCTCGCCCCACCCGGACGGCACCGAGGTCCACCCGGGCCGCTGGGAGGAGGCCCTGCGCGCCGCGATCGACGACGCCGGGGGCCTGCGCGGCGTCCAGGCGCTCTCCGTCGGCGGCCAGCAGCACGGGATGGTCGCGCTCGACGCCGGGGGCGAGGTGGTCCGGGACGCGCTGCTGTGGAACGACACGCGCAGCGCGCGCGCCGCCGCCGACCTCGTCGCCGACGTCGGCGAGGGTGACGAGGCCCTGGGCCGCCAGCGCTTCGTCGACGCCGTCGGCGTGGTGCCGCTCGCCTCCTTCACCGGCGCCAAGCTGCGGTGGCTGGCCGACCAGGAGCCCGAGCGCGCCGACGCGACGGCCGCGGTGGCGCTGCCCCACGACTGGCTGTCCTGGCGCCTCGCCGGCGCCGGCTCCGGGGCGGTCGGCCTGGACGCGCTGTGCACCGACCGGGGCGACGCCTCGGGCACCGCGTACTTCTCCGCACGCACCGGGCGGTACCGCACCGACCTCCTCGAGCTGGCGATGCGGGGCCGACGGCCGGCGCTGCCGCGGGTGGCGGGGCCGTCCGAGGTCTGCGCGCAGGTGGACCCCTCGTGGGGCGCGGCTCCCGGAGCCGTCCTCGGACCGGGCACCGGTGACAACGCCGCCGCGGCGTTCGGGCTCGGCGCCGAGCCCGGCGACGTGGTGGTCTCGCTGGGGACCTCCGGGGTGGCCTCGGCCGTCTCGGACGTGGCGCCGGCCGACCCGTCCGGCATCGTCGCCGGCTTCGCCGACGCCTCCGGGCGCCAGCTCCCGCTGGTGTGCACGCTCAACGCCGCCAGGGTGCTCAGCGCCACGGCCGAGCTGCTGGGCGTCGACCTCGACGAGCTCTCGCGCCTCGCCCTGGCCACCGCGCCCGGCGCCGGAGGCCTGGTGCTGGTGCCCTACCTCGAGGGCGAGCGCACCCCGGACCGGCCGGGCGCCACCGGTGCGCTGCACGGCATGACGCTGTCGACGATGACGCCGGGGCACCTGGCGCGCGCCGCGGTCGAGGGGTTGCTGTGCTCGATGGCCGACGGCATCGACGCCCTGGTCGCCCAGGGCACGCAGGTGAGGCGGGTCCTGCTGATCGGCGGTGCGGCCCGCTCCCCGGCGGTACGGCGCGTGGCAGCCACCGTGCTGGGGCACGAGGTGGTGGTGCCGGCGCCGGGTGAGCACGTCGCCGACGGCGCCGCGCGCCAGGCGGCCTGGGCGCTCTCCGGAGCCGAGGAGCCACCGGTCTGGGGCGAGACGGGCTCCACCGTCGTCCCGGCCGACGCCAGCGGCGACGGTGAGGCCGTCCGCGCCCGCTACGCGCAGGTGCGGGACCTCACCGACGGGGCCTGACGGCGGCAACGAGCTGCCGGTCGGTCGAGGCGATGGACAGCCACCCTGCAGGCGGCTCCCAGCGGACGCCCAGCCATCCTGGGCATCCTCGGTCCATGCCCCCCACCACCGAGGCGCGACTGCTGGTCGTCGACGACGAGCCGAACATCCGTGAGCTGCTCAGCACCTCGCTGCGCTTCGCCGGGTTCGAGGTCCACACCGCGGCCGACGGCGCCGAGGCGCTGCGCCAGGCGGAGGCCACGCGCCCGGACCTCGTGGTGCTCGACGTCATGCTCCCCGACCTCGACGGCTTCGCCGTCACCCGCCGCCTGCGCGAGCGCGGCCGCGAGGTGCCCGTGCTCTTCCTCACCGCGAAGGACGACGTGGCCGACCGCGTGACCGGCCTCACGGTGGGCGGCGACGACTACGTGACGAAGCCGTTCAGCCTCGAGGAGGTGGTCGCGCGCATCCGCGCGGTGCTGCGCCGCACCGGCGCCGGCGCCGACCCGAAGGCCGGCCGGCTGGTCTTCGCCGACCTCGAGCTCGACGAGGACGCCCACGAGGTGCGGCGCGCCGGGGTGGACGTCGTGCTGTCCCCCACCGAGTTCAAGCTGCTGCGCTACCTCATGCTCAACCCCAACCGGGTGCTCTCCAAGGCCCAGATCCTCGACCACGTGTGGAACTACGACTTCGGGGGCGAGGCGGGCATCGTGGAGAGCTACATCTCCTACCTGCGGCGCAAGGTCGACGCGATCGACGGCGCCGACGGGGCGAAGGTCACGCCGCTGATCCACACCCGTCGCGGCATCGGGTACGTGCTCCGGCTGGCCCCGACGAGCTGACGTGGCGGCCGTGAGGGGGCGGGCAGAGCGGCTGGCGGGCGCGCTCTCCGGTGCCACCTCTCCGCTGACGGCGCCCGCGGTCCGCGCGCGCCGGCGCCTGGACGCCTCGCTGCACGAGCTGCCGCTGAGCACCCGCCTCGTCGCCATCGTCACGTCGCTGCTGGTGGTGGCGCTGCTCCTCACCGGGGTGGTGACCGTGGCGCTCCTGCAGCGGGTCCTCACCAGCCAGGTGGACGACGACCTGAGGCGCGTGGTCGGCAACCAGCAGGTGCTGCGGGCCGTCGTCCAGTCCGCCGGGGACCCGGCGAGCGTCCCCAACCTGCCGAGCGACTACATCGTCCAGCTGAACGACGCGGCCGGTGAGCGCGTGACGCTCAGCCCCACGCCGCCGAACCAGCCCACCACGAGCGCCCTGGAACCGGTGAGCCTGGAGCGGGCGCAGGAGCTGGGCCGCGACCCGTTCACCACCGACGCGGCTCGCAGCGACCAGCTGCGCGCCATCGCCGTGCCCGTGTCCACGACGACGGGGTCCGCCGCCGTGATCACCGTGGCCCGCTCCCTGGCTCCCGTGGACCGGGCCGTCTCGGCGGTCGCGGCGTGGTTCCTCGTCGTGGGGGTCCTCGTGGCCGTGGCGGGCGCGCTGCTGGGTGCTGCGGCGGTGCGCCGGGCGTTCCGCCCGCTGCGCGAGGTGGAGGCGGTGGCGAGCGCCTACGGCGACGGCGACACCTCGCCGCGCGTCGCCGACACCCCCGCCACCACGGAGGTGGGGCGCCTCGGCCGCGCCATCAACGCCATGCTGGACCGCATCGAGACGTCGCTCGCGGCCCGGGAGGCCTCCGAGGAGCGGATGCGGCGCTTCGTCGGCGACGCCAGCCACGAGCTGCGCACCCCGCTCGCCGCCGTCCGCGGCTTCGCCGAGCTCCACCGCATCGGTGCGCTGAGCACGCCCGAGGACGTGGCGAGCTCCTTCCGCCGCGTCGAGGACGAGGCCACGCGCATGGGCGGGCTCGTCGACGACCTGCTCCTGCTCGCCCGCCTCGACGAGCAGCGACCGATGCGCCGCGACCCGGTCGACCTGCTGGTCCTCGCCGCCGACGCCCGCGAGGACGCCCGCGCGCTGGCCCCGGGCCGCGCGGTGCGTCTCGTCGGCGCCGAGGACGGCGCACCGGTGCGCTCGGCGCTGGTGAGCGGTGACGAGCCCCGGCTGCGGCAGGTGCTGGAGAACCTGCTGGCCAACGCCCTGCGGCACACGCCCGCGGGCACCCCGGTGGAGATCGGCGCCGGGGTCCGCGACGGCGCGGCGGTGCTGCGGGTCGTGGACCACGGCCCGGGCGTCGCGCCCGAGGACGCCCGCAAGGTCTTCGAGCGCTTCTACCGCGCCGACGTCTCCCGGGTGCGCACGCAGGGCGGCGGCTCCGGCCTGGGGCTCGCGATCGTCGCCGCCATCGTGGGGGCGCACGGCGGGGCCGTGCGGCTGGTGCCCACCCCGGGCGGAGGAGCCACCGCCGAGGTGGCGCTGCCCCTGGAGGGCCGGGCAGACCTCGAGGAGGACGACGACGCGGCCGTGGCCGACGGCGCGGACGACGCCGACCTGACGCCCACGGCCCCTGTGGACAACTTCCCCTGACGCCCCGCGCCCGCCCCTACGGTCTCCCCACGACGCCGGCCCCCCGTGGGCGCCCCGCCCCGGCCGGCGCGCGAAGGAGAGCACCCATGAGCCGCTTCCAGGTCGACAGCGAGCAGGTGGCCTCGGCGTCCGCCGCCGTCCACGGGTCCGTCGGGTCCATCACCTCCGAGGTCGACCGCATGATGCGGTTGCTCCTCGACCTGCAGGGCTCCTGGCAGGGGCAGGCCGCGAGCTCGTTCCAGGGCGTGGTCTCGGACTGGCGGGGCACGCAGGAGCGCGTGAAGGCCTCCCTCGAGGAGATCAACCGCGCGCTGGCCACCGCCGGGCAGTCCTACGCCGAGACGGAGGCCGGGGCCGTGCGCATGTTCGGCCGGTGAGCCGGGCCGCCGTCGCGGTGGCCCGGCACCGCTCGTGGCCCCGGCGTCCGGCGCACCTGACAGTCTGGCCCCGTGGAGCTGACCGCTGACGGCGTGACCGTGACCATCGACGTCGAGCACGGGGCGCGGATCGCCTCGCTGCTCCTGCCGCGCGGCGAGGGTGAGGCGCTGGAGCTGGTGGGCCGCTACACCGACTCCCCCCACGGCTGGGGCGCCTTCCCCATGGCCCCCTTCGCCGGGCGGGTGCGCGACGGACGGCTCACCTGGCGGGGGCAGACCCACCAGCTGCCCGTGAACAAGGCGCCGAACGCCATCCACGGGACCGTCGCGCGCACGCCGTGGGAGGTGGTCGAGGGCCCGGGCCAGGACGCGAGCGGCGGTGCCCAGGGCAGCGTCCAGGGCAGCGGCGAGGACGGCGGCGCCGCGGCGGTGCTTCGCTGCGACCTGGGCGAGGACTGGCCGTGGCCCGGCCACGCGGTGCTGCGCTACGAGCTGACCGGTCAGGAGCTGGCGACCACGCTGGAGGTGCACTGCGCCGAGGGCGAGATGCCCGCGTGGTGCGGGGTGCACCCGTGGTTCCCGCGCCGCCTCGCCGGCGCTGACGTCCACCTCGGGCTGCGGGCGCGCGCCGCCCTCGTGGCCGACGACGGCCTCCCCACCGGCGCGGAGGCACCGGTGCCCGAGGGACCGCCGGAGACCGCCGACCTCGACACGGTGTTCGCCGACGTCGAGTGGCCCGTCACGCTCACCTGGCCCGGCGTCGCCCGGCTCGAGGTCTCCGCCGACACCGCCTGGGGCGTGGTGTTCACGCAGCGAGAGCCCGCGGTGTGCGTGGAGCCCCAGAGCGCCCCGCCGGACGCCACCGCCCTGGGCCTGGCCGGCGTCGCCGCTCCCGGCGCTCCCGTCGTCGTGCGCATGACGTGGCGCTTCGAGGCGCTCCAGGGCTGAGCCGCCGCCGGGCGGGGCCGGCGAGCGCCGACGTACCGTGGTGGCATGGGTATCGACCTGGGCATCCCGCAGGTGCGCGCCGTCGCCGGCGGCCCCCTGCCGTCGGCCCGTCCGTCCACCGACGCCCTCGTCGACGGCTACGGGCGCGTGGCCACCGACCTGCGGGTCTCCCTGACGGACCGCTGCAACCTGCGGTGCACGTACTGCATGCCCGAGGAGGGGCTGGAGTGGATGCCCCGCAGCGAGATCCTCGACGACGCCGAGCTGGTGCGCCTCATCGCCGTGGGGGTGGAGCGCGTGGGCGTCACCGAGGTGCGGTTCACCGGCGGCGAGCCGCTGCTGCGCCGAGGCCTCGAGGACCTCGTCGCCGCCACGGCCGCCCTGCGGGGGCCGTCGGGTGAGCCCGCCTCGCTCTCGATGACCACCAACGGCGTCGGGCTCGCCCGGCGCGCCCAGGCCCTCGCCGACGCGGGCCTGGACCGCGTCAACGTCTCGCTCGACACCCTGGACCCGGCACGCTTCGCCGTCATGACGCACCGCGACCGTCACGCCGACGTCCTGGCGGGGCTGCGGGCGGCGGCCGACGCGGGCCTCGGCCCGGTGAAGGTCAACGCGGTGCTGCTGCGGGGGGTCAACGACGCGGAGGCCGCCGACCTCCTGCGGTGGTCGCTGCGCGAGGGGTACGCGCTGCGGTTCATCGAGCAGATGCCGCTCGAGCCCCACGGCGCGTGGGACCGCGACGCCATGATCGACGTGGAGGACGTCCTCGCCCTGGTGCGCGGCGGGTTCGAGCGCCACGAGCTGGAGCTGGTGGCGCAGAGCAGCGGTGATCGTGGAGCCGCCCCCGCGGAGACGTGGCGGGCGGTGTGGCACGACCGCGGGGTGGTCCGCACGGGCTCGCTGGGGATCATCGGCTCGGTGACCCGCCCCTTCTGCGGTGCGTGCGACCGGACGCGTCTCACCGCGGACGGCCAGGTGCGCGACTGCCTCTTCTCGACGTCCGGGCACGACCTGCGGGAGCTGCTGCGCGGCGGGGCCAGCGACGACGAGCTGGCGGACGCCTGGCGCGGGGCGATGTGGGGCAAGCGGGCCGGTCACGGGCTCGACGACCTCGCCGGGGCCGGCTTCGGCTCCTTCGCCCGCCCGGACCGGCCCATGAGCGCGATCGGAGGATGAGCGATGAGCACGACGCCCACCGCAGCCCACGCCGCTGAGCAGGGCCAGCAGCCGCGAGGCGGTGGCCAGACCGGTGGCGCTGACGGGGGTCGCCGGGTCCGCGTGCGCTACTTCGCCGGGGCCGCGGCGGCTGCCGGGGTGGACGAGGAGGTCGTCCTGCTGCCGGTGGGCGGCGACCTCGCTGCGCTGCGTGAGCGGATGGTGGACCTGCACCCACCGCTGCAGCGGGTGCTGGCCGTGGCCACGCTCCTCGTCGACGAGGTGGCCAGCGCTGACGACGGGCTCGTCCTGCGCGACGACGCCCAGGTCGACGTGCTGCCGCCGTTCGCCGGCGGGTGAGCGCAGCGCGGTGAGGTCGACCCATCGGCCCCACCCGGCCCGGCGGGGCGGCGCGGGCGTCGCCGTGGTGGTGAGCGGCATCGGGGTCTCCAGGGACGAGGGGTGAGGGGTGGTCGGGACGCGTCGTCCTGCGGGGACGGCGAGAGCAGGAGCGAGCATCAGCCGGGCGTGGCGGCGCGCCGCCTCGGGCCGCGCCCCCGCGGGGGGCCGCCGTGGCCCAGCGCCGTCAGCTCCCGGAAGGGTCCCCTGGCACCGCAGGCCCTCCTGCGGTGCTCGTCGGCAGGCTGGCACCGCAGGCCCGCCCGAGCGGCGACCGGGGCCCGGCAGCCGCGGGGCGCGCTGACGCCGATCGTGCGGGCGGGCGAGCGCTCGCCGGTGCTGGGCCAGCAGCGCGGCTGGGTGCAGCGTCGGCACCTCGTGGCGGTGGGGGCCGTCAGCCCAGGCTGAGCGGCTGCCGGCACGAGCGGCGCGAGCCCCAGCGGCGCTGGGTCGAGCGGCGCCGGCACGACCGGCGTCGGGCGGTGCGCCGCTGCAGGCTCGAGCGGGGCTGCCTGCTCGGCGAGCGGGAGCTCAGCGGCCGAGGGCGCGGAGATCGGTGGTCCGACGGCAGCGGGTCGGCGAGGCGCTACGGCGCGGACGGCTGCCGGACGCGGTGCGGCGGCGCGCGGTCCCGGTGCGGCGTCCCAGCGCGGCGAGCCGACGGGCACGACCTCGGCGACCTGCACGGACGCGAGCGCCGAGGCGAGACGACGGCGCGGAGGGAGGGTCACGGCTGACCGCTCACCCGGCGCCCGCCGGTCGGCACCGCTCCGGGCGCCGGCCCCGCCCCGTCCCTCGCGGCTGCTCGCGGCGACCAGCGTCAGCACGGCGCAGCCCCAGGCGAGGACGGCCAGGAGGGCGAGCGCCGTCGACGGGCGGCTCGACGTGACGCCGGCGAGCAGCTCGCGGGGCCCCGGGGACGCAGCGAGGTGGATCGCGCTGCGCGACAGCTCGGCCAGGGCTCCCCCCAGCACGGTGGTGATGTTCATGTCCTGCTCCTCTGCGATCTGTGGCGTTGCCAGTGCGATCACAGTGACGGTTGTGACTCGTGTGACTGGAGTCGACACGCCGGGCTGGAGGGGAGCGAGAAAAACCTGTCACTCCGTGCTAGGCGGAGTGCGTCACGACGTCAGTTCCGGTCCCGCGGAGCCACAGAGCCTGGTCAGCGCAGCGGGTCCATCACGCTCCACGCCCGGTCCGCCAAGCCGGTGCTCAGCGCGAGGAGCACCAGGGCGCTCGCGCTCAGCAGTCCCACGAGCCATGCCTCCACCGGCGCCCCGGTGCGGAAGAGCCGCAGCGAGACGCGCCGGGAGCGCCCGTCGATCCAGGTCAGGGGGACGGGGACGCCGCCCACCGTGAGCGCGTCCCCCACGATGTGGACCACCACGCCGCCCGCGACCGCCCACGGCAACCAGCCGTAGGCCAGCACGTCGCTCGCCAGCAGCCACCACGCGCCGCCGAAGGACACCGCGATGTTGCCGAGCACGGTGAGGGCGATCGACCCCGGCACCACCACGTGCAGCGCCTGCAGCGCCAGCCCGATCGACAGCGCGAGCAGGACCAGGGCGCCGACGGGGTGCAGGGCGGCGGCCACCGCCAGCAGCGCGAACACCGTGGGCGCGAGCAGCACGTCGTGCGTGCCCTGCCGGTGCCCGCGGGCCAGGAACCCGACGACCGAGGCCGCCGTGGTGGTCACCGGCCCCCAGGTGCGCGCCACGGTGGAGCCGGTCAGGCGGGGCATCGCCCGCCGCCAGTGCAGCCCGCCCTGGTCCAGGTCGGGCAGGAGGGCGAAGCCGCCCCACGCGGCGACCCAGGCGAGCTGGCCGGGGAGGCCGGTCACCGGGGCGAGCGGCAGGGCGGCGGCGCCCACCGCCAGGCCGGACGCGGCGTGCGTCGGGCCCATCACGGCGACCACCTCGCGCTCACGCGGGGCGCCGCTGCGGCGGGCCGGCTCCCGGTCAGGGGCAGGCCACCCACTCGTCGCTGCCGTCGGCGAAGACCTGGTGCTTCCACACCGGCAGCCGGGCCTTCACCGTGTCGACGAGGTCGGCGGCGGCGGCGAACGCCTCTGCCCGGTGGGCCGCCGACACCGCCACCACCAGCGCGGGATCACCGACAGCCAGGTCACCCAGGCGGTGGGAGACGGCCACGGCGTCGACCGGGTGGGCGGCGGCGACCTCCTCGGCGACGCGCACCAGCACCCGCGGGGCGCTGGGGTGGCTGACGTAGCGCAGCCCCGCGACCGACCGGCCGCCGTCGTGGTCACGGACGATGCCCGAGAAGCTCACCGTCGCCCCGGCGGCCGGGCCGTCCACCGCCGCCACGTGGGCGGCGAGGTCCAGCGGCTCGCTGGTCACCGAGGCGATCGCCACGCGCCGCCCCGGCTCGTCGAGCCGTGCGGGGACGTCGACGCCCCCGTGGGGGGTCTCGGTGCTCAGGGTCACCGGTCCAGGGTAGGCCGTGGCGCCCCGCCGGACCCGTCGCCGATCTCGACGAGGGTGGCTCCGGCGGCTCTCAGGTAGCGACCCGCCGCCCGCTCGCCCGCGGCGGACGCCGCCGCGGCGGCCCAGTGCGAGCGCCCCAGGAGCACGGGGTGTGCGGGTACCCCGTCCCGGGCGGCCCTGGCGAGCACGTCGGCGCCGCCGGGCCCCGGTCCGTCGGCCACGAGCGAGGTGAGGAGCGCGATCCGCGCGGCGCCCGGCGCCGGGCGCTCCAGGAGGACCACCAGCGCGGCCGCCGGGGGGTCGACCAGGCGCGCCGCCGCCTCCAGGCCGGCGCGCAGGGATGCGCTCAGGCCCTCGCGCCAGCGGTCCGCGGCGACCGCGGTGGCCGTGGGCGGCACCAGCGCACGGGCCTGGTCCGCGGCGGCTCCGAGGACCACGACCACCTGCTCGCAGCCGCCGGCCCGGAGCGCCTCGACGCGCTCGGCCAGCCACGGGGTCCCGTCGTCGGCGCGCACCAGGGCTCCGGGACCACCGGACCGGGTTCCGGCGCCCACCGCGAGCACCAGGCCCACCACCCCGTGCGGGGCCGCCCGCGTGGGGAGCCCGGCGCGCTCGCGGGAGCTGACGCGCAGCCCGGAGGCGACGAGGCGCCGCAGGAGCTCGCGAGGAGGGGTGCGGACGGCGCCGGCCGCGACGAGCTCGTCGAGCCGGTCCTCGGGCACGTCGTAGTGGTCGTGGTCGAAGCCGCGCGGAGGCAGGCCGACGGCCGCGGCGAAGGCGTGGAGCTCCTCGTAGGAGACGTCGCTGACCAGGTGCGCCCACAGCCGGCCGTGCGCCGGCCAGCGCGCCTCGTCCACCAGCACCGCCACGTCTCCAGGTTACGAGGTGCCCCCCGCGCGCGCCCACCTCGACCCCCGCACCACCCCACCCGCGATTCGCGCGCACGATGCTCACCCCAGACCCATCCGCCCCGCGATTCGCGCGCAAGATGCGCACCGCAGACCACCTCCAGCAGCGTTTCGCGCGCGACGTGCGGTGGGGGGCGGGGGCAGGGCGGGCGTGGGGGCAGGACGACAGGGGCTCACGGCGGGCGTGGGCGGGACGAGAGCGCGGCGGGGCGAGGGGCGGCACGCCACGAGGGCGGCACCCCGGGTGGGGTGCCGCCCTCCTGAGCGGTGCTGGTGGTTCAGCCAGCGGCGCGGATCAGAAGTCCATGCCGCCCATGCCGCCCATGCCGCCGTCGCCGCCAGCGCCGCCGGCGGGCGCCTTCTCCGGCTTGTCGGCGATGACGGCCTCGGTGGTGAGGAACAGGCCCGCGATGGACGCCGCGTTCTGCAGCGCCGAGCGCGTCACCTTCGCCGGGTCGATGATGCCGGTGGTGATGAGGTCGACGTACTCGCCGGTCGCGGCGTCGAGCCCGTGGCCGACGTCCAGGTTGCGGACCTTCTCGGCCACGACCCCGCCCTCGAGCCCGGCGTTGACCGCGATCTGCTTCAGCGGGGCCTGGATGGCCACGCGGACGATGCCCGCTCCGGTCGCCTCGTCGCCCTTGAGGTCCAGCCCCTCGAGCACGGCGGCCCCGGCCTGGATCAGCGCCACGCCGCCTCCGGCGACGATGCCCTCCTCCACGGCGGCCTTGGCGTTGCGCACCGCGTCCTCGATGCGGTGCTTGCGCTCCTTGAGCTCCACCTCGGTGGCGGCGCCGGCCTTGATGACGGCGACGCCCCCGGCGAGCTTGGCGAGGCGCTCCTGCAGCTTCTCGCGGTCGTAGTCGGAGTCGCTGCGCTCGATCTCGGAGCGGATCTGACCGACGCGGCCGGCGATCTGCTCGGCGTCCCCGGAGCCCTCGACGATGGTGGTCTCGTCCTTGGTGACCACCACGCGGCGAGCGCGGCCCAGCAGCTCGAGGTCGGCGCCGTCGAGCGTGAGGCCGACCTCCTCGGAGATGACCTGACCACCGGTGAGGATGGCGATGTCGGCCAGCATGGCCTTGCGGCGGTCGCCGAAGCCCGGGGCCTTCACCGCGACGGACTTGAAGATGCCGCGGATCTTGTTGACCACGAGGGTGGCCAGGGCCTCACCCTCGACGTCCTCGGAGATGATCACCAGCGGCTTGCCGGACTGCGTGACCTTCTCCAGCAGCGGCAGCAGGTCGCGGATCGCGGAGATCTTCGAGTTGACGATGAGGATGTACGGGTCGTCGAGCTCCGCCTCCTGACGCTCGGCGTCGGTGACGAAGTAGGGCGAGATGTAGCCCTTGTCGAAGCGCATGCCCTCGGTCAGCTCGAGCTCGAGCCCGAAGGTGTTCGACTCCTCGACGGTGATGACCCCCTCCTTGCCGACCTTGTCCAGGGCGTCGGCGATGAGGGAGCCGATGGCCGGGTCGCCCGCGGAGATGGACGCGGTGGCCGCGATCTGCTCCTTGGTCTCCACGTCCTTGGCGTCGGCGAGCAGCCGGTCGCTCACCGCGGTGACGGCCTTGTCGATGCCCCGCTTGAGGGCGATGGGGTTGGCGCCGGCCGCGACGTTGCGCAGCCCCTCGCGCACGAGCGCCTGGGCGAGGATGGTCGCGGTGGTGGTGCCGTCACCGGCGACGTCGTCGGTCTTCTTGGCGACCTCCTTGACGAGCTCCGCGCCGATCTTCTCGTGGGGGTCCTCGAGCTCGATCTCCTTGGCGATGGAGACGCCGTCGTTGGTGATCGTGGGAGCGCCCCACTTCTTCTCGAGCACCACGTTGCGGCCCTTGGGACCAAGGGTGACCTTGACCGCGTCGGCGAGCGTGTTCATGCCACGCTCGAGGCCGCGGCGGGCCTCTTCGTTGAAGGAGATGGTCTTCGCCATGCTGGTGTTCCTCCGGGACTCGTCCTGGTGTGCGGCGGCCCGGCGCCCGCGACGGACACCAGCCACCCCGCGGTCACGTCCCGCCCAGGCAGCTGGCTCACCGAGCCGACCGGAGAGGCGGTGCCCCTCCACGTCTGCTGGCACTCGGACAGGCCGAGTGCCAGGGCCAAGACTGGCACTCGATGGGCGAGAGTGCAAACCCCGGGGTGGCGTGGGCCCCGACCACACCGCGGGGAGGACCGCGGGGAGGCGGCTGTCAGGCCGGTCGGACGGACTCCGCCTGCGGACCCTTCGCGCCGGCGCCGAGCTCGAACTCGACGGCCTGGCCCTCCTCGAGCGACTTGTAGCCGTCCATCTCGATGGCGGAGTAGTGGACGAAGACGTCGTCGCCGTCCTGGACGGAGATGAAGCCGAACCCCTTCTCGGCGTTGAACCACTTGACGGTGCCCTGGGCCATGTCGCTGCTCCTGCTCGTGCGGTGTCGCGGCCGGGCGGATCACCTCGGCCGTAGCGGCGCGGCCGGTGCGGCCGCGCTGCCGCCGTCCACGGTAGCGCTGATGATCTGCTCCGTGGGGCCGAGCGCCGTCGCCGCGCCGGGGACCTGCCCCGCCGCCGGGCCGGTCCCGGCAGAGCGGTCCGCCAGCGCGACCCGCACGAGCAGGTACACCGGGAGCGCTCCGATCAGCACCAGCAGCGCCGCGTACGGCGCGGCCGCCGTGAAGTCCAGCGCCTCACCGTTCGTGGTGGCCCACAGCATGCTGGAGAGGGTGCTGGCGTCGAAGGGCAGCAGCATGAGCGTGGTGGTGAGCTCCTTGCTGGCGTCGAGGGCCACGAGGATCGCCCCGGCGGCGAAGCCCGGGGCGGCCAGCGGGAAGGTGACGCGGGCGAACGCGGTGCTCGGGCGGACGCCCAGCGAGGCCGCGACCTCGTCGTAGGCGCGCCGGGCGGCGCCGAGGCCCACGCGCTGGTTCGCCACCGCCAGCGGCAGGAAGAGGATGACGTAGGCGGCGACCAGCACCGCGGGCGTCTTGTACAGCGAGGGCACCAGACGGGTGGCGAGGAAGACGAGCGAGAGCGCCAGGATCGCGCTCGGGATCGCGTGGGCCAGCCACACGCCGCGCTCGGTGAGGTGAGAGGCCACGCCGGGCCGTCGCGTGACCCACCAGGCGACGGGCAGCGCGCACAGCGTCGCGACGAGGGCCGCGGCCACCGCGTAGCCGATCGTGCTCGACAGCGCCTGCGCCACCACGCCCCACGGCGGCGCCGAGCCCCGCTCCGCGCCCAGGAGCCCCCGGGCCGTCATCACCACCGTCGGCCCCACCGCGGCCAGCGGCACCAGGAGCGCGCCGGCCAGCGCGGGCCACCGCCACCGCCCCAGCCCGGCGCGCGGCGGGGGCCGGGCCCCGCCGCGGGCGACGTCACCGACCACGCCCCGCCCGGCCAGCGCCTGGGTCCCGGCGAGCACGGCCACCGCGAGCACCGCCAGGACCAGCGCCAGGGACCTGGCCGAGCGGTAGTCGCCGTAGTCGAGCATCTCGGCGACGATCTTGGTCGTCAGGGTGCTGCGGCCGAGCTGGACCATCGCGCCGTACTCGGACAGGGTGTGCAGCCCCACGATGAGGAGCCCCGCCGCCATCGCGGGGCGGACCGCGGGCAGGCTCACCGCGGCGAAGGCGCTCGCCCGCCGCGACCGCAGGCTCGCCACCACCTCCTCCAGCGCGGGGTCGACGCCGCGCAGCGCGATCACGCACGGCAGGAAGACGTACGGGTACAGCGAGAGCGACATGACCGTGGCCGCGCCCCCCAGGGTCGTCACCACCGACAGCCGCGGGGCGTAGACCAGCTCGGCGGCGTAGACGGCGTAGGCGCTGACGAACCCGGGAACGGCGAGCGGCACGGTGAGCAGCACGGTCAGCGCCCTGGCAGCGGGCACCGTCGTCCGGGTGACGAGGACCGCGGCGCCGAGCCCCAGGACCGCGGTGAGGCCGCACACCATCACGGTGAGCACCACGGTCTGCCCGAGGGCGGCGGTGGTCGACGCGTACCCGAGCTCGGTCGCGACGGCGCTCAGCGACGTCCCGCTGACGAGGAGGTACCCGATCGGCAGCAGGGAGACCGCGGCCACCGCGACGGCCAGCGAGGGCGCGAGCCCCCGGGGTCTCCCTGCGCCGCCCCCCATCAGCCCTTCGACATCCCGAGCGTCTTGAGCAGCTCCTCGGCCTGCTCGGAGTCGGCCAGGGAGTCCATGTCGAACGAGGGCGACGCGATCTCGTCGAGGTCACCGACCACGCTGCTGGAGACCCCGGTCGCCACGGGGTACTGGGCCTCGGACGCTCCCAGCGGCCCGTCGGCGATGACCTCCTGCCCGCCGTCTGGCGACGTGAGCCACGCGAGGAACTCCTGCGCCTCGTCCTGGTTGTCGCTCGCGGCCAGCACGCCGGCCCCGGAGGACAGGACGAGGTTGCCCGGGTCCTCCTCGGGGAAGTGGTAGATCTTCGAGGTCAGCGCGTCGGGGCCGCCCTCCTGGGCCGCGAGCACCCACCAGTAGTAGTGGTTGGACAGGCCCATGGCGTGCTTGCCGGCCTCGACGGTGTCGCGGACGTTGCCGTTCTTCTGCTCGTCGGCGCCGTTCGCCTTGACACCCTCGAGGAAGGTCGTGGTCTCCTCCTCGCCGATCGTGTCGAGGAGGTACTGCGTGGTGGCGACGAAGGCACCGGACGGCGCCCAGGCGAACCTGCCCGCGTACTCCGGCTCGGTGATGTCGGCCAGGCTCGCGGGCAGCTCGCTCTCGTCGATCTCCTCCGGGTTGTAGAACAGGACGCGGGCGCGGGCGGCGTAGGCGACCCAGGCCCCCTCCTCGGAGCTGAGGCCGGGGCGCACCTGGTCCAGCGTGGGCTGCTCGACGGGGGACAGCAGGCCGTCCTTGCCGAGCCTGGCGACGGGGCCGGGGTCCTCGGAGAGGAACACGTCGGCCTGGCTGGCGTCGCCCTCGGCCTCGATCTGGCCGACCGTCGCGTCGTTCTGGATCTGGAACTCCGTGCCCGTCTCCTCGGTGTAGGCCTGGGTCAGGCCCTCGACGAGCTCGGCGTGCTGGTCGGTGTAGACGGTGAGCGTCGCCGTCTCCTCGCTGGGGGCGGGCTCGCTGCTCGAGGACTCGTCGGCGGCAGTCTCGGCGGAGCCGCAGGCGGCGGTGAGGGCGACCAGGGTGGCCGAGGCGGTCACGACGGCTGAGCGGCGCCAGCGGCGGCCGCCGGCGGGGCGGGTCGCCCGGCTGCGGGCGGAAAAGGCGAGGGGCGACGAGCTCACGGGGACGACCTCTCAGTGGTGAATATTACCTATCTCGAGAGGACGTTAACAGGTAAGGGTCACCTCATCCGTGCGGTTCCTCAGGAGACCGTCCGGCCGGACCGGCGTACGCGCGCACCGGCGTCTCGACGTCGACCTCGACGGCGTCACCCACGCCGAACCTGCGCCACCCGTCGACCCTCACGGCCACGTCCTGCCCGCCGTCGAGGCGCACGCGCAGCAGCGCGTCGTGACCGTAGAACTGCTGGGCGTCGACCCGGCCGGTGACGCCACGCGACGCCACGACCGCGCCGGCGGCGGACGGGGCCTCGCCGGCCCGGCGGACCACCAGCTGCTCGGGGCGGACCAGCACGTCGCACGCCTCGTTCGGGCAGGGCCCCGGCGTGCCCGCGCCACGCGCCACCTCGAGCCGACCCAGCGCGCACCTGACCAGCGGCACCCCGCTCGCCCGCTCCAGGACGCCGGGGAGCACCACGGCCTCGCCGAGGAAGCGCCCGAGCTCGGCGTCGACCGGGGACTCGTAGACCTCGCGCGGGTCACCCGCAGCGACCACGCGGCCGCTGCGCATGACGACGAGGTGGTCCGCCAGCGTCATGGCCTCGGCCTGGTCGTGGGTCACCAGCAGCGCCGTCGCCCCGACCGTCCTGAGGACCTCGCGCACCTCCTCGCGCAGCTCGACGCGCAGCTGGGCGTCGAGGGCGCTGAACGGCTCGTCGAGCAGGACGAGCCGCGGCCCGGGGGCGAGGGCCCGCGCCAGGGCGACCCGCTGCTGCTGTCCGCCGGAGAGCTGGTGGGGCCGCCTCTCGCGCAGCCCGTGCAGCCCCACGAGCGCGATCAGCTCCTCGACGCGCTCGCGCCGCCAGGCCCGCGGCCGTCCGGAGATGCCGAAGGCGATGTTGCGGGCGACGCTGAGGTGGGGGAACAGGGCTCCCTCCTGCGGCACCACGCCGACGCCGCGGTCGTAGGGCCGCACGCCCGGGCCGGGAGGACGGGCGACGGTGCGACCGTCCAGCGTGATCGTCCCGGCGTCGGGCGCCTCGAACCCGGCGATGCACCGCAGCAGGGTCGTCTTGCCCGACCCGGAGGGCCCGAGCACCGTGGCGAAAGCGCCGTCCTCGACGTCGAGGTCGACGCCGTCGAGCGCTGCGCCGCCGTGGCGCTCGGCGCGGTAGGTCTTGCGCAGCCCTCGCACGCTCAGCACGGGTCCACGCTAGCCCCCGCGAGCGCGACCACCGCCGATCGCTCCCGACCGGCTCAGCGCGGAGCGGCCCGGCTCAGCCCGTGCGGTCCCTGCCGGTGATCACGGTGACGACCCCCGGCTTGGCGCTGGCCAGCCGCTCGACCGTCGGCGAGCCGCCCAGCGCCTGCGCCACGGCCCGAGCGGTGGCCTCCTGCTCGGCGTCGCGGTAGCGCACCAGGGTGACCGGGACCGCCCCGCCGGGCTGGTCGCCGGTCTCGGCGATGGCCCAGCCGGCTCCCTCGAGGTCCTCCGCGGCGGAGGCGGCCAGCCCCGAGGTCTGGGTGGAGTTCAGCACGACGACCGGCGTGGTGCTGTCCGCCCCGCCCTGCGCCCCCGCGGCGTCCTCGTCGGGCGCGGGCGACGGCGCGGACTCGCTCGCGGTGGCGCCGGGCTCCGGTGGCCCGTCGGCCTCGTCACCGCCGCTCGGGCTCGCCGCCGGCGGCGCGCTGATCTCCGGCAGCGCCGAGGCTTCCTGCGTCGGCGCAGCGGCAGGAGCGCTCGGCTCCCCCGCTCCCCCCAGCCCGGTGAAGAAGACCGCCGCGAGGGCGGCCACCCCCACCACGGCGACGACGACCAGCAGCGGCAGCAGGGCGACGAGCCGCGGGCGGGCAGCGCGGTGAGCGCCGCGTCGCGCCTGAGGCGACGTGGCGACCGAGGTGCGCTCCTGCAAGTCCGTCACGATGAGCGACTGTAGGTGCTCGGAGCGTGACATTCGGGGATTGTCGGTGGCGCGTCCGACTCCTCCCGATCGTCACGCCGGAGAGGTCACCGAGAGGGCGCCGCGGGGTGGCGGAGGAGCCGCCGAGGGGGCTGCGCCGGGTCGCCGCGTGCTCACCGTCGCCGCGTGCTCACCGCGGCAGGTGGGCGGTGCGCTCCTCGCGGAGCCGCCGGAGCCGCGCGACGAGGACCGGCTCGGCGGCGAGCGCCCGCGGGTCGTCGAGCAGGGCGTTCAGCAGCTGGTGGTAGCGCGCGGCCGACAGGCCCAGCTCGTCGCGCACCGCCTGCTCCTTGGCCCCCTGGTGGCGCCAGCGACGCCGCTCCAGGGCCAGCACCCCGAGCTCGCGCGCGTCCAGCGTCCCGTGCGGCTCCCGCGGCTGCTCCCCCACGCGCGTGCACGCTACGCCGCGGGCTCCTACCGTGGCGGGCGTGGACGACCAGGACAGCCGGGCCGCGGCGGCCGCCCCCGCGCAGCCCACCCTGTGGGAGGCCTCCGACGGCGCCGACGGGGGGTGGCACGACCTCGTCCACCCCACCTGGTGGCCCGCGCTGCAGCCGGTGGCCCTCGAGCTGGGCGCCGTCCTGGCGCGCGTGCGTGCGGAGGAGGACGCCGGCGCCCACGTCCTGCCCGCCCCCCAGCACCGCCTGAGGCCGCTGAGCGTCCCGCTCCCGGACGTCCGGGTCCTCCTCGTCGGGCAGGACCCCTACCCCACCCCCGACCACGCGGTCGGCTGGTCCTTCTCCGCGCCGCCCGGCACCTCCCCGCTGCCCGCGTCGCTGCGCAACGTCCTGCGCGAGCTGGCCGACGACAGGGGGGTTCGCGCCGCCTCGAGCGACCTCTCCCCGTGGGTGGGGCGCGGGGTCATGCTGCTCAACCGGGTCCTCACGGTGCGGGCGGGCGAGAGCGCCTCCCACCGTCGGCTGGGGTGGCAGGCGGTGACGGACGCGGTCGTGGACGCCCTCGCGGCCCGCGGGACCCCGCTGGTGAGCGTCCTGTGGGGCCGCGACGCCCAGGCGCTGGCTCCCCGGCTGGCGGGCACCGCCGTGGTGACCGGCGTCCACCCCAGCCCGCTCAGCGCCTCGCGAGGCTTCTTCGGCTCACGGCCCTTCGCCGCGGTCGACGCAGCGCTGGCCGCCCAGGGGGCTCCCCCCGTGGACTGGTCGCTGGAGCGAGCGAGCGCGGGCGAGCCCCGCACCACCGACGCAGGCCCCACCGACGCCGGCCCCACCGACGCTGGCCCCACCGACCCACGACCGCCCGGAGGACGACCATGACCCACGCACCCGGCGCCCAGCCCTGGCGCCGCTACGTCGCGGTGGGGGACTCCTTCACCGAGGGCCTGCGGGACGCCCCTCCCGGGGAGGACGGGGCGTCCGGCGACCCCGTCTACGTGGGGTGGGCGGACCGCCTGGCGCTCGCGCTCGACGGCGCCCAGCAGGCGCGGGCGGACGACGAGGAGGCGCCGCCGCTCGAGTACGCGAACCTCGCGGTCCGCGGGCGCCTCGCCCGCCAGATCGTGGAGGAGCAGGTGCCCGCAGCGATCGACACCTCGCCGGACCTCGTCAGCCTCTGCCTCGGCGGGAACGACATCCTGCGCCCCGGCGCCGACGTCCCCGGCATCGCCCGGCTCGTCGACTCGGCGGTGGCCCGCCTGCGCGGGGCCGGGGCCGACGTCCTGCTCGTGACCGGCTTCAACCCTTCGTCGGCGCCGATCCTGCGCCTGACGCGCGGCAAGGTCGCCGACTACAACCAGCGGCTGTGGGCGACCGCGGCGCGCCACGGCGCGTACCTGCTCGACCTGTGGTCCTTCGAGCCCCTCCTGGACCCGCGGGTGTGGGCGGAGGACCGCATCCACCTCTCCAGCGCCGGTCACGCTCGCGTGGCCGCGCTGGCGCTGGCGACCCTGCAGGGCGCCGTCCCCGCCCCCGGCCGGGAGGACGCCTGGCCGGACTGGGCTCAGCCCCTGGACCCCGAGCAGGTGCCCCGGGCCACCGCGCTGGCCGGCAACGCCGCGTGGGCGCGCGGGCACCTCGCGCCGTGGGTCGGCAGGCGGCTGACCGGCCGGTCCACCGGCGACGGCCGCAGCGCCAAGCGACCGGTGCTCGAGCCCGTCGACCGAACACGCAACGCAATCTAGACATCACAGACAGCGACCTCTTGGCGCTCGGTCCTCTGCGACCATCACGTCATGCTCCACCACGCGACGATGGCCGGTGGCGACCTCGACGAGGCCGTCACCAGCGCCCTGCCCGACGCCGCCTGGACGCCGGACGCGCCGACACCGTCGTCCCCGTCGTCCGAGACCGCTGAGGCCGAGGCCGCCGCCAGCCTGCTGGACCTGGCCCAGCGCCACGCCGACCGGGTCCGGGCGGAGGCTGACGCGCTCGCGTCCGCGATCTCCGACGCCGCCACGGCCGACGCCGCGCGCCTGCGCGACCAGACCCAGCTGGAGACCGACGCGCTCCTCGCCCGCGGCCAGGCCGAGGCCGAGCGCATGCTCGACGACGCGCGGGCGGACGCCGACCGCGCCCGCGCGGAGGCCGCCGAGCACGTCCAGCGGCTGCGGGCCAAGGCCTCGGCCGAGGTGATGCGCGAGGTGGAGGGCGCCCGCCACCAGGCCGCCGCGCTGCGCACCGAGGCCGATCGCCTCGAGGGCCTCATCGCCGCCCACGCCGACGCCCTGGACCAGCTCCGTGACGAGCGCGAGGCGGCCGGCCAGCGGTTGGCGGCGGTGCAGGACGAGGTCGACGCCGTCCTCGAGGAGGCCCGCTCGGAGGCCCGCCAGACCCTGGACGACGCCTCCGAGCAGGCCACCCTCGTGGTGCGCACGGCGGGGGAGGTCGGCGACCGGCTCACCACGCAGGCCCGGGCCGACGCCGAGGCCGCGCGGGCCGCAGCGGCGCACGAGGCCGACGACCTGCGCGAGCGCTCGGTCGCCCAGGCGGAGGCGGTGCGGAGCGCGGCCGACGACGACGCCCGTGCCCGGCGCGAGGCCGGGGACGAGGCCCTGGCCGGGGCGCGCGCCGAGGCGGCGCGGCTGGAGGAGAGCGCCTCTGCTCGGGCCCAGGAGATCCTCGAGCGCGCCGAGATGGAGGGCCAGGCCGCCACGAGCGCCGCCTACGCCGAGGCCGAGCGGGTCTCCAGCGCCGCCGCCAGCGATGCGGCCGCCGCGCGCCGCGCCGGTTCCGCCGAGCTCACCGGCGCCCGCGAGGAGGCCGTGCGCGAGCGCGAGCTGGCCAGCGCCGCCGCCCGCCGCGTCCGGGATGAGGCACGCAGCCAGGCGGAGGCGGAGCTCTCCGCAGCGGCCGACCAGCTGGCGTGGGCGCGCACCACGGTCGACGGGCTCGTCGAGGCCGCGAGCGAGCAGGCGCAGCGCCTGGTCGCCGGCGGCCACGCCGAGGCCGCGGAGCGCGTGCGCGCGGTCCGCGGCCAGCTGTCGAGGGCCGTCGGCAGCGCCACCGCGCGGGTGCGCGGCCAGCTCGAGGACGTCCGCCGGGAGTGCGCCTCGATGCTGGACCAGGCGCGCGCCGAGGCGGCCGCGATGCAGGAGGAGGCCGAGCGCGCCGCCGCCGCGGCCGTGCAGCGCGCCGAGGACCTCGAGGCGAGGTCCCGGGCGAGCGCCCAGGCCCGTGAGGATCGGGCGTCCCGGCGACTGGAGCAGGCCGAGGAGGGCGCCCGCTCGCTGCGCGCCGCGGTGGCGACCGAGGTGGGTGAAGCCCAGCTCGCGGCGCAGGAGAGCCGGCGGGCCGCCCGCAGCGAGGCGGTGACCCTGGTGGTGGACGCCCGCGCCGAGGCCAACCGGGTGCGGGAGTCCGCCCGCGTCGTGCTGGCGGAGGCGGAGGCCGAGACGGCCGCGATCACCGCGCGGCGCGAGAAGATCGCGGCGGAGGCCGAGCGCCTCGACGGCGTGCTGGTGACTCTGCGCCAGGCAGAGACCACAGAGCGTTCCGAGCGCCGCCTCGAGGTGCGCTGAGCGGCGCTGCGCGGGGGCCGTTGCCCCCGTCCGTCCCCCACCGACGCCGTCCGTGGTCCACACTGGTGCGCTGGCAGACGGTGCAGCGTCGACGGAGGAGGACCACGGATGAGCGGCACGCCAGCCTTTCGGACGGTGCTGCGGGGGTACGAGCCGGCTCAGGTCGACCAGCGCACCGCCGAGCTCATCGCCGAGGTCCGCGGGCGCCGCGACGAGGCGGCGCGCCTCCACCAGGAGGTGGACCGGCTGCGGGCGGAGATCGCCGAGCGTCCCGCCGCGCAGAGCGAGCCCGCTCGTGAGCCGGAGGCCCCCACCCCCTCGGCCTTCCACGAGCTGGGCACCCGGGTCGGCCAGATCCTCACCCTCGCGGAGGAGGAGGCCGACGAGCTGGTCGCCAGGGCGCGTGACGAGTGCTCGGCCATGCGCGCGGAGGCCGAGGCGAGCGGGCGCGTGCGCCGCGCCGAGGCCGACCGCTACGACGCGACCGTGCGCGGCGACGCCCGCGTCGAGGCGGAGCGGACGCTCGCTGCCGCGCGCACCGAGAGCGAGGAGACGGTCGAGGCCGCCCACCGTGAGGCGTCGGCGCGCCGGGAGGAGGCCGAGGCGCTGTGGGAGGACCACCGGGCCAGGGCCGCTGCGGCCGCCGCGGAGTTCGAGGTGAGCCTCGCCACCCGGCGCGAGCGCGCCCAGGAGGACTTCCACGCCCGCGCCTCGGCCGCCGAGCACCACCTCGAGTCCGTGGAGCGCGCCGCGGCGCAGGCCCGGGCCCGGTCCGAGCGCGAGCTCGCCGACAACCACGAGCACGTGCACCAGCTGGTCTCCGAGGCCCACGCCGAGGCCGACCGTCTCGTCGGCGAGGCCCGCGAGCGCGCCGAGCGGTTGCGGGCGGACTCCGACCGTGAGATGGCCGCCGCCACCGCGCGGCGCACGAGCATCAACGCGCAGATCGCCAGCGTGCGCCAGATGCTGGCGACCATGTCCGGCTCGGTCCCGGTGGTCGGCTTCGAGACCACGGACGAGGACGACCACGTCGGCGCCATCGAGGCGGCCGGGCTCCGCGAGGTCGACGGCCGTCCGGCCGTGGACGCCTCGGACGACGTGGACGCGACCGAGGACCGCGGCGCCGCCGAGGAGGACGCCGTGGAGGTGGACCTCCGTGACGCCGGCCGCGACGGGGGGACGGTCATCGCCCCTGACGGCTCGGAGGGCGCCACGCGCTCGGACGGGCCCGGTCGAGCGGCGCGCGACGCCTCCGTCGGGGCGGACGTCCCGTCCTGAGCAAGCACCGCGATCCCCCGTCGAGGCTGGGGTGGACCACGATCCTCCAGTTCCGCGACCCACGTGCCGATGGCTCTCGCGTGCCGCCCTCGATGCCCCGGTCCCCGCACGGCCGACGGCTGTCGGCGCTGGCGTCCAGCCTGACCCGGGTGCCGGCGGTCTCCACCCACCCCGCGATGACGGTGGTCAAGGGGCTGCTCCTGGCCGGCGGAGGGCTGCTGGTCCTCATCTCCACGGTGTGGCCGGCGGCCTCGGACAACCGCGCGACGATGCTGGTGCGGATCCTGGACCTCGCGTGCATCGTCGTCGCCCTCGTGTGCCACCGCTACTGGGAGCGCATGCGCCCGGTGCTCCACAACACCATCGTCGTCTTCGCCAGCCTGAGCATCGCCGTGGCCGTCCTGGGCTCCGGTGGCGGCACGACGGCCATGGCCTACGCGATGATGATGCTGCTGCCGGTCACCTACGCGTTCTTCACCCAGAGCCCGGTGGTGGCCAGCGGGCACCTCGTCCTGACCGCGGCGATGGGCGCCGTCGCTCTGAGCATCATGACCGACATCGGCGCCGGGGAGCAGACGCTCCTGTGGGGCACCGTCACCATCCTCGCCCTCATCATCGGGTGGCTGGTGCGCGCCGCCGACGAGGTCGAGGTCGACGCCCTGACCGGGCTGGTCAACCGTCGCGGCGCGGACCGGGTGCTGACGACCACGATCGCCACCGGACCGGTGCTCGCCCCGGTGGTGATGCTGGTCGACATCGACCACTTCAAGGCCTACAACGACGCGGAGTCCCGCAGCGGCGGCGACCGGCTGCTCGTCCACCTGGCGCGCACCTTCGCCCCGCTGGTGCCGACGGACGCGATGCTCGCCCGCTACGGCGGCGACGAGTTCCTCGTGGTGCTGCGCGGCGCCGGCCGCGAGGAGGCTCACGCCTGCGCCGAGCGGCTGCAGGCCGCCGTCCCCGGAGACACGAGCTGCTCGATCGGCCTGGCCACCTGGGAGCCCGGCGAGTCGCGCTCGACGCTGCTCGCCCGCGCCGACGTCGCCCTGTACGCCTCCAAGCGCGCCGGGCGCGGACGCATCCAGCACCACCATGGCGCGGGCGCCGGCGCGAGGGAGGTCCGCGACGGCCTGACGCGCGCCGAGTTCGAGGTGCACTTCCAGCCCATCGTGTGCCTGGGCACCGGGCGGCTGAGCGGTGCTGAGGCGCTGGTGCGGTGGAACCACCCCGAGCGGGGCCTCCTGCCTCCCGGTGAGTTCCTCGCCGAGGCCGAGCACGACGGCACGATCGTCGCGCTCGGATTCTGGGTGCTCCACGAGTCGTGCCGTCAGGCGGCCTCGTGGCCGTTCGTCGACGGCCACCCGCTCTCCCTCTCGGTCAACGCCTCGGGACGCGAGCTGCAGGACCCGCTGTACGCCGACCACGTGCAGGTGGCGCTGCGGGCCTCCGGTCTCGAGCCGGAGCGGCTCACCGTCGAGCTCGTGGAGAGCGAGTACGACATCGAGTCGCTCTACGTCGCGAACAACCTCCACCGCCTCGCGGCGATCGGCGTGAGGACGGCCATCGACGACTTCGGGACCGGATACTCCTCCATGGACCGGCTGCGCCGCCTCGGGGTGGACGCCCTGAAGATCGACCAGTCGTTCGTCGCCGACATCACCTCGGCGCAGGCCCGCGTGCCCCTGGTGGAGGCGGTCCTCGGCATCGCGCGCGCCCTCGACCTCGACGTCATCGCCGAAGGGGTCGAGAACGAGGTGCAGCAGCGGTGGCTGGCGGCGCACGGATGCCAGAAGGGCCAGGGCTACCACTTCGGACGGGCGAGCGCGGTCTTCCCCGCCCCCCTCGTCGAGCGCAGCACCGCGACCACCGAGGTCGCCTGAGGCCCGTCTCCTACCACCTCTGAGCCGAGCCCGGCCCCCTCCCCGACCATGGCGTGTCGGAACCCCACGATGGGGTTGATCCTGGTCACACTCGAGGTGGGCGCCGCCCGGCGCCCGGCGAGACGACCTCCACGGGCACGGACGGACGAGGACATGGCCAGCACCACGAGCACCGGGACCACCCCTTCGGTGACCACCACCTCCCTGCGCAGCACCGGCGCCGGCGTGGTGGTCCGGGGGGTGAGCGTCGCGGACCTCAGCGACGACCACCCCGACCGCGACCTCTGGGTGGCCCACGGTGACCGGTGGGACGCTCACCTGCGCGCGCACCCGGAGCTGGCAGCGCCGGTGGTGCGCGGCGGTGAGCTCCACGTGGACAACGAGGCGTCCCGCTGGCTGTACTCCTCACCGGGGATGCGGGAGTGGCGGCGCGAGCTCGTCCCCTCGGCCCGCGCCCTGCTCCCCATGCAGCGCCCGCACGGCGCCGTGCTGCCCTCCGGTGCTGCGCTGGACACCATGGCGTTCGACGCCTTCGTCTGCTCGCTCGACGGCATCGGCATCCGCACGCGCGCCGCGGTGATGCGCGACGTCGTCACGCGGAACGAGAGCCGGGGCGCCGCCACCACCGCCGTGCGGCCCACCTGGGTCTCGCTGGCGTGCGGCGCCGCCGTCCCGGTGCTCGACGCCGCGGCTGCCGCCGCCGCCACGCCCCGGCTGCACCTGGTCGACCTCGACGAGAGCGCGCTCGCCTTCGCCCGCCGCCTGGCCGAGGAGCAGGGGCTGGTCGAGGGGCCCGACATCACCGTCTCCCGGCGGGACCTCGTCCGCACGATCGTCGCGCGCGACACCCTCGTCGACGAGATCGGTCCGGGCAGCGCCGCCGTCGTGGACGCCCTGGGGATCTTCGAGTACTTCTCGTCGTCGGCGTGCGTGAGGCTGCTGCGCAACGCCTACCGGCTGCTCGAGCCGGGCGGCGTGCTCGTGGTCGCCAACATGCTCTCCGACCGCCCGCAGCTGGCCATGAACCAGCGCGGGGTCGGCTGGCCGGCCATCCACCCGCGGTCCGTGGACGAGGTCCTCCACCTGGTGGAGCGGGCCGGCCTCCCCCTGGAGCGGACCACCGTCCACCTGCCCGAGGACGGCGTCTACGCCGTGGTCGAGGTGACCCGCCCGGCCGGCGAGGACGTCATCGACCTGCGAGGGCGCTGAGCCCGGACCTGAGACCGCCGCCGGCCGCCGAGCGGGGACCTGAGGTCACCGTCACCCGCCGAGCGGGGACCTACGGCGGCCGCCGCCCGCCGAGCGGGGACCTGAGGCGGGCGCTCACGGCGTGTCGCGCGCACGAAGCCCCCGCTCGACGCGCGCGCCCTCAGTCGGAGCGGCTGGAGCCCCCGTCGGAGTCCCTGTCGTCGCCGGAGCCGGCGTGACGGCCGGTCTGAGCGCGCGCCTCGTCGATCGACCGGGTCTCGCCGCCGCTGAGGCGCAGCGCGCGGGCCTTCTCGACGTCCTCGGCCTCCTTGGCCGCCGCCTTGTCGGCCTTCGAGGTGTCCCGCGGGGGCAGCTGGATGGTCTCCTCGGCGGCGAGCCCGGCCTGCAGCTCGCGGCCGCGCTCGACCTCGGCGTCGATCTCCGCGCCGAAGAGCAGGGCGTTGTTGGTGATCCACAGCCACAGCAGGGCGATGATGACGCCCGCGAGGGAGCCGTAGGTCGCGTTGTAGCTGCCGAAGTTCGCGACGTAGAAGAAGAAGCCCAGCGACGCGAGCAGCCAGATGATGATGGCGACGAACGAGCCCATCGACATCCAGCGGAACTTCGGCTGCTTCACGTTGGGCGTGAAGTAGTAGAGGATCGCGATGACCAGCACGATGATGAGCGCCAGGACCGGCCACTTCGCGTAGGCCCACACCGTCAGCGCCGTGGAACCGAGCCCCACGACGTCACCGATGGCCTGGGCGACGGGCCCGGAGACCACGATGATGAGCAGCGCCAGCGCCACGAGGACCAGCATGACGACGGTGATGAGGATCATCACCGGGCGCAGCTTCCAGACGGGGCGTCCCTCGTCGATCTCGTAGACCTGGTTCATGGCGCGCGAGAAGGCGTTGACGTAGCCCGAGGCCGAGAAGATGGCCGTCAGCAGACCCAGACCCAGGCCGGCCCCACCGACCTGCTTCACGATCTCGCTCACCGGGCCCTGGATGGTGTCCGCCACCGTCGCGCCGCCGAGGTTCCGCACGATGTCGAGCACCGTGCTGATGGTCGACTCGGCCTCGCCCACCACACCCAGCAGCGAGACCAGCGCGATGAGCGCCGGGAAGATCGCCAGCACCATGAAGTACGTCAGCGCCGCCGCGAGGTCGGTGCAGTTGTCGCTCGTGAACTCGCGGAACGCCTTGCCCAGCACGTACTTCCACGACGGCTTCTTCACGTCGGTGGGGCGTTTCGGCTTCCGGTCGTCGTCCGGGTGCGGGGCCGTCGCCGCCTTGCTGCTGCTGTCGCTAGTCACGCGCGCAGGGTACGGCGTAAGGCCGCCCGACGACGACTCGCCGCGACCAGACCCGCCGCGCCGGTGCTCCCGAGTGGTCATCACCGCCGGGAGGGGCCACCATGGCCGTTCGGCCACGACCGCACAGACCTCGACGAACGGAGCACTCCCATGGCACGCGCCACCTTCTCCCGCACGATCCACGACCTCGGCCTCGCCGCCTGGTTCGGCGGCACCCTCGCCAACGCCGTGGCGCTCAACGGCGGCGCCGCCGCCGCCTCGGACGCCAAGGACGCCGGCCGCGTCGTCAACGCCGGCTGGGACCGCTGGACCCCCGTCAACGCCGCCGCGATCGGCGCGCACCTGCTCGGCAGCGTGCTGCAGATCAACGCCAACAAGTCCCGCCTCGCCGGCCAGAAGGGCGTGGCCTCGATGAGCGTCGTCAAGACGGTCCTCACCGCCTCGGCGCTCGGTGTGACGTACTACTCGCGCACCCAGGGCAAGATCCTCTCCGACCACGGGGCCGTGCCGCTGGCCTCGGGCACCGACCCGGCCAAGGGCGCGCCGCAGGAGGTCGCCGACGCCCAGAACAAGCTCAAGCAGCTGCAGTGGATCATCCCGGCCCTGACCGGCGGCGTCGTCGCCGTCACGTCCTTCGCCGGGGAGCAGCAGCGCCCGAGCGAGGTCAAGGACGGCGTGCTGGGCCGCTTCACCCGCTGACACGCCCCGCGGTGAGGGACCTCTTGTCTCCTCGCCGCGGTCCACGGAGCACGCCCGGGAGCCGTACCGCCGTCGCGGTGCGGCTCCTGGTGCGTCCGGCTCTCCGGGGGCGGATCGCCGTTCCGCGTGCCAGGCTTACGCCGCAAGCCTGAGAGGCCGTCTCGTCGTCGAGCCGGCCGCGGACGAGGAGGAGCGCGTGCAGCGCAGCGAGGTCCAGCGTGTGCAGCGCCACGAGGTAGATCGCGTGGTCGTGGTCGTCCCCGCCCACGACGAGGTCGATCTCCTCCCGGGCTGCCTGGCGGCCCTGCGCGTCGCGGCGGTCCCGGTCCCGGTGGTCGTGGACGTGGTGGTCGTGCTCGACGCGTGCACCGACGGCAGCGCCCGCCTCCTGGGACCGCAGGAGCGCCCCGTGGTGGTCGACGTCCGCAACGTCGGCGCCGCGCGGGCAGCCGGCTTCGCCGCCGCGGACGTCGGCGCGAGGACGTGGTGCGCCACCACGGACGCTGACTCCCGCGTCCACCCGCGGTGGCTGGCCGCCCAGCTGCGGTGGGCCTCACGGGGCGCCGACGTGGTCGTCGGTGCGGTCGCTGCGTCGTCGTGGGACGGGCACGCACCGGGGGTCGAGGAGCTCTTCACCAGGGAGTACGCCGCGGGGTCGTCCGCGGGCCGGCACGCCCACGTCCACGGGGCCAACCTCGGGCTGAGCGGTGACGCGTACCTGGCGCTCGGCGGCTTCTCCCCCCTGGCCGCGCACGAGGACGTCGACCTCGTGCGCCGGGCGGAGGCCGCTGGACTGGTGCTCCGGTGGGCGCTCGACGTGGGCGTCAGCACCTCGACCCGCACGGTGGGGCGCGCGCCCGACGGGTTCGCCGACCACCTCGCCGCCCTGACGGCGCGCGTCGTGCCCGCCCCCGGCCTCGCGCAGGACCTCGCGCAGGGCGCCGCGTGACCGGGGCGCCGCGAGCGCCCGGCGCGGCCGAGGAGCTCGCGCGGCTCTCCCGCGAGGGTCTCGACCTCCCGCTGCCGGGCGGCGGCGCGACGGCGCAGCGGTGGGCCGCGCTCGCCGCCCTGGCGCGCCGCGACGTGGTGCTGGGACGTCTGGCGGAGGCCCACGCCGACGCGGTGGCGATCCTCGCCGAGCTGGACGGGCCGTCGCCGACCGCGGGGCAGGTGTGGGGGGTGTGGGCCGCGGAGCCGCCGGACCCGGTGCTGCGCGCCGACGACGCCGAGGGCGGTGACCGTCCGCACGGGGAGAGGAGCTGGACGGTGACCGGCACCAAGGCCTGGTGCTCGGGGGCCCACAGCTGCACCCACGCCCTCGTCACCGCCCGCCACGGTCAGGCGCGACCGCTCTTCGCCGTCGACCTCGGCCACCCCGGGGTCCGCCCCGTCCCCGGGACGTGGCGCGCGGTGGGCATGGCGGCCAGCGACTCCGGGGAGGTCGCCTTCGACCGCGTCCCCGCCCTCCCGGTGGGCCCGCCCGCCGGGTACCTGGAGCGAGCCGGGTTCTGGCACGGCGCCGTCGGGGTGGCCGCGGCCTGGTACGGCGGCGCCTGCGGGGTCGCCGACGCCCTCGCGCGCCGGGTGGAGCGCGGCGGCGCCGACGGGCACGTGCGCGCCCACCTGGGCGCGGTGGTCGCCGCGCTGGCCGGTGCGCGGTCCACCCTGCACGCCGCCGCCGCCGAGATCGACGCCGATCCCGCGGCCGACGCCATGGGCACCGCGCTGGCGGCCCGCGCCGTGGTGGAGGCCGCGGCGACCACCACCCTGGAGCGCACCGGCAGGGCGCTGGGGGCCGGCCCGCTGTGCGCCGACGCGCAGCACGCCGCCCGCGTCGCCGACCTGAGCGTCTACCTGCGGCAGTCCCACGCGGAGCGGGACCTCGTGGCGCTCGCCGACCACGGCGGCGCCCGATGGTGACCCCGTGGTGACCTCGTGGTGACCGAGCCGCTCATCCACGGCCGCGGCACGCCGGCCGAGGCGTGGGCGGCGTGGCGACCGCCGCGGCCCGTGCTGGCGCTCGAGGGGTGCTCACGGCTGGTCGTCGTCGCCCCGCACCCCGACGACGAGGTGCTCGGGGTCGGCGGCCTCATCATGACGGCGGCCAGCACCGGCGCGGCCGTCCAGGTGGTCGCGGTCACCGACGGCGGCGCGAGCCATCCCGGCTCCCCCACGCTGAGCAGGACGGACCTCGAGCGCCTGCGCCCCGCCGAGAGCGCCGCCGCGCTCGCCCGGCTCGGCGTCACCGCGGGTGCTCTGCGGCTGGCGGTGCCCGACGGCGCCGTGGCCGATGCGCAGGAGCGGGTGACCGACGCTGTCGCGGCGCTGGTCACCGGCGGCGCAGCGAGCAGCGCACCGCAGGGCTGCACCTGGGTGGTCACCACCTGGCGCGGCGACGGGCACCCCGACCACGAGGCGACCGGCCGCGCCTGCGCCCGCGCCTGCGAGGCGACCGGCGCCCGCCTGCTCGAGCACCCGGTGTGGACCTGGCACTGGGCGACGCCCGGCGACGCGCGGGTGCCGTGGGGCCGGGCTGCGGCGCTGCCCCTGTCCGCGGAGGTCCAGCACGCCAAGGCCGAGGCGGTGGGCTGCTTCACCACGCAGGTCCGCGCGCTGTCCGACCACCCCGCCGACGCCCCCGTGCTGGGCCCTCACGTGCTGGAGCGCCTGCTCCGCGAGGAGGAGGTGGTCTTCACGTGAGCCTGCCGCCCGAGTTCTTCGACGACTTCTACGCCGCCGGCGGCGCCGACCCGTGGGGCTTCACCTCTCGCTGGTACGAGCAGCGCAAGCGGGCCCTGACGCTCGCCGCGCTGCCTCGGACCCGCTACCGCCGGGGGCTGGAGCCGGGATGCTCGACGGGGGTGCTGTCAACAGCCCTGGCGCAGCGGTGCGAGGCGCTGGTCGCCACCGACGTCGCCGAGGCCGCGCTGGCCGAGGCCGCGCGCCGCGTGCCGGGCAACGTCGAGCTGCGTCGCTGGGGGCTGCGAGACCCGTGGCCGGACGAGACCTTCGACCTCGTGGTGCTCTCCGAGGTCGGCTACTACCTCGACGCCGACGCGCTGGAGGGCGAGGTGCCGCACGTGATCGACGCCCTGGAACCCGGCGGGACGCTCGTCCTCGCGCACTGGCGCCACGACGTGCCGGAGTACCCGCTGAGCGGCGACGTCGTCCACCGGGTCGTCTCCGCGCGGGCCGGCCTGGCGCGGGTGGGAGGCTGGCTGGACGACGACCTGCGCCTCGACGTGCTGGAGCGCGCCGACGCCCCGGTGCCCTCGGTCGCCTCGCGCGACGGCCTCGTCTGACCACCCCTAGAGCGTCAGCACCACCTTGCCCCGCACGTCGCCGCTGGTGAGGCGTGCGTGGGCGGCGGCCACCTCCTCCAGCGGCAGGACGTCGTCGACGGGGACGCGCAGGCGCCCGTCGTCGACGAGCCGCACCAGCCGGTCGAGGTCGCGCGTGCGCGCCTTGACCATGACGGAGGCGTGGCTCGGTCGATCCGCGGCGCTGCCGGCTTCCTGCGGAGCGGCGACCGGCGCGCCGAGGGCCCCGAGCCCGCCCATCACGTCCTTCATCAGGCCCGCACCGACCGAGGAGAGGAGCGTGGCCGGCTGGGGCCGGGTGGTGACCGCGGTCCCCCCTGGGCGCAGGAGCGAGCGCACCACCTCCGCGGTCAGCGCGCCCGGGGCGTCGAGCACCACGTCGAACCGCGCGCCGAGCGACCCGATCCGCTGCGAGCGGTCGACCACCTCGTGGGCGCCGAGGCCGCGCACGTGGTCGCTGCGCGCCGCGTCGGCGACCGCGGTCACGTGGGCGCCGGCGAGGGCGGCCAGCTGCACCCCGAACGAGCCCACGCCGCCCGCGGCCCCGACCACGAGCACCTCGGCGCCCTGGCGGGAGCCCAGCGCCGCCCGCCCGTGCAGGGCCTGCAGCGCCGTGAGCCCCGCCAGCGGCAGCCCGGCAGCGGTGCTCCACGCCGTGGTGTCCGGCGCGAGGGCGGCCGAGGCGCTGTCGACCAGCGCCAGCTCGGCCTGCGCCCCGCCGCCGTGACCGAGCAGCGCGACCACCGCGTCACCCACCTCGAACGCGGTGACGGACTCCCCCACCGCCACCACCTCGCCGGCCAGGTCGAACCCCAGCGAGCGTGGGCCCCGGCGCAGCACGGACAGCGGCAGCTCTCCGCGGGACACGCCGACGTCCGTGCCGTTGACCGACGACGCGGCGACGGCCACGAGGATCTCCTCGCCGCGCGGGTCGCGCGGCTCCGGCACGTCGTCGACGCGCAGCGAGGCGGCGCTGCCGGAGCCGTGGGCGCGCACGGCCCTCACGCCGACGCGCCCCGGGGCGAGGTGCCCAGCGCGACCGCGAGGTCCTCCAGGTGGTCGAGGAGGTCGGCCGGGTGCTCGCGCACGCCGACCGCTCCGGCCTCCCGCAGCTCGGGCTCCCCGATGCCCCCGCACCGCAGCGCCACGCACGGCAGGTCGGCGTCGGTCGACGCCCCGACGTCCCACACCGAGTCGCCCACCACCACGGTGCGGGCGGGGTCCAGCCCGTAGCGCTCCAGGGCGGCCCTGAGCGGGGCCCCGGTGGGCTTGCCCGCGTCGGCGTCGTCGGAGGTGATGACCCCGGTGACCATCTTCTCGCCCCCGAGCAGGGGCATCATCCACTCCAGGTCGCCGCGTGCGCCGCTCGTGGTGAGGACCACGGACGCTCCGCGGTCGAGGCAGGCCTGCAGCAGGTCGTGGGCGCCGGGCAGGGCGGTCACCTCCGGCTGCAGGGCGTCGAAGCGGGCGGAGTGGCCCTCCACCACGCGGTCGTCGCCACCGTCGGTGAGGCGCTCGACGAGCGAGGCGCTCGGCAGGCCGATGCACGCGTGGACCTGCGCGGCGGTCACGTCGTCGTACCCGGCGTCGCGGAAGGCCCTGCGCCACGCGACCACGTGCAGGTAGTTGCTGTCCAGGAGGGTGCCGTCCACGTCGAAGAGCACCCCCGGTGCTCCGCCAGAGGTGCCGGTGCGCGAGTCGTCAGCCATGCCCCGATGCTTCCAGCGCGCTGCCACCGGCGCGAGCCGGGGTGGTGCGCGAGCCAGCAGCGCCACCCCCGCGGTTGGCGGGCTGCGCCGTCCGCGGGTAGGACTGGTGGCATGACCGAGGCAGACACGACGGCGAGCGGCGCCGACCAGCCCACCGTCCCCCTCACCGGCGGCGGCGCGATGCCGCTGATCGGCCTGGGGACCTGGCAGGTCCAGGGGGACGACGCGCGGCGGGCCGTGGCGCACGCGCTCGAGGTGGGCTACCGCCACGTCGACACCGCCACGAGCTACGGCAACGAGGAGCAGGTGGGGGCCGCCATCGCGGGCAGCGCGCTCTCCCGCGAGCAGGTCTTCGTCACCACCAAGCTGCCCCCGGAGCGCGCCGACGACGCCCACGAGGTCCTCGCCCAGAGCCTGGAGGCCCTCGACCTGGACCACCTGGACCTGTGGCTGGTGCACGGCCCGCCGCCCGAGGGGGCGAGCCCCGCGCTGTGGACCCGCTTCCTCGAGGCCCGCTCGGAGGGGTTGGCGGCCGCGGTGGGTGTGAGCAACTACTCCCTGGACCAGATCGACGAGCTGGTCTCCGCCACCGGCCAGGCGCCGGCGGTCAACCAGGTCAAGCTCGGCCCCGCGCTGTGGGACCCCGCGCTGGTGACCGGGCACGCCGAGCGGGGCGTGGTGCTCGAGGGGTACAGCCCCTTCAAGACCACGGACATGGACGACGCCGGCCTGGTGGCGATCGCCCGCGCCCACGAGCGGACGCCGGGGCAGGTGGTGCTGCGCTGGCACGTGCAGCACGGCGTGGTGGCCATCCCGAAGTCCGTGCACGAGGACCGGATCGCCGAGAACCTCGACGTCTTCGGCTTCGCGCTCAGCGACGAGGAGATGACGACGCTGGACGGGCTCGGCCGGCCCACGGGCTGATCCCGGCGCGGGGGGGGATGACGCGAGAGCCAAACGACCACGAAGGGCCCCCAGGGATGCGCACCAGCGATGACGGCAGCCCACCCTCCTCCGAGCCCCCGTCGACCGAGGGGAAGCCCCAGGATCCGGTCGCCGCGCTGCCGCCCGAGGTCGCGGCGTGGATCGGGGACGTCGTGGCGGAGATCGACCCGCCGCTGACCGGCGAGACCACGGCCGTGCAGCTGCTGCGCGGGGGACGCAAGGCGCTGGCGACAGTGACTCACGGCGGCGAGCTGCTGGTCCTCAAGCGATACGTCGATGACGAGGGCGCGCTGACCACCCTGTGGCTGCAGCGGCTCACCGCCGCCGGTCTCGTCGCGCCGAGCAGGTTCCTGGTGGCCCCGGCGCGGTGGTGGTCACCGCGCCACCGCACGCAGGTCATGGACCGCGCGCGCGGGTCGGCGTGGGGTGACTGGCTGACGGGGAGCGACGCGCTGAGGCAGGAGTCGTCCATCGCGGTGGCCGACTGGCTGACCGCCCTCCAGCAGCTCCCGGTGGTGCTGGAGGACCGCACGGGTCAGCGCTCCGCCTCCCGGTTGCGGAAGGAAGCGGCGTCGCTGGCGGACGCCTTCCCCGACGAACGTCACGCGCTGGCACGGATCGCCGGCGCCGCCGCTCAGCGGCTGGAGGCCGAGGCCGGCTCCCTGGTGCCCTCTCACGGGGACCTCCACCTCGACGAGCTGTTCCTCGCCCCGGGCCAGCAGCTCGTGGTGACCGGGGTCGACCTCGACACCGCGGGGCTGCGCCGGCCGTCCTCCGACGTCGGCTTCGCCCTCGCCATGCTGCTCGTCTCCTCGCGGATGCGCCACGGCTCGTTCCGGGGTGGGGCTGTCGCGGGACGTGCCTTCTGGAAGCGCTGGGCGCCGACCGGGCAGGACCTCGAGGCGGTCCCGGCACAGATGGCCCGCTCGCTGGTGATGAGCCTGCACCTCGAGCTGGTGGCGTACCGGACCGGACGCGACGAGCTGCTCCGGCCCTGGTTGGACATCGCCGGGGCAGCGGTGTCCTCCGGCGTGGAGGCGGCTCTCTCCGTGGCAGAGGAGGTCGGTTGACGAGGGTCTGCCCGGCGCGGGCTCAGGCTCCGGCCGCGGGCCGGGGCAGCGAGTGCAGCCGATACCCCATCCCGCGCAGCGTCTCGATGCGCGAGCCGCCCATCTTGCGCCGGAGGTAGCGCACGTAGACCTCCACGACGTTGGAGCCGGGGTCGAAGTCCAGCCCCCACACCTGGCTGAGCAGCTGCTCCCGGGTGAGGACCTGGTCGACGTGGCGGAAGAAGGCCTCGGCGAGGGCGAACTCGCGAGCCGTCAGCTCGACCTCCGTCGCGCCGCCGTCGAGCAGGACCCGGCGGGTCCGCAGGTCGAGGGTCAGGTCGCCGGCGCGCAGCATCGTCGTCTCCGGCGCCCTGCCCGGCTCCCTGATCCGCAGGCGCACCCGGGCGAGGAGCTCGTCGAAGCCGAAGGGCTTGCGGATGTAGTCGTCAGCGCCGCTCTCGAGCCCCGTGACGGTCTCCGCGACGCTGTCGCGGGCGGTCAGCACGACGACGGGCAGGTCCACCTTCTCGGCCCGGAGCAGCCGCAGCACGGTGAGGCCGTCGGTGACCGGCAGGCCGAGGTCGAGGACCATGAGGTCGAAGGCGCCGGTGCGGGCGTACTGGTACGCGGACTCCCCGTCACCGACCACGGTCACGACGAAGCCGTTGCTGCTGAGGCCGCTCTCGAGGAAGGAGGCGATGCGGGGCTCGTCCTCGGCGACGAGGATGCGGTTCACCGGCTTACCCCCTCCGGGTCGTCGGTCCCCGCGGAGGTGACGGGCGCGGAGGTGACGGGCGCAGGGTCGCCGGACGCGGCGGCGCCGTGGCCCTCGTGCGGCGCGACGGGCAGGAGCAGCGTGAACGTGGACCCCTCCCCGAGGGTGCTGTCCAGCAGGACCTGCCCGCCGTGGGCGCGGGCGATCGAGGTGACGATGGGGAGGCCGAGCCCGCCCGCGCTGCCGCGCCGGTCCCGGTCAGGGCCGTGCTCGGCGCGGGCGAAGCGGTCGAAGATGCGGGTCCGGTCCTCGGGGGCGATGCCCTCGCCGGTGTCGGCGACGCTGAGACGGAGGCGCCCGGCGACCATCGCTGCGCCGATCGAGATGCCGTCGCCGGGCCGGGTGTGGCGCACCGCGTTGGCGGCGAGCTGCATCAACGCCTGGGTGAGCCGCTGGTCGTCGGCGAGCACGGTCTGCTCGACCAGGCCCGAGACGCTCCAGCGCCGGTCGCCCAGGGCGCTGGCCTTCGCGAGGACCTCCATCACCAGGTCGGTGACGTCGACCTCGCCGGGGCTCAGGAAGTCCGGGCGCTCAGCCTTGGCCAGCAGCATGAGGTCGTCGACCATGCGGTTCATCCGCGCCAGCTCGTCCAGCACGAGCGCGACGGTCCGCGACCGTTCGCCCGGGTCGTCGCCGAGCAGCTCGACGTGCCCGCGGATCACGGTGATCGGCGTGCGCAGCTCGTGGCTGGCGTCGTCGAGGAACTGCCGCTGGTCGGCGAAGGCGCTCTGCAGCCGGTCGAGCATCTCGTTGGGCGCTCTGCAGCCGGTCGAGCATCTCGTTGAAGGTGCGGGCGAGGGCGGCGACGTCGTCCGTGCCGGTCACGGTGATCCGCTGGTCGAGGTCGGACTCGCGGATCGCCCTGGCGGTCCGCCGCAGCGCGCGGATCGGTGCCAGGACACGGCCGGCGACCTGCCAGCTGGCCAGGCCGGCCAGGGCCAGCGCCACGAAGCTGACCGCGCCGAGCACCCTGACCGTGGCGGCGACCCGGTCCTCGCCCGGCTCGGCGAACTGGGCCACCACCAGGGCGCCGGGCTCGGGATCCCCTTCGACGCGCACGGGGAAGACCGCGTACCGGACGTCGCCGGCGTCGCTGTCCACCGTCCCGGTCTCGGGCTGGCGCACCCCGGCGACGCGCGAGGCGAACTGCGGGTCGGTGTCGAGGCGGACCAGCGGCTCGGTGCGGGCCCGGCGGTCGGGACGGCCGTCCACGAGGCTGAAGAACGTCTCGTCGGCGTCCGGCACGATGACCGCGAGGTAGCTGGCCAGCAACGTGCTGACATCGGTGTACGGCCGGCCGGTGGCTGGGTCCACAGCGCGTGCGGCGTAGTCGCGCAGCTTGTCGCCCTCGTGGGCGAGCTCCTGCTCTAGCTCGGCTCCCGCCCGCTCGCTGAGCACCCGGGCGGCGATCACCAGCTCGGCGACCAGCGCGATCGCGACCACCAGCATCATCCAGCCGATGATCCGGCTGCGTGCGCTCAGCCCTCCCGCACCGGGAGCCAGGCTCCTCCGCACGTCGGCTCAACCGTCCGTGTCGTCGTCGTCGGCGTCGTCGGCGTCGTCGTCGGCGTCGGAAGTGCCGTCGTCGTCGTCATCGTCATCACCTGCCGGGGGCGCCGGCACCACGGGCACCTTGGTCGCCCCCGTCGGCCCGGCCGGCTGCGCCGACGGCGCGGTGGGCTGCGCCGACGGCGCGGTGGGCGTCGTGGGCGCGGACGTCGCTGGCGGCTCAGCGGCGGGATCGACGACGACCACGCCGCCCACGTCCGCCGGAGGTGAGTCCAGCACCGCGCCGCCCACGACCCACGCGAGGGCGAGGCACAGCACCGGGGCGCCCAGCAGCGCGGCCAGCCGGCGACGCGACACGTGATCCCCCTCCCCCGACCTGCAGCACTCGGCCGAGGGCTGGATGAGAAGGCTCTCAGGCACGACCAACGCCTGTGCCATCCGGGGCCCACATCCTGATGAGTGACCCAGCGCGCACCGACCGTAGGAGCCAGCAGGACATGACGGCACACCCCCAGCCCCGACCGGGAGCCTGGTCGCTGCTGACCCGCGGTCCGGCCTCACCGGACGTGGACGCGCTGCCCCTCGCCGGAGCGCCGACCCCCGACACCACCCGGTGGGTGCGCGCCGTCCTGGCCGACACCGTCCCGGCGATGGCCGCGGTCTCCGGTCGCCTCGTCGCGCTGCGCGAGGGGCGCAAGCGGCTGGCCGTGCTCCACCCCGACGACGGCCCGTCGCTGGTGCTCAAGCAGTACTCCGACGATCGCGGGGCGTGGACCCAGCGGTGGATGCAGCGGCTGGCCGAGGCCGGCATGGCGCCGCCGGCCCGCCTCTCGGTGACACCGGCGCGGGGATGGTCGCCCGCGCACAAGACCCTGGTGGCCGACCTGGCGCTGGGCGCCGAGTGGTCCGGCTCGCTGCAGGCCCCGGCGGCCGAGCGCGACGCGGCGGCGGTCGCCGCCGCGGACTGGCTGGTCGAGCTGGCAGCGCTGCCGGTGACCCTGCCGGACCGCACCGGCTACCGCGCCGGCGAGGACCTGCGCCGCCACAGCGGCGAGCTCGCCGACGAGCACCCGACGCGCGCCACCCGGCTGCTGGGTGTCTCTGGGACGGCCCAGTCGCGGCTCTACGGCGACCCGCGGGCGGGCGCCGACGACCTGGTCGCCTCCCACGGTGACCTGCACCCGGCGAACCTGTTCGTGGCGAGCGGCGGGCCCCTCGCGGTGACCGCCATCGACGTCGACACCGCGGGGCTGCGCCGGCCCTCCTACGACGTCGGCTACGCCCTGGCCCAGCTGCTGGTCGCCTCCTGGATGCGCACCGGCTCCTTCGCGGCCGGGGCGAGCGCCGGCGCGGCCTTCTGGCAGCGGTGGAGCGCCCACGACGGCCGCGACGCCGACGCGGTGCCCGCGCAGGTGGTCCGCGCGCTGGTGCAGAGCCTGCACTTCGAGCTGGTCGTCTACCGCAACGGCCGCACCGACCTGCTGGAGCCGTGGCTGGCCGTCGCCGAGACCGTCCTCGCCGACGGCGTGCCCGCCACCCTCCACGCCCTCACCACCTCCCACCCCCTCACCACCGCCGAGGAGCCCACGCCGTGACCGCCGCCCCGATCGCCTTCGTCCACCACGCGAACCAGTTCGTCATCACCGACGGGTACGCCGACCGCGACGGGATCTCCACGACCGCCGCCGGTTACGACGCGGTGCTCTCGCTGCACGTCGAGCTCGGCATCCCGGTGTCGCTGCACGTCTCCGGTCCGGCGCTGGAGGCCATCGCCTGGCACCGCCCCGCCCTGCTGGCCCGGCTGCGCCAGCACCTGGCCAGCGGCTTCGTCACCCTCATCGGCGGCACCTACGGCGAGAACGTCATGCCGCTGTCCTCCCCGCGGCACAACCGCCGGCAGCTGCGGGCCTTCCACGACCTCGCCGAGGACCTCCTCGAGGTGCCCCGCGAGCGCCTGAGGACCGCGTGGGTTCCCGAGCGGGTGTGGGAGACGGGGTCGTGCGCCGCCCCGCTGCGCGACGAGGCCGCCACCGGCGTGGCCTACCAGCGGGTGCTGGTGGACGACCGGCTGGCCCACCCCCTGCGCGAGGGCGCCTACCCGGGCAGCAGCCGGGAGGCCTTCGACGCCGCCGGCCCGTACCGCTGGCACGAGGACGGCTTCCCCGGCACCGTGCGCGGGCGCCTGCACCCGGGCTCGCTGGAGCCCTACCGGATCGCCGGCGGCGACGGGCTGGTCGCCGTGCCGATCGCCTCGCACCTGCGCTACCTCATGCCCCCGCACGACCCGGACCACCTGCGGCTGCTCACCGAGCTCGCCGAGGACGCGCGGTCCGCCCCGGAGGGGTCGCTGATGGTCTTCGCCGACGACCTCGAGCGGGTCGCCGGCGTCGCCGGATGGGAGCAGGGGCTGGAGCGCTACGCGCGGTTCCTGCGCTGGCTGACCCGCAGCGACGCGCTGCGCCCGGTCGCGCTCGACGACTGGTGCGACCGCTCCGAGCCCGGCCCCGAGCTGACGGTGGAAGCCGGCACCTACTACGAGCTGGCCCACCACCACGGCTCCGGCGAGGACTACGGCCGGTGGGCCGACGACCCGCGCTGGCGCCCCTTCGCCGACCGCCTCGACCGGGTCGACGCGGCGCTCGAGAGCGCCGAGGACGACGGCGCCGCACCGGAGCTCACCGCTCTGGCCGAGCGCCTGGTGATGCTGGGCCGTCACGAGACCGCCTGGCAGGACCCCGACGCCGACGGCGACGGCGGCCGGGCCCCCGCCCCGTGGGCGAAGGCCACCGCCGCGCACGCCGCGGACGCGCTGCCCGTGCTCGCCGCCGCCCGCTGGGCCGCCGACCCGGCGCCCCGGGGCCTGCGGGTCCTGGTCACGGACGTGGACGAGGACGGCGACGACGAGGTGGTCCTCAGCAGCGACCGGCTCTTCGCCGTGCTCTCGCCGCGTCACGGGGGCCGCCTCAGCCTGCTGGTGCGCCGCGAGCACGACGCCGGCACCGACGCGCGAGCGGCAGTGGTCGTCGGCAACCCCGCCGACCACTGGAACTTCCAGACCGAGCTGCACCAGCACATGCAGGAGCCGCCGAACCACCCCGGCGCCCTGGCCGTGCTCGGCACCGAGACGCACCGCCACGAGCTGGGCCGCGTCGAGGTCACCTCGAGCGCCGCGGTGGTCGAGCTCATCGACGTCGAGCCCGGCCCGGACCGCGGCCTGACGAAGCAGCTGCTGCTGACCGCGGACGGCACCTCGCTGACGGTGTGCGTGCGGCGCAGCGGCCTGCCGGGCGAGCTGCGCACCACCGTGGCGCTGTCCCCGGACTACCCGCGCCTGCTGACCGGTGGACGAGAGCGGCTCGAGCCCGACCAGGGGCGGACGTGGTGGGCGGCCCGCACCCCGGTGCTGGACGCGTGGGTCGCCCACGACCCGGCCGAGGACGCCGCCCAGCTGGTCGACACCAGCCCGCTCACCGGCCACGCGCGGGTCGGCGCCGTCGACGGCTGCGGGCGCCACCTCCACCTCGTGGTGGGCACCGGCCCCGTCGACGACACGACCGGCCCGGCGCTGATCGCGGGCGCGGACGCCCACCTGCACCCGGCCGCGGCGGGCACGCTGCCCCGGCCCGCCGGGGCGGTGCCGGCAGGAGCGGGCGCCCGATGACGGCGGTGACGCCCCACGAGAAGGACGTCGCCCTGCGACACCGACGAGGACAGGAGCTGCCCCGTGCTTGAGATCGTGCGCCGCTTCGGCCCCACCCTGAAGCCCTACCGGCTCAAGATGGTGGTCGGCGGGCTGCTGGTGCTGCTCGTGGCGGCCGTCGAGCTCACGCTGCCGTGGCCGCTGAAGGTCGTGGTCGACGACGTGCTGCGCGGGCGCGCTCCCACCGGGTGGCTCGGCGACCTGCTCGGCCCGCTCGCGGACTCCCCGACGGCCGTGCTCACCGCCGCCTCCCTGGCCATGGTGGTGCTCGCCGCGCTGGCGGCGCTGGGCACCTACGTCTCCTCGCGGCTGCTGCAGAGCGTCGGCGAACGGCTCGTCGCCGACCTGCGCACCGAGATCTTCGCGCACCTGCAGCGGCTGTCGCTGGCCTTTCACGGCCGGCAGCGGGTGGGGGACCTCTCCACCCGGCTGACCGGCGACGTGGCCGCCATCCAGGCCCTGCTGGTCGCCGTCTTCAGCATCATGCTGCCGAACGTGGCGCTGCTCGTGGGCATCGTCATCGTCTCGGTCGTCATCGAGCCGGTGTTCGCGGTGCTGCTGCTGTTCGTCGCCCCCACCCTGTACGGCGTCGTGCGCCACTACCGCGGCGCCATCAAGGCGGCCTCCCGCGACGCGCGCACCCACGAGGGCAGGGTCTCCAGCCACGTCACCGAGACCCTGACCACCATCCGCCTGCTGCAGTCCTTCGCCGCGGAGAGCCGCAGCCTGGACCGGTTCCGCGTCCACACCCGGGCGCGCCTGGACGCCGGGCTGCGCCAGGTGGACCTGCAGTCCCGGCTGCCCGCCGCCATCGAGGTGGTCGGGCAGGTCGGCCGCGCCGCCGTGATGTTCGTCGGCGCCACCCTGGTGCTGCGCGGCCAGCTCAGCCTCGGCGTGATGCTCGTGCTGATGACCTACCTCCAGCAGGTGTACGCCCCGATGAAGGCCCTGGCCCGGCTGACGTCCACGATCAGCAAGGCCCAGGCCGGCGCCGAGCGCGTGGAGGAGGTGCTGCGCTCCACCGCGGTGGTCGAGGAGGCCCCTGACGCGCTGCCGGCGCCGAGGCTCTCCGGGGACGTGGAGCTCCGGGACGTCTCCTTCGGCTACCAGCCCGGCCGACCGGTCCTGCGCGACGTCAGCGTCCGCGCCCGGCCCGGCCAGGTCGTCGCCCTCGCCGGCACCACCGGGGCCGGCAAGTCCACCGTCGCCAGTCTGATACCCCGCCTCTACGACGTCACCGCCGGCCAGGTCCTCCTGGACGGGCACGACGTCCGCGGGCTGACCCTCCAGTCGGTCCGCAGCCAGGTCGCCGTCGTCCCCCAGGAGCCCCTGATGATCGTCGGGACCGTCCTGGAGAACATCGCCTACGGCGCCCCGGGCGCCAGCCGCGAGCAGCTCCTCACGGCGGCCGAGGCCGCCTACGTCGACGAGTTCGTGGACCGCCTCCCGGACGGGTACGACACCGTCGTGGCCGAGGGCGGGTCCTCGCTGTCCGGCGGGCAGCGCCAGCGCATCGCCATCGCCCGCGCCCTCGCCGCCGACACCCCCGTCGTCGTCCTCGACGAACCGACCAGCGGGCTCGACGCGCTCAGCGAGAGCTACGTGATGCGCGGCCTGGCCCGGCTCACCGCCGGACGGACCGTCCTGGTCATCGCCCACCGCCTCAGCACCCTGCGGGACGCCGACGCGGTGTACGTCGTCGACGACGGCCGCGTCGTCGACACCGGCACCCACGCCGAGCTCACCGCACGGCCCGGGCGCTACCGCGACATGTTCGACACGCTCGTCGCGTCCTGACCTCGGTCGCCATGATGGGCCGGTGACCTCACGCCGCGCGCCCTCCTCCGGGCGCCGGGGCGTGGCCGCACGCGACCGGGCCACCGTGCGCCGCTGGCGACGGCGCCTCGCCGACGAGCACCTCGAGGCGCGCACCTACCGGGAGCTGGCCGGGCGCCGCGCCGGGGGGGAGGCGGAGGTGCTGAACGGGCTCGCGGCCGCGGAGTCCCGCCACATCGCCCACTGGGAGCAGCTGCTCGCCTCGCGGGGGGAGCCGCCCACCCCCGGCCGTGCCGGGGTGGGCTCGGTGCTGCTCTCCGCCCTGGCGCGGCGCTTCGGGTCGGTGTTCGTGCTCGCCCTGGCCCAGCGGGCCGAGAGCCGCTCCCCCTACGCCGACGACGCCGACGCCACCCCCGCGATGGCCGCGGACGAGCGCGTCCACGCGGAGATCGTCAGGGGGTTGGCGGCCCGGGGCCGGGCGCGGGTCTCGGGGACGTTCCGCGCCGCCGTCTTCGGGGCGAACGACGGCCTGGTCTCCAACCTGGCCCTCGTGCTCGGGGTCTCCGCCGGCGGGGTGGGCACCACCGCGGTGCTGCTCACCGGGCTCGCCGGCCTGCTCGCCGGAGCCCTGTCGATGGGCGCGGGCGAGTACGTCTCGGTGCGCAGCCAGCGCGAGCTGCTCCAGGCCGGCGCCCCCACCAGCGCCGCGAGCGACGTGGCCGGCGCGCTGGACGTGGACGCGAACGAGCTCGCGCTGGTCTACCGGGCGCGCGGCATGAGCGCGGAGGAGGCTCAGGAACGCGCCGACGCGCACTTCACGGTGCCGAGCGGGACGCCGGCCGTGGTGGCCAGGCCCACCGAGCACGAGCTCGGGGCGGAGATGGGCGCTCTCGCGGTGGGTGGTGCGTGGACCGCCGCCGGGTCCTCCGCGGCCTTCTTCGCCGCCGGGGCGGTGGTCCCGGTGCTCCCCCTGCTGCTGGGTCTGAGCGGCACGGCGGCGCTCGCGCTGGCCTGCGTGCTGGTGGGGGCCGCCCTCATGGTCACCGGCGGCATCGTCGGCGTCCTCTCCGGCGGCCCCCCGCTGCTGCGGGCGCTGCGGCAGCTCCTCGTGGGCGGCGCAGCGGCCGCGGCCACCTGGGTGCTCGGCACCCTCTTCGGCGCCTCGCTTGGCTGATCCGCGCCGACAGGTGCACTCTTGCAGGACATCCCGGCTGACCAGGCCTGCCTTCAGCCGCCCCACGAGCTCCAGGAGAGACGATGCCCGCACCCGAGAACCAGCCCGAGACCCCCTTCGACCGGGAGCGTGGTCACGGCGACGACGGCGGAGCCTCGATGGTCCTCTCCGAGGAGCGGCTCCGCACCGCCGTGGTGCGTGAGCCCATCGAGCACCTGCGCGTGCGCCGCGAGGTGGTCACCGAGGAGATCATGGTGCCGGTCACGGTGCGGCGCGAGGTGCTGCGCCTCGAGAAGCAGGAGATCCCGAGGGGCCAGCGCGCGCCCGCGGGGGCCGGCCCCAGGGAGCCCTTCGAGATCGTGCTCCACGAGGAGCGGCCGGTGGTGACCCTCGAGACGGTCGCGGTGGAGCGCGTGCGCGTCGACGTCGTCGAGGTCAGCGGCACCGACCGCGTGGAGGGTGACCTGGCTTCCGAGCACGTGGAGGTGGAGCAGAGCGACCAGCCGCGCCGCTGACCCGGGGCGCCGGGGTCATGCCGTCTCGACCGCAGCCTGCACGCTGCTGCGCACGACGTCCTCGGCGATCTCCCGGAGCTTGCGGTTCTGCGTCTGCGAGAGGTGCGCCAGCCGGGCGAACGCCTCGTCGGCGTCGACGCCGTGCCGGGCCATGAGGATGCCCTTGGCCTGCTCGATCCCGGCGCGCGACGCCATGGCCTCGCGCATCTGCTCCACGGCGTCCGTGGCCTCGGAGACCACCACCGCGTTGGAGAGCGCCACGGAGGCGTAGGCCGCGAAGATCCGTCCCAGGTCGTTGTCCGAGCTGGTGAGCGATCCGCTGGTGCAGTAGATGTTGAGGGCCCCGATGCTCTGGCCCAGCATCGGCATGCCCACCGAGAGCACCGACGTCACCCCGTGGCGGAGCGCCAGCTCGGCAAACTCGGGATAGGCGGTGCAGTCCGTCGTGTCGTGGATGATCACGACCGTGCCGGTCCGGGCCGCGTCGAGGCAGGGGCCGAAGCCGTGCGTGTACTGACGCTCGTCCAGGGCTGCGGCGAGGGGACCGGAGAAGCCGGCGCTGCGGGGCTTCGTCCCCTCCACGAGGGTCACCGAGACCGCGCTCGCGCCCGGCACCGTGGCCGCGGTCACCTCGGCCACGTGCTCGAGGACCTGCCCCAGCGGCTGCTCGCCGAGCATGATCAGCGCCACCTGGGCCAGCCCGGCGCTCGGGCTGGTCTGCGTCGTGGCGACGTCGGGGGGCGTCATGGGGCCGTCGGTGCGGGGCGCCAGCGTGACCGGCGGCTCGCGGTCCGGCGGGGTCGGGATCGGGGTGGAGTTGGGAAGGGGTGGTTGCGGAGCCATAGCGATCCCTCCGTTGCGGCGGGCCGATGGCGGTCCGCGCTGGTGGAGCGGCGCGTCCTCGACCGTCGTCGCCGACGGGCTGGAAGCTCAACCCGTCCATCGGCGCCGGAGCACCGCACCACACCTCAGCGCAGTCGATCATCTTCACCTTAGACCCGATCTTCCCCTGCCGACGATTACGGGACCGCCGGTGACGAGGTCCGGGTCGCGGTGGCCGGCAAGGGGGAGACGATCTCCCCGGGACGCCGGGTGGTCCCCCCGACGCACTGGCACCCTCGCCGAACAGCCCGAACCGTCCACGGAGGAAGAACGGTGAGCACCACTACCACCAGCCCCTCGGCGAAGAGCAGCAGCCAGGGCAGCGAGGTCGCCCGCGACGACAAGAGCGGCGTGCTGGCCACCGGCTCCCCGAGCGCGCTGCAGACCTCCCAGGGCAACACCACCATCGCCGACGGGGTGGTCTCCAAGATCGCCGGCATCGCCGCGCGCGAGGTCTCCGGGGTCCACGACCTCGGCGGGGGCGCCGCCCGCACCATGGGCGCGCTGCGCGACCGCATCCCCGGCGCGTCGTCCTCGCACAGCCGCGGGGTCAGCGTCGAGGTCGGCGAGACCCAGGCCGCGGTCGACGTCGACCTCGTCGCCGAGTACGGCATGGCCATCGCGGACCTGGCGAGGTCGGTCCGCAAGAACGTCATCTCCAACGTCGAGGGGATGACCGGGCTGGAGGTGGTGGAGGTCAACATCTCCGTCAACGACATCCACCTGCCCAGCGATGACCGCGACGAGCGCGACGACGACCGCGAGCGCGACACCCGCGACCGCGACCCGCGCGTCCGGTGAGCACCCCGGCCCGGGCCACCGGGGCGGGGGGCCGGCGCGACGAACCGGTGACGGTCGACGCCGACACCGTCGCCGCCGCCGTGCGGGTCCTCCCGCAGGTGGCCTCCCTCGCCGCCGGCGACGCCGTGCCCGTCGCGACCTACCTCCCGGGACGCAAGGTCATCGGCGTGAGCATCCGCGACACCTCCGTGACCGTCGCGGTCGTCGGCGCGCAGGGCGTCACCGTCACCTCCATCGCCAGCGCCGTCCGCTCCGCGGTGGCCCCGGTGGTGGGAGCCCGGCGGATCGACGTCCACGTCGCCGACGTCGTCGTCCCCGGCGAGAAGCGCGACGCGGCCCCCGACGAGCCCGACGCGGCCATCGGGGCCGGTTGAGCCCGCCTCCTCCATCGCCGCCGACCGCACCCGGTGCCGGCACCGGCGTCCCCACCTCTCGACCACGCTTGGATGACCCCATGCACCCCACCACGGTGGGCCTCACGCGGTACCTCGGCGGCTCCAGCCGCGGGCAGCGGTGAGGGAGTCCGGCGAGCGCGGCACCCTCACCATCGACGACCGCGTCGTGGAGAGACTGGCCAGCTGCGCCGTCTCCCTGGTGCCCGGCGCCGGTGCGGCGCCCCGCCGCTTCCTCGGGGTCGCCGTCGGGGACGCCGAGGACGACCGTGACGCGACGGTCACCGCCCGCGTCGACGTCGACGTCGTGTCGCTGACGGTGTCCACGCCCTCCACGCCGAGGGTGAGGTGAACGGCACGGGCATGGTGAGCCGCGTCCTGTCCGCCCTCCTCGCGCTCGCCCTGTTCCTCGACGGCCTGCTGCTCGCGGTCGAGGCCGTCCTCACGGCGCTGCAGCGCCCGGGGTGGCTCGTCCCGCGCACCGCGTGGGCGGACGCGCTGAGCACGGCCACGTGGCAGGACGACGTGGTGCAGCTCGTCGCGATCGGCGCCGTCGTCGTGGGGCTGCTCCTGCTGGTCTCCGCGCTGCGGCGCGGCGCTCCCGGCACGCTGGCGCTGCCGACCACCACCGACGGCGTGAACGTCCGCGCCCACCGCCGCGGCGTGGAGCGCACGGTCGTGGCGGCAGCCCGCCGCACCGACGGGGTCAGCGGGGCGCACGCGAGCGCCACGCGCCGCGCGGTCACGGTGGTGGCGTCCACCTCGCGGCGCGACCCCGGCGACCTGGAGCGCGTCGTGAAGCGTGCCGTCGACGCCCGGCTGGCCGAGCTGGGGCTGGGCGGACGGCTGCGCTCACGCGTCAGCCTCGACCGGAGGGGAGCCCGATGAGCGAGATGAGCACGCCACCACGCTCGGAGCCCGTGAAGGACCGGCTGAACGGCGTCAACCGCGCGGTGCTGACCCTGCTGGCGCTGCTGCTCCTGGCGGCCGGCGTCATCATGGTGCTTCTCGGGTTCGGTCTGTTCTTCCTGGCACCGGGCTCCGCCGTGCTCCCCGCGGTGGCGACCACCTGGGTGGAGGACCGCCCGTGGCTGTGGTGGGTGGCCGCCGCCGTGAGCCTCGCGATCGCCCTGCTGGGGCTGCGGTGGCTCATCGCCCAGCTGCGCACCGACGGGGTGGGGAGCTTCGCCCTCATCTCCGCCAGCGGCAGCGACGGGCTCACGCAGGTCCGGAGCTCGGGTGTCACGGAGGCCGTGGAGGACGACGCGGAGTCGATCCAGGGTGTCGAGCGGGCGTCGGCCCGCGTGGCGGGCCATGACGTCCAGCGGGTGGAGCTGACCGTCACGACCACCGAGGAGGCCGACATGTCCGCGGTCCGACGCGGCCTGGAGGACCAGACCGTCTCTCGGTTGAGGGCGGCGCTCGACCCCCCGGACCTCCCGGTGCAGATCGAGATCCGGCCCGGCGCCCAGCGCGCGGGGAGCCGCACGGTGCTCTGAGCAGGACCGCCGACGACGAAGACCCGCACCCTCTCGGGGTGCGGGCCTTCGCGGTGCTCAGACCGTCACGGACGCGCCGCGGTGGTCCTTCACGGGACGCTCAGAGACGGTCGCGCTTGCCGTCGTTGTCGCGGTCCTTGGTGCTGCCGTCCACGTCGACGTCGACGTTCTCCTTGCGGAGGTCGCCCTCGACGGTCTCGGTGTCGCGCACGGCCTCCTTCTCGAGACGGACGCGCTCGGTCTCGACGGTCTCCTTGCCGCCGACGACGCGCTCGCCGTGCAGGGTGACCTCGACCTCTTCCTCGCCGATGGTCGCGTTACCGGTACCACCGTCGGTGACGGGCTCGCGAGTGACGCGGACCTCCTCGCGGGTCACCGGCACCTCCTCGCGCACGTGCTGGGTGGTGACGTACTTGCGCAGGCGGGCGCGACCGATGGTCTCCTCGCGGGTACCGGTGCGCAGACGCTCCTCCGAGACGCTGATCGCGTCGTCGTCGCCGACCTTGCGGTCCCGGTCCCGGTCGCGGTCCCTGTCGCCGAGGACGCCGTCGCGGTCCCGATCGCCGTCACGCAGGCCGTCACGGTCGGTGCCGACACCGGTGCCGGTGCCGCCCACGCCGTGGCCGGACCCGCCCAGGCCGTAGTACTCGTAGAGACGCTCCTGCTCCTCGTCCGAGATCTCGGCGTCCGGGTCGATGCTCGGGGCGTCCTTGATCTTGGACTTGTCGTAGGGGAGGCGGACGTCGTTGCCGTCGACCGAGGCGTCGGCCAGCGGGACGAACGTCGTCTTGCTGCCGAACAGACCGGTGTTGACGGTGACGAACGACGGCTCGCCGGTCTCCTTGTCGGTGTAGACCTCGTCGACCGACCCGACCTTGCTGCCGTCGTTGTCGTAGGCGTTGCCACCGCGAACTGCGCTGAAATCAACCATGTGTTCCTCCTCGTCGTGGGACACCCGGCTCGTTTACCGGGTAAGCAGACTGCTCTACCAAACCACTTCGGCGGTCCCGGCGCCAGTCGGTGCCCCCCGTCAGGGTGGGTCGTGACGTAGCGTGCTCCTCGGCGCCGCAGAGCGATGCGTGCCGTTGCCGATGATCAACAATCGTGAAACAGTCCAGCATGCGAGAACCGCTCAGCCGAGACCGCATCATCGCTGCGGCGCTGCTGCTCCTCGAGGAGCGCGGGCTCGCCGGGCTCACCATGAGGGAGCTCGGCAACTCCCTCGGCGTCGAGGCGATGTCGCTCTACCGCTACGTCCCCGGCCGTGAGGAGCTCCTCGACGCGGTGGTGGAGCGGGTCCTCGAGGGCCTGTGGTCGGACCCCGACGTCCGCCGCGCGCCCGTCGACGGCTGGCAGGACTTCATGGTGCGCCTGGCCCACGGCGTGCGCCGCATCGCCCTCAGCCACCCTCAGGCGTTCCCGCTCATCGCCTCGCGCCCCCCCGAGGCCCCCTGGCTGCGGCCACCGCTGCGCAGCGTCGCCTGGGTCGAGCTGTTCCTCTCCGCCCTCGTCAGCTCGGGCTTCGACGACCGCAGCGCCGCCGACGCCTACCGCTCCTTCACCTCCTTCCTCCTGGGCACGCTGCTGCTGGAGGTCGCCGAGTCGGGCGCCAAGATCACTCCGGCGGACGACCCCGCCCTCGAGCGGGACCGGCCCGCCGGCCCGCTGCCGCCCGGGGACTTCCCCACCGTCCTGCGGCTGCGGCCCGAGCTGGAGCGCGACGACATCGACCGCGAGTTCGACGAGGCGCTCGAGGATCTCGTCGAGCGCATCAGCCGCCGCCTGCCGGCCGGCCGCAGCGACGGGTGACCCTGTCGGGCGGTCCTGCCGGGCAGTCCGGTCGGCGTTCCCTCAGCGTCCGCTCACGAGGGTTCGTCACGACATCGAGTTGCTCGGCTTAAGGTGTAAGCCCTAAGGTGCGAGCGTCACCCACCCGTGGCACCACCGACGACCCGGGGCGCCAGCGCTCCTGGAGGACTCATGAGCCAGAGCAGCGGTATCCCCCGCACCGACAACGATCCCTTCCTCTCCGAGACGACCTCGTCCACGCGCGGCGCCCACGCGGCCGACCCGCTGGTGGTCCCCAACGACGGTCGTGAGCCCGTTCCCGCGACGAGCGGTGGCACCTCCGGCCGTGACGGCGGACCCCGCGACTCGAGCGGAGGCGGCGCCAAGGACGAGGCGAAGGAGCAGGGCCGCCAGGTCGCCGGCGACGCCAAGGCCAAGGGTCAGGAGGTCGCCGGCACGGCCAAGGAGCAGGGCCGTCAGGTGAAGGACGAGGCGAAGGGGCAGGCGAAGGGCCTCCTCGACAGCGCCAAGACCGAGCTGAACAGCCAGGCGTCGACGCAGACCGAGCGCGCGGCGTCCGGGCTCTCCTCCCTCGGTGACCAGCTGGCCGCGCTCGCCAAGGGCGAGCCGCAGGACGGCCAGGTCACCGACCTCGTGCGCCAGGCCGGCGACAAGGTCTCCGAGGCCGCGCGCTGGATGGAGGGGCGCGAGCCCGCCGACCTGCTCCAGGACGTCTCGCGCTTCGCAGCGCGCCGCCCGGGCACCTTCCTCGCCATCGCCGCCGGCGTGGGGATCCTCGCCGGGCGGTTCACCCGCGGCGCTGCTGCTGACGCCAAGGACGACGGCGACGACACCCGTGGGGCCTCCTCCCCGTCACGGAGCAGCACCGGGCCCTCGTCGAGCGCCGCTGAGGGCTACGGGAGTGCCGATGCCCTCGGCACCAGCCGCACCACCGGCGGCTACGGGGCAGCGGGGACCACCGGCGGCTACAGCACCTCGGAGGACTACCGGTGAGCCAGGTGTCAGGGCTCGATCACGGCTTCGCCGACGACGATCGTGGTCCCGAGCACGGGAAGCCCAGCGTCGGCGACCTCCTCTCCAACATCAGCACCGACCTCTCGACGCTCGTGCGTCAAGAGATCGCCCTCGCCAAGGCCGAGGCCACGCAGTCGGCCAAGCAAGCCGGCACCGGTGCGGGACTCCTCGCCGGCGCCGGTGTGGGCGGGCACTTCGTGCTGCTGTTCCTCTCCCTCGCCCTCATGTGGGCGATCGGCGGGGCGATCGGCCTCGGTTGGTCCTCGCTCATCGTCGCCGTCCTCTGGGCGATCATCGCCGCCGTCCTCGCCGTCGTCGGCCGCAAGAAGCTCAAGCAGGCCCCCGGGCTCCCCGAGACCACCGAATCCCTCAAGCAGGCCCCGAACGCCCTCAAGGGCCAGGAAGAGCTGAACCGATGAGCACCGACCCCGCACAGCTGCGCGCCGAGATCGACGCCACCCGCGCCAACCTCTCCGACGACGTGGACACCCTCACCGACTACGTGGCGCCGTCCAACGTCGCCCGTCGGCAGACCGACAAGGTCAAGGACAAGCTCACCAGCGCCAAGGAGTCCGTCATGGGCAAGGCCGACGACGTCCGCTCCTCCGTCGGGGGCTCGGGCGGAGGACCCGACGTCAAGGGCAACGCCCAGGAGGCGAAGGTTAGGGCGAAGTCCGCCACCCGGGGCAACCCCCTCGCCGCGGGGCTCATCGCCCTCGGCGCCGGGTGGCTCATCGGTGCGGCGCTGCCCGCTTCCCAGAAGGAGCAGGAGCTCGCCGCCACCGCCAAGGCGCACGCCGGCCCCGTCGTCGAGGAGGCGAAGCAGGCGGCGCAGGAGTCGGCGGAGAACCTCAAGCCGCAGGCCCAGGAGGCGGCGCAGTCCGTCAAGGGCAGCGCCCAGGGCGCCGCCAGCGAGGTCAAGGACCACGGCCAGTCGGCCGCCCAGGACGTCAAGGGGTCCGCACAGGGCGCCAAGGACCAGGTCCAGCAGTCCCGCTGACACCGCCGTCCGCACCGCGGGGCGCCCCGGTCACCTCCTCGCCGAGGTGACCGGGGCGCGCCGTCGTCGGGGCGGCGTCACGAGCGGGGGACCTCGCACCTCCACCGCCTCCGCTCCCCACCGCCCCTCCGCCCCTCCGCCCCCCTCCGCGATTCGCGCGCTCACCGCTCCTGCGAGGCGGTCAGCGACAGCATCTCGCGCGCGAATCGCGGGGGGGAAGGGAGCGTGGGGGCGGAAGGGAGGGGAGGACGGTTCGCCTCGTCGCCGTGTGGTCCCCGCCACCACCGGCGACCCGGCCGGGGCGGTGCGCCGCACGTACCATGGGGAGCCCGTACCCCGCGTGCCGCGGGACCGGCCCAGGGAGTGAGCACGACCCGCCCCGCCAAGGAGGCCCCCGCCCCATGTCGACCGTCGCCCGTCACCCCTCGCGCGCACCCGCGGGGACCTCGACGGCGGTCGCGCCGGCACCCGCCGGCTCCCCCGCGCCCTCGACGGGCTCGGCCCCCGCGGCGCACGCCCCGGCAGCAGCCCCGGTGAGACCGGGCTCCCGGTGGGCACGGTGGTGGGTCGCAGCGCTGGTCGGCCCGGCCTTCCTCCTCGCGGTGGCCACCACCACCTCCCTCGGCTCCACGGGCTACTCCGCGATCTCCCGCGGCTATCCCGGCGGGCTGACCGCGGTGAGCTCGACGGTCCTGCGGGTGGTCCTCGACCTCGCGAGCGTGACCATGGCCGGCGCGCTGGCCCACCTCACCCTGCTGCGCGCCCGCGGGGGCCGCGACCGCCTGGACATCAGCGGAGCCTTCGAGCTCCGGGTGCTGCGCGCGTCCTCCGCCGTGGTCGTCCTCGCGGCCCTGCTCGCCGTCATCGTCGACGCCGGGGACGCCTCCGGGGTCTCCGTGCTCACGGCGCTCGACCCCGCGTCGTTCCCCGTGCTGCTCTCCGGCTCCTCCCTGCCCAGGGCCTGGCTGGTGGTGGCGCTCTGCGCGCTGGTGGTCCACCTGCTCTCCTACGCCGCCCGCACGTTCGACCAGATGCTCCTTCCGGCGACCCTCACCGCCGGCGTGCTGCTGGCCCCCGTGGTCGTGACCGCCCTGCTCGTGGGGCCGTGGCACGACGTCGGCGGCGACGCCGGCGTGATCACCACCCTGGCGAGCGCCGCAGCGTTCGGCGCCCTGGCCGTGGCGGGGCTGCGCGCCGCCGTCGGGCGCCCCCTCCTGCCCGAGGCGCTGGAGCGCACGGGGACCATGGCGATCATCGCCGGAGCGGTCGCGATGGCGTACGAGGTCGTGGTCCTCGCGTTCTTCTCCGGCGGCGCGCTCACCGCGCTGGTGGGAGCGACGGGAGCGTGGGGGGTGGTGCGCCTGCTGGCGCTGGCCGCGGCCGTCGTGCTCGGGGTGTCCCTGCGCCGCGACGCTGCCGGGCCGCCCGGCGGCGCTCCGCGCCTGCTCGGCCTCGCCACCCTGGCCGCGGGCGTGTTCGTCGGCGCGGGGGTCGCCATGACCCGCATCCCCTCGCCGCAGTACTTCGTGCCCACCTCCATCCAGCAGGCGTTCCTCGGCTACGACGTGCCGCAGGACCCCACCGCGTCGGTGCTGCTGGGCGACTGGCGCGTCAACCTGCTCTTCGCCACGATCTCCGCCGTGGCGGTCGGCGCGTACCTCGTCGGGTACGTCAGGCTGCGCCGCCGCGGCGACGCCTGGCCCGCGGGCCGCGTGGTGGCGTGGGTCGCCGGGTGGGCGGTCATCGTGGCGGTGACCTCCACGGGGCTGGGCCGGTACGCGGCCGCGTCCTTCAGCCTGCACATGCTCGTGCACATGTGCCTGACGATGCTCGGGCCGCTGTTCATGGTGCTCGGCGGCCCCATGACGCTCGCCCTGCGCGCCTCACGCCCGGCCGGCGCGGACAGGCCCGCCGGGCTCCACGAGTGGCTCGTCGCCGTGCTGCGGTCCCGCTACCTGCGGGTGCTCTCCAACCCGCTGCTGGTCTTCGTGGTCTTCGTCGCGTCGTACTACCTGCTCTACCTCACCCCGCTGTTCGACGTCGCGATGCGCTTCCACTGGTCCCACCAGCTGATGAACCTGCACTTCATCGCCTCCGGGTACCTCTACTACGGCCTCGTCGTCGGCGTCGACCAGCCCCCGCGCCCGCTGCCCCACCTCGGGCGCCTCGGCTTCGTGCTGGCCGCGATGCCCTTCCACGCCTTCTTCGCCGTCGCCGTGATGACGTCCACGTCCGTCATCGGGCGCACCTACTACGAGTACCTCGACCGCGGCTGGGACGCCGACCTCCTGGCCGACCAGTACGTCGGCGGCGGCATCGCGTGGGCCGCCGGCGAGGTCCCGCTGCTGCTCGTGGTCCTCGCGCTGGCCATCCAGTGGGCGCGCCAGGACGCCCGCGAGGCCAAGCGCAAGGACCGCAGGGCCGACCGCGCCCAGAGCGCCCGGCAGGCCGGGGCGGCGGGCGGCGAGGACGAGGTGGAGGCCTACAACCAGATGCTCGCCCGCCTGTCCCAGCGCGACAGCCGTCCCGGCGGACCGCGGTGAGCAGCGCCCCGACCCTCCCGCGCGAGCAGCCGGCCCCCGGCCAGGGCCCGTCCCGTCCGGGCCGCCGGGACGGACCGGGCGCGCTCGACCGCGACGAGGAGCGCCTCGAGCTGAGCATCGGCGGCATGACGTGCGCGGCCTGCTCCCGCCGGGTGGAGCGCAAGCTCAACAAGCTGGACGGCGTGGTCGCCACCGTCTCCTTCGCCACCGAGCGCGCCGTCGTGGCGGGCCTGCCCGCCCGGCGCAGCGCCGACGCGATCGCCGCCGTGGAGGCCGCGGGGTACACCGCCCGGCTGCGGACGCGCGGCGGGTCCCGCGACGACGAGTGGAGCGCCCGCGCCTCGACCGCGCGCCTGTCGCTGCTGCGTCGGCGCCTGTTCGTCGCGGCGATGCTCATGGTGCCGCTCGGCGACGCCACGATCATCCTGGCGCTCGTGCCCGGCCTGCGCTTCCCCGGCTGGGAAGCGGTGTGCGTGGCCCTCGCGGTCCCCGTCGTCACCTGGTGCGCCTGGCCCTTCCACCGGGCGGCGCTCAACGGGGTGCGCCACCGGGCCACGTCGATGGACACGCTGGTCTCCCTCGGGATCATCGCCTCGTTCGGGTGGGCCGTGATCACCCTGGCGCTGGGTGACGGCGGTGAGCCGGGCTACTGGCTCGGCTTCGGCGTCACCCCGTCGGGCGCCAACGCCCTCTACCTCGACGTCGCCGCGGGCCTCACCACGTTCCAGCTGGCCGGGCGCTACTTCGAGACCCGGGCACGGCGCCGCGCCGGCGACGTCCTCGCGGCGCTGGCCGACCTCGTCCCCACCACCGCGAGCGTGCGGCGAGAGGGCGCCGGCGGCGAGGTCGAGACCGTCGAGGTCCCCGTCGAGGCGCTGCGCCCGGGCGACGCCGTGGTGGTGCTCCCCGGCCAGACCGTGCCGGTGGACGGGGTGGTCCTGGAGGGCCGCGCGGCGCTGGACACCGCGGCCATGACGGGGGAGCCGCTCCCGGTGGACGTGGGACCGGGCGACGACGTGGTGGGCGGGACCGTCGCCGCCGACGGACGCCTCGTCGTGACCGCCCGCGAGGTCGGCGCCCACACGCAGCTCTCGCAGATGGCGGCGATGGCCGAGGACGCCCAGGTGCGGCGCGCCGGGGTGCAGAGCCTCGTGGACCGCATCGTCGCCGTCTTCGTCCCCGCCGTCCTCGTGCTCTCCGCCGCCGTGCTGGCGGCCTGGCTGCTCAGCGGGAACGAGCCGCGCGCCTCCTTCGGCGCCGCGGTGGCGGTGCTCATCATCGCCTGCCCCTGCGCCCTGGGGATGGCGACGCCGACCGCCCTCATGGTGGGGGTCGGTCGCGGCTCGCAGCTGGGGATCCTCGTGAAGGGCCAGGACGCCCTCGAGGCGTCCGGGCGCGTCGACACCGTGGTCTTCGACAAGACCGGCACGCTCACCACCGGCGACTTCCGCCTCGCGGCCGTGGTCCCGACAGCCGCGCTCGGCGCCCACGACGCGCTGCGCCTCGCCGCCGCCGTGGAGGCCGGCTCCGAGCACCTCCTGGGCCGCGCGATCGTCGCGGCGGCGCAGGACCTGCGCGGCACCGACGGCGCCGGCGCCCCGCCGTCCGCGCACGGCTTCACCACGCTGCCCGGCCTGGGGGCGTCCGCGCAGGTCGACGGGGTCGAGGTCGTCGTGGGCTCCCCCGCGCTGGCCCGTGAGCGCGCCGACGGCCCTGCGGGAGCCACCACCGACTGGCAGCAGGTCGACGCGGCGCTCGAGGAGCAGTCCCGGGCGGGACGCACCGCGGTGACCGTGGTCGCGGGCCGCACCGTCGTCGCCGTGCTGGGGCTGGCCGACCGGGTGCGCCCCTCGGCGGCCGACGCCGTCGAGGCCCTGCACGGCCTGGGCCTGCGCACCGTGATGCTCACCGGCGACGCCGAGGCCCCCGCCCGCGCCGTGGCGGCGAGCATCGGCATCACCGAGGTGCTCGCGGGGGTGCTGCCCGCGGACAAGGCCGCGGCCGTGGCCACCCTGCGGGCGCAGGGCCGGACCGTCGCCGTGGTCGGGGACGGCGTCAACGACGCGGCGGCGCTGGCCACCGGCGACCTCGGCATGGCCATGGTGGACGGGACCGACATCGCCATGCGCTCCGCCGACGTGATCCTCGTGCGCCGCGACCTCACCGCGGTGGCCGACGCCGTGGCCCTGTCGAGGCGCACGCTGCGCACCATCCGGGGGAACCTCGTCTGGGCGATGGGCTACAACGTCGTCGCGATCCCCCTGGCGGCCGCGGGGCTGCTCAACCCCCTGATCGCCGCCGCCGCGATGAGCGCCTCCTCGGTGCTGGTGGTGACCAACAGCCTGCGGTTGCGCAACGTCGCGCCGGTCCGCGGCGCCGAGGCGGTCAGCACCGCCGAGCAGGCGTGAGCGCCCCGTCCCAGCGGGCCCGGGCAGGCCGGCGCAGGGTCACGAAAGGGCACCGAAGGCGCCAGGGACTGGATATTCGGCGCTCCAGCCCGCAGAATGACCGGTCTATGACCACCACCAGGCCCGCGCGGGTCACCGAGACGGCTGTGCCCGCAGCGAAGCCTCCGGCCCGGGAGAAGCGACTCGGGCCCGTCCTGGTCCTCGCCGGGTCGGTCGCCGTCCTCACCATGGGCCTCGCCATCTTCGGGGCGCAGCGCCTCGACCTGCCGCTGCGCGACCCGGACGGCTGGCTCGGTCCCAGCTGGATCCGGATGCCGCTCATCGTGGCCGTCTGCCTCGCGATCGACGTCATCCCCCGCGTGGCGTGGCGCATCCGGAAGGACGCCTGGCGCGGCTGGCAGGCGACCCTGCGCTCGGTGAGGGACGTGACCACCGAGCGCTGGCCGCTGCGGCGCCTGGCGCCCGTGCTGGCCATGGTGGCCTTCTTCTACCTCACCTACGTGGGGTACCGGAACCTCAAGAACTTCCTGCCGTTCCTGGACACCGGCAACAACGACCGGGCGCTCATCGCCCTCGACCGGGTGCTGCTCTTCGGCGCCGACCCCGCGGACGTCCTGCACACCCTCCTCGGCACCGGGGCGTCCGCCTACGTCCTGTCGTGGGTCTACATGGTCTTCCTCGTCTTCGTCCCCGTCTCCGTCGTGGCCTCGCTCGTGTGGTCCAAGACGCTGTCCCACGGCATGTGGTACGTCACCGCGCTCTGCCTCAACTGGGCGCTCGGCACCCTCAGCTATTACCTCGTCCCGGCCGACGGACCCATCTACGCCAACGCGTCGAAGTTCTGGGACCTCCCCAAGACGAACGCCGAGGGGCTGCAGTTCGGGTTGTGGTTCAACCGGGGCTCCGTGCTGCTCGACGCCGCGGCGAGCGGCAAGGTCTCCGGGATCGCCGCCTTCGCGTCGCTGCACACCTCGATCATCTTCACCGCCGCGCTCGTCATGCAGCTCGTCAAGGTGCGGCGGCTCTTCCTCTGGGCGATCTGGGTCTACTTCGCCCTCGTGGTGCTCGCGACCGTCTACTTCGGGTGGCACTACATCGTGGACGACATCGCCGGCGTGGTCATCGGCTACGTCGCGGTCGCAGCGGGCGCCTACGCCTCCGGCAACGGGCACCTGATGCGCCGGGGAGGCACCAAGCCCGAGGTCGTGACGGCCCGTGCCCCCCGCTCGACCTGACGCGGAGCACCGTCCCCCTCCTGCGCACCGATGACCACCGGCCGGGGGCGCTCGCCGTCGCCCGAGCTGGCGTTCATGGAATGATTCCCGTCTGACGGCGTTGTGAGTCGTGTGCCGCCCTCCGGATCCCCGTCACCCGGGACGCTGCTCGACCGCCCTGACGCACGCGCCGCCCCCTCGTCGCACACCTGGGTCCGCCGGCACCTCTCCGTCCTCGCGCCTGCCGTCCTCGCCCTGGCGCTGAGCGTGTGGCGCTACGACACCAAGCCGCTGTGGCGTGACGAGATCTACACCCTGGTCACCTCCGGCCGCTCGCTGGAGGAGATGTACAGCCTCCTCATCGACCGCGACGCCGGGCTCGCCGTCTACTACACGCTGATGCACGCGTGGCTGCTCGTCTCCACCGACCCGGTGTGGATGCGCTTGCCCAGCGTGGTCGCCACCGTGGTCGCCGTGGGGCTCACCGCCGCCGTGGGGCGTCGTGTCGGCGGCAACCCCGTCGCTCTCCTCGCCGGCACGTTCGTGGCGCTGTCCTTGGCCCTGGTGATCCACGCCCAGGAGGCCCGCCCGTACCCGCTGGTCATCGCCGCCGTGGCCGGCACGGCCCTGCTGGCCCTGCGCACCGCCGAGATGCCGCGCCGGGGGAACCTCGTCGGCCTCGCGCTGGTCGGTGCGCTCGCCGTGGGCCTGCACCCGCTCGTCGCGCTCCCCGCCGTGGCGGGCATCTTCGCGGCGCTGTGGCTGCGGCCCGGGAGGGCGTTGCGCCGCCACGTCACCGTCGCAGGGCTGCCGGCGGCCGCGCTGGGGCTCGCGCTCGTGGCCGTCGGGATGCGGCAGGCCCAGGAGAGCCCGCCCGCCGTCATGCCGCTGTGGAAGCTCAGCACCTTCTGGAAGATCATCGGCGACACCCCCGGGCCCGGGATCGTCGTGGGGTTGCTCGCGGTGACCGGTGCGGTCCTGCTGGGCCGGCGCTGGCGAGAGCTGCTCATGCTGACCGCCTGGGCGGTGCTCCCCCTCGCCGCCGTGGCGACCCTGGGGCTGTCGGGGTCGTACTTCAACGCTCGCTACTCCTCCGCCGCCGTGCCCGCGCTCTGCGTGCTCGCCGCCAGCGGCCTCGTGCTCGGGGCGCAGCGATGGGCCCGTCGGGCTCCTCGGCAGCGCGCTGCGGCCGTACCCGTCGCCGTCGGCGCCGGGGTGCTCGCCGCGGTGCTCGCGCTCGGCCCCATGGTCGCGAGCTTCCGCACGGCCGACTACGACTTCGACGACGCCCGGTCGGCGGCCGCCGCCCTGGCCGCGGAGGACCAGCCGGGCGACGCCGTGGTGTTCGTCGGCTCGGTGACCCGGCCGCTGGTGAGCACGTACCTGCCTCCGGGCGAGCTGGCCTCGGGTGAGCTGGACGACGTGCTCCTGGCCCCGGGCCGCTACCTGGAGGGCAGCCGCGGAGGCACGCTCGTCCCGGCCGACGAGCGCGAGGCCCTGCTGGCTGACCGCCCGCGCGTGTGGCTCGTCGGCACCATGGCGGTGGCCACCGGCGACCTGGGCCGAGGCTCGATCAGCGCCAAGACCGTGATGTCCGGTCGTGACCTGGTCAGCCGCACCGACCACGGGCACGTCCGCGTCGAGCTGTGGTCGGTCGGTGGCGTCCGGTGAGCGCGTCCGCCCCGCTCGCTCGCGCGGAGGAGACCCTCTACCGTCAGCCCATGGCTGCGACGTCACCCCCTCCCCCGACGAGCGCGGCGGACGATCAGCCTGACGGCCCGGTGAACGGCCGCTCGGGCCCCTTCAACGCCGAGTTCGACGACGACCCGGAGCGCTACGACGAGATGCGGGCCGGCGGGCACATGGCCCGGCGGCGGACCGCGTTCTTCGAGGGCGTCGTCGCCCGGGTCCCCGGTGACGTCCTGGAGCTCGGCTCCGGGACGGGGACCCTCCTGAGGACGATGGCCGCCGCGCACCCGGACCGCTCGTTCACCGGCGTCGAGCCCCTCGAGGGCTACGCGCGGTTCGCCAACGAGAGGGCGGCCGCGGACGGCCTCACCAACTTCCACATGGAGGTGGGCGTCGGGGAGGACCTGCCCCCCAGCATCGAGAGCGGCTCGGTCGGCCTGGTGATGACGATCGACGCGCTGCACCACATCGGTGACCTCGACGCCGTGGTCGCCGAGGTCACCCGTGTGGCGCGCCCCGGTGCCCGCTGGGTCGCCATGGAGCCCAACCGCCTCCACCCCTACGTGCTGGCCTACCACGTCCTCACGCCGGGCGAGCGGACGTTCCCGCCCGCCCCGTTCCTGCGCGCGGTGCGGCGCGCCGGGTGGAGCCTGCGGACGAAGCGGCGCATGTTCACCTTCCCCTCCACCACGGCCAGCGTGCCGGGATGGGCCGCCTCCCTGGAGCGGGCCACGGAGTGGTTCGCCCCGGTGTCCGGCGCCGTCGTCCTGGACCTCGTCAAGGGCTGAGCCCAGGCCGGCCCCCTCAGCGCTGAGCGGGCCCGGGGCGGTCCTCGGCGACGGCCTTGACGCGCGTCAGGGTGGCCGGGATCCCCTCGCGCGCCAGCCGGGTCCGGTGGTCGATGGCCGCCTCTCCCCCGTCACGGGCCCGGAACCCCGCGAGGCCGGCGGGCAGGAAGGCCCACGTCTCGGTCAGCAGCGTGGACTCGCCCGCCGGGTCTGCCGGCGCGGTGAAGAAGCCCCAGCGCACCCAGTCCTCGTTGACCTGCCAGGCGATCTCGACGCCGGGCTCGGACGCGACGACGACCGACCGCGTCTCCCACGTCCGCCCGTCGGCGCAGTTCTTCCCGGTGAACCGGTCGCCGACGGCGGGGACGCCGCCGGCGCCGCGGGCGCCGTCGTCCCAGGAACAGCCCGTGCACACCGAGCTCCACTCACCGCACCGGGCGCACCGGTCCGCCACGGCCGCCCGACGGGCCGGCCGGTCACGGGTGTGTCACGATGCTGGCGGCCGCAGACCGGCATCTCGTAGCGTTCGGCGCTGCGCGGTCACCGTGGTCCGCGACGCTCGACGAGGAGGTCACATGTCGGTTGCCGGAGAACCACCCGGAGAGGTGCGCTCCACCTACAGCGAGGTCCACGAGACACCAGAGTTCGCCGCGCTGCGACGCTCCTTCCGCACCACCATCTTCCCGGCCACCGCGGTCTTCCTCGCGTGGTACTTCCTGTTCGTGCTGCTGTCCGTCTACGCCCCGGACTTCATGTCCACCCGGGCCATCGGCAACATCACCGTCGGCGTGCTCCTGGGCCTCGGCCAGTTCGTCACGACCTTCGGCATCACCATGGCCTACCGGCGCTGGGCCGACCGCGACCTCGACGCCCGGGCGGCCGAGCTCAGCAGCATGATCGAGGAGCCCCGGCGATGAACCTCCTCCAGTCGGCCACCGCCGTCGACACCGGCAACCCGGTGATCAACATCTCGATCTTCCTGGCGTTCGTCGTGGTGACGCTGGTGATCGTGCTCCGCGCCTCGCGCAACAACCGGACCGCCGCGGACTACTACGCCGCCGGCCGATCCTTCAGCGGCCCCCAGAACGGCACCGCCATCGCTGGCGACTACCTCTCCGCGGCGTCCTTCCTCGGCATCGCCGGTGCCATCGCCCTCAACGGCTACGACGGGTTCCTCTACTCGATCGGCTTCCTCGTCGCGTGGCTCGTCGCCCTGCTGCTGGTGGCCGAGCAGCTGCGCAACACCGGCCGCTTCACCATGGCGGACGTCCTCAGCTTCCGGCTGCGCCAGCGCCCGGTGCGCATGGCGGCGTCGCTGGCCACCCTCGCGGTGTGCTTCTTCTACCTGCTCGCCCAGATGGCGGGGGCGGGCGGCCTCGTCGCCCTGCTCCTCGGCATCAACGGCAAGGCGGCCCAGTACGTCGTCGTGGCGGTCGTCGGGCTGCTGATGATCTTCTACGTCCTCGTCGGCGGCATGAAGGGCACCACGTGGGTCCAGATCGTCAAGGCGGTGCTCCTCATCTCCGGCACCGCGGCCATGACCGTCTGGGTCCTGGTGCTCTACGGGTTCAACATCTCGGCGATCATGGGCGACGCGGTGGCGACCGCTGCGGCGCAGGGCGACGCGGACCCGCAGAGCCTCCTCGAGCCCGGACGCGCCTACGGCCTGTCCTCGCTGACCCGGCTGGACTTCATCTCCCTCGCCCTGGCGCTGGTGCTGGGCACGGCGGGCCTGCCGCACGTGCTGATGCGCTTCTACACCGTGCCCAACGCCAAGGAGGCGCGGCGCTCGGTGGTCTGGGCCATCTGGCTCATCGGCATCTTCTACCTGTTCACCCTGGTGCTCGGCTACGCGGCCGGGGCGATGGTGGGGCCCGACGCCATCAAGGCCGCACCGGGCGGGGCCAACAGCGCGGCGCTGCTGCTGGCCCTCGAGCTGGGTGGGCCGCTGCTGCTGGGGTTCATCTCCGCCGTCGCCTTCGCGACCATCCTCGCGGTCGTCGCAGGGCTGGCGATCACCGCAGCAGCCTCCTTCGCCCATGACATCTACTCCTCGGTCATCAAGGACGGGCACGCGGACCCCGCCACCGAGGTCAGGGTCGCTCGGCGCACCGTGGTGGTCATCGGGGTCGTCGCCATCGTCGGCGGGATGTTCGCCATCGGTCAGAACATCGCGTTCCTCGTGGCGCTGGCCTTCGCCGTCGCCGCGAGCGCGAACCTGCCGACGATCGTCTACTCGCTGTTCTGGCGTCGCTTCACCACCCGCGGGGCGCTGTGGAGCATCTACGGCGGTCTGATCAGCTGCGTCGTGCTGATCATCTTCTCGCCGGTGGTGTCCGGCAAGGTCGACCCGGCCACGGGGGCGTCCCTGTCGATGATCACCGACCCGTCGATCGACTTCGCGATCTTCCCGCTCTCGAACCCGGGGATCGTCTCGATCCCGCTGGCGTTCCTGCTGGGGTGGATCGGCACCATGACCTCGAAGCCGGAGAGCAACCACGACGTCATGTACGACGAGATGGAGGTGCGAGCCCTGACCGGCGCGGGCTCAGAGAAGGCCACCGATCACTGAGGCGGCCACCGGACCCCCTGGACGCTGGCCTCCGCACCCTGTGAGCGCTGGCCCTCACGCCCCTGCCCGACCGGGGACCTCCCACCGCACCCCCTCAGTGCTGGCCCTCGCACCCCTTGCGCGACCGGGGACCTCCCACCGTGTGATCGGCACGCGATCACACGGTGGGAGGTCCCCGGTCGTCTGCTGGCGTCGTGCTCGCGCGGTGGGAGGTCCCCGGTCGTCTGCTGGCGTCGTGCTCGCGCGGAGGGAAGTCCCCGGTCGCACGCCCGGCGGCCCAGCGGGGACGCAGCGTGCCCTCCAGCCGCCGAGCGGGGACTTGGCGCGGTCTCTGTCGGCGTGTCGCGGGCACGAGGTCCCCGCTCGACCGGCCGACCCTGCACCAGCACCAGCACCACCGCCCGGCCACCGCGCGGCCACCGAGGTGGCTCACGGTGATCGACGGGCGTCGCCGGGGCCGTCCCCGCTCAGCTCCTCGAGCCTCCCGGCTGGTCCTCCGGCCACGTACGCCTCGCGTACCAGTAGCTGCTGATCGCCTCCAGGGTCCGGCCCTTCGTCTCCGGCACGGCCACGACGGTGAAGACCAGGAACACCAGCCCCAGGCCGGCGTAGATCCCGAACGCCCCGGAGAAGCCGATGGCGTTCGCGAGGGACAGGAACGTGAGGCTCACCAGCAGGCTCGCGGTCTGGTTGAGGCTGGACGACACCGAGGAGCCCAGCCCGCGCAGCCGGTTGGGGAAGATCTCCGAGCTGAGCAGCCACCCCACGGGGCTGATGCTCACCCCGAAGAAGCCGATGAACGTCACGAAGAACACCAGGGCCAGCACCGGGTCAGCGTCGCCGCCGAGGAAGACGAGCACCTCTGCGACCAGGGACAGGGCCATGCCGGCGAACCCGACGACCAGCAGCGGCTTGCGCCCCACCCTGTCGACGAGGGCGAGCGCCAGGAGCGTGGCACCGAGGTTGACCGCGCCCACGAGGGCCGTGGCGAGGATGGCCGAGTCCTGGTTCACGAACCCCGCGTCGGTGAGCACGCGCGGGGCGTAGAACAGCACCGTGTTGGCCCCGGTGAGCTGCTGCGCGACGCCGAGCACCACGCCGACGACGAGGCAGGCGCGCAGCCCCGGCTGCAGGAACTCCCGCAGGCGGGCGCCGCGCTCGTCGGACAGCGAGCCGCGGATGTCGTCGATCTCGCGGCCGGCCACGTCGGGCGCCGTCCCCACGTCGAGGAGGGCCTGCCGGGCCTCGTCGGCGCGCCCGCGCCCCACGAGCCAGCGCGGCGTCTCGTGGAGCTTCCGGATGCCCACGACGAGCACGATCGCCGGCACCACGGCGACGGCGAACATCGGACGCCAGCCGTCGCCGCTGACGGTGAAGAGGTAGTCCACGAGGTAGGAGGCGAGCAGCCCGACGGCGATGGCGGTCTGCGAGAGCGACCCGATGCGCCCGCGCAGGTGCGGCGGGGCGATCTCGGTGAGGTACATCGGCGTGATCATCGCCGAGGCACCCACCGCGAGCCCCACGACGACCCGGACGACGACGAAGACGAGGAACGTCGGCGCCAGCGCCGTCGCGATCGCGCCGACCCCGAAGAGCACGCCCAGCCACAGCAGCGCCCCCCGGCGCCCGAACCGGTCGGCGAACCGCCCGCCGAAGATCGAGCCGACGATGGCACCGACGCTCACCGACGCGACGGCCACCTGGATCTGCAGGTCGGAGAGGCCGAACTCCTCGGCGAAGAACGACTGCGCCCCCGAGACCACGCCGATGTCGTAGCCGAAGAGCAGCCCCCCGAGGGCCGCGATGATGCTCGTGGGCCACAGCCCCAGGCCGCGCTTCGTCTCGTCCCCCGTCGTCACCGGAAGAGCCTGCGCCACGATCGACCGTCGCGCGACCCGTCGCCGCGTGCCCGGCTCACCACCCCGGGGCTGACGACAGGAGGACGCGATGACGGCGGCCGGTGGGCTGAGGCCCCACGGCCGCCGGAGCGGCGCGGGCCGGCTCAGGTCAGCCGGACGACCATCTTCCCGGTGTTGGCGCCGCGGAGCATCTTCACGAAGGCCTCCCCCGCATGGCTGATGCCGTCGACGACCGTCTCGTCCATGACCAGGCGCCCGTCGTCCAGCGCGGGGACGGCCTCGGCGAGGAAGTCCGGCATCGAGGCGGAGTGGTCGCCGACGATGAAGCCCTGGAGCTTGACCCGGGTGCCCACCAGGCGGGTCAGGTTCCGCGGCCCGGGGGGCGCCTCGGTGGCGTTGTAGGCCGAGATGGCGCCGCAGAGCGCCGCACGCCCGTGGGGACGGAAGGCGCCGATGGCGGCTTCGAGGTGGTCGCCGCCCACGTTGTCGAAGTAGACGTCGATCCCGTCGGGCGCCGCCTCGCCCAGCTGGTCCGCGACGGAGCCGTCCTTGTAGTTGAACGCCGCGTCGAAGCCGAGGTCGCCGGTGAGGTAGGCGATCTTGTCCGCCGAGCCGGCCGAGCCGATGACCCGCGAGGCACCGCGGATCTTCGCCAGCTGCCCCGCCACCGAGCCGACCGCCCCGGCCGCGCCGGAGACGAACACGACGTCGCCGCCCCGCATCTGGGCGATCTCGGTCAGGCCCACCCACGCGGTCAGCCCCGTCATGCCCAGCACGCCGAGGTACGCCGAGGCGGGCGCCGCGTCGGTGTCGACGACCCGCGCGACGCTGGCGTCCACCACGGACACCTCGCGCCACCCGAGGCCGTGGACGACGGACGCCCCGACCGCCACCGACGGGTCCTCCGAGGCCACGACCGTGCCGACGGCGGCGCCGTCCATGACCTTCCCGACCTCGAACGGCGGGACGTAGGAGGGCGCGTCGCTCATGCGCCCGCGCATGTACGGGTCGACCGAGACGTAGTCGTTGACCACGAGCAGCTGTCCGTCACGGAGCTCGGGCACGTCCGTCTCGACCAGGTCGAAGGTGGAGTCGTCGGGCCAGCCGTGCGGGCGGGAGGCGAGGCGGACCTCGCGGGAGGTGGTGGGGATGTCCATGCCCACCACGCTAAGCCCGCTCCTCCAGGGGTGCAGGGGGGGCGGTCAGCCGCGGACGTCGGCCAGCGGCCAGCCGCCCGCGGCCAGGTGCGAGGAGACGCGGGCGACGTCCGCGCCGGCCGGCTCGTCGAGCGTGGCGCGGGAGACCATGCGCTCCACGTCGGCGGTGGTGATCACCTCGCCCTGCTCCACCATGGAGGCGAGGACGTCGGCGATCTGACGGACCTCGACGTCCGTGAGGCAGCGCCGCAGCACCCCGAGCAGCGCCACGTAGTCACCCTTCGGCACACCGGCCGGGTAGCCCGCTCGCAACCAGTCGACGATGCGGCCCGCGAAGCCCGGCTCGGGGCTGGTCACGGCTCGGCGACGAGCGACGGGGTCCCCTGCTCGAAGCTCACCGCCATGCCGAAGCCGCCGGCGACGATCACGGCGATGCCCAGCAGCACGACGACGACCACCACGGCGAAGCACACCACCGCCACCACGCGGCCCAGCGGACGGGCGGCGGGGGCCCGCACGGTCACGCCGCCCGCGGCCAGCTCGGTCTCGCTCCCGCGGGCCAGAGCGCGCACCCCGAGCGCGAACAGCGCCGGCAGCCCGGCGCCGAGGACCAGCGCGATGAGGAGGACCTCCCCCAGCGAGCGGGCCTCCTGGACGAGCGCGTCGACCATCACGGCCTCCCTGCGGGTCGGGTGCTGGGGTCGGGACGCACGTCAGACGCCCACGCGGTCGGTGGTGGGGACGGGCGTCGGCGCGGACGGCCACGGCTCGTCGACGTTGTCGGCGTGCACGGGCTTGCGGCGCGACCGCCCGTAGATCAGCGCGGACCCCACGGCCAGGACGGAGGAGATGGCCAGCGCCGCGGGCAGGCCGCCGCCGAGGAGCTCACCGAGCCACCACAGGCCGGCGGCCACGAGGGCCGCGGCGGGCAGCGTGACGACCCACGCGACCACCATGCGCCCGAAGACGCCCCAGCGGACCTTCGCGCCGGGCCACCCGAGCCCGGAGCCGAGCACCGCCCCGGTGGTGACCTGCGTGGTGGACAGCGCCAGCCCCACGTGGCTGGAGACGAGGATGACGGCGGCGGACGCCGACTGCGCTGCGAGGCCCTGGGGGGGCGTGATCTCGACGAGACCCTTGCCGAGCGTGCGGATGATGCGCCACCCGCCGAGGTAGGTGCCCAGGGCGATCGCGAAGGCGCAGGCTGCCTTGACCCAGAAGGGGACGCTCTCGGTGTCGCTCCAGCGACCGGAGGCGATGAGGGCGAGGGTGATGACGCCCATCGTCTTCTGGGCGTCGTTGGTGCCGTGCGCGAGGGAGACGAGGGACGCGGAGCCGATCTGGCCCCACCGCAGCCCGTCGGCGGTGAACCGTGCGGCGACGCCGAGCATGATCCGGAACACCAGCCAGGTGCCCACGGCGGCGACGAGCCCGGCGACCAGCGGGGAGAGCACCGCGGGGAGGATCACCGTGCCGACCACGCCGCCGAGGCCCGCGCCGTCGCCGGCCCAGTTCACGCCCGAGAAGCCGAGCCCGACGATCGTCGCGCCGATGAGCCCGCCGAACAGGGCGTGCGTGGAGCTGGAGGGGAGGCCGAGGAGCCAGGTCACGAGGTTCCACAGGATCGCCCCGGACAGCCCGGCGAGCACGATGATCAGCAGGGCCTGCCCGCCGTCGCCGACCAGCTCGGGGACCGGCGAGCCGTCGGGCCCCTGGATCCTCACCACGGCGTTGGTGACGGTCAGCGCCACCTGCACCGAGAGGAAGGCGCCGACGAGGTTCAGGATGCCCGCGAGGAGCACCGCGGACTTGGGGGTCAGCGCTCCGGTGGCGATCGAGGTGGCCACGGCGTTCGCGGTGTCGTGGAACCCGTTGGTGAAATCGAAAGCCAGTGCGATCGCGATGACCAGCACCAGCACGACGGTCACGGTCACGGAACCACCCGCACGGCGCTCAGGGTCACGCTCACGGAACGCATGCTGCAGCATGGCGCATCCCGGGGCATAGGGGGTGTCGACGAGCCGTCGGCAAGTGTTCACCGGCCGTTCACCCCCGCCCCGACGCCGGCGCTCCGCTCACGCGCGCGGGCGCACCGTGAGGCACTGGGCGACGGTGGCGAAGGGCCCTCTGGCGTCGTGCACGGTGCTCTGGGTCAGACCGAGGCCGCTCGGCCCGAAGGACACCGCGGTGTCGAGCCCCACCCACCCGCCGGCCTCGTCGAGCGCGGGCTCGTCGTAGAGGTGGACGGTGAGGTCCAGGTTGGGGAACGCCACCTGCTCGGTCGGGGCGCGGGGGGTGAGCCCGTTGGCCAGGTCGACGAGCACCAGGGCTCGCGCCGTGGCGCAGACCTCCTCGCCGGCGAGCAGCGGCACGTCGGTGCGCACCCACCCGGCGGCCCGTCCCGGCTCCTGCTCGCGCCGTCTCGCCTGGACGCTGGCGGTGAAGCCGCCGGGCCACACCGCGGAGGCGTCCCACGCCGGCATGGTCTCCAGCGCCTCGATCGGCGCCAGCGCGCTCCCCTCGAGGACGCCGGTGTCGTAGCGCTGCGCGAGCCACGCGCGCAGGACCACCGCGTCACGCCCGCCGTGGCCCAGCCGCGCCTGCACCAGCTCGACGGTGCGGCCGGCCCGCAGGACGCTCAGGTGCACGTCCACCACCTCGATCGGCAGCGTCCCGAGGATGTCGTAGGACAGCCGGACCAGCCGCAGGCGGTCCTGCGCGCGGCGGGCGCCGTGGTCGAGCTCGACGAGGTGGGCGAGCAGGCCGATGACCGGGCCGATGTGCTGCTCCTGCGGGTTCCACCCGCCACCGGTCCGCGGCGTCGCCCGGAACGCGCCGGAGCCGAGACGCTCGAAGTACGCGCCCGGTCCGTCCGCGGGGGTGTCCGTCATGCCCGCCATCGTGTCACCGCAGGTCAGCGCGCCGCCGACGCGGCCGTGGCGGTGCGTGGGTCGAGGTGGTCACCACCGGCCGCCGGATCGTATACGTTGTGGCTCTCTCATCGCACGACGACGTCCGACACGAGGAGTTCCCATGAGCAGCACCGCGACGGACGAACCCCGGGGGGTGGACCGCCGCGTCGCCCTGGCGACGCTCGTGGGCACGTCCTTCGAGTGGTACGACTTCTTCATCTACAGCACCGCCGCGGCGCTGGTCTTCCCCGCGCTGTTCTTCGACCAGTACGGCGCCGAGCTCTCGGTGCTGCTGTCCTTCGCCACCGTCGGCATCAGCTTCCTCTTCCGCCCCCTGGGCGCCTTCCTCGCCGGAGCGCTGGGCGACCGGGCCGGGCGCAAGGTGGTCCTCGTGGTCACGCTGCTGGTCATGGGGGTGGCCACCACCGCCGTCGGGCTCCTGCCCACCGCGGCGAGCATCGGCATCGCCGCCCCGATCCTGCTGCTGACGCTGCGCATCTTCCAGGGCCTGGCCGCCGGCGGCGAGTGGGGCGGCGCCACCCTCATGGCCGTCGAGCACGCGCACCCCCGCTACCGCGCACGCGCCGGGATCTACCCGCAGCTGGGCGTGCCGGTGGGCCTGCTCATGGCGAGCGGCGTCAACGCCCTCATGACGGGGGTGATCACCCCCGGCGACGCCTTCGTCGAGTGGGGCTGGCGGGTGCCGTTCCTGCTGAGCATCGTCCTCGTCGTGCTCGGTTACCTCGTGCGCCGCGCCGTCGACGAGAGCCCCGTCTTCGCGGAGATGAAGTCGACGATGACGCGCGCCAAGGCCCCCGTCGCCGCGCTGTGGCGCCGCCACGGCCTCCTGGTGTTCCTGGCCGCCCTGGTCTTCGCCGGCAACAACGCCGCGGGGTACATGACGACCGGGCCGTTCGTGGCCCAGTACGCCACCAACCCCGAGGGGCCGGTGGGCCTGAGCCGCACCGCGGTGCTGCTCGCCATCGCCGTCTCGGCCGTGACCTGGGGGCTGTTCACCATCGTCTCGGGCTCGCTGGGGGACCGCATCGGCCGGCGCAAGACCCTCGCCATCGGCAACGTGGCCATCGCGGTGCTCGCCTTCCCGATGTTCGCCCTGGTGGGCAGCGGCAGCGCGCTGCTGCTCACCGCCGGCCTGGTCCTCTTCACGGTCGGGCTGGGGCTCGCCTACGGACCGCTGTGCGCGTTCTACGCCGAGCTCTTCCCCGCCTCGGTCCGCACGTCGGGGGTGTCCATCGCCTACGCGTTCGGGGCCATCCTGGGCGGGGCGTTCTCGCCGACCATCGCCCAGTACCTCCTCCAGCGCACCGGCTCGCTGACCTCGGCGGCGGTCTACCTCGCGATCATGGCCCTCCTCGCCCTCGGCGCCCTCGCGGTGCTGCGCGACCGCCCCGGCATCGACCTGTCGATCACCAACGAGGAGGCGCAGCAGGGCGCGATCGGTCTCGGGCGGCGCGCCGAGAAGGAGCCGGTGTCATGAGCACCGCGCCGTCAGCGCCCCCGACGGCGGGCTGGGTGACCCTCGCCGCGCTCGAGGAGGACCCGTTCCCCGTCTTCGAGCGGCTGCGCGCCGAGGCGCCGGTGGCCTACGTCCCGGCCGCCGGGCGCTACCTGGTGACCACGCACGCCGACGTCCACGCGCTGCACCAGGACAACGCCGCGTTCTCCTCCGACGAGGAGGGCACGTTGATGAAGCGCTCGATGGGGCACGCGATGCTCCGCAAGGACGACCCCGAGCACGCCGTGGAGCGCGCCGCCCTGCAGCCGCCGCTGCGCCCGCGGGCGGTCAAGAGCCGGTGGGCGGAGGTCTTCGAGGCCACCGCACGGCGGTACCTCGACGAGCTCGTCGCGGCCGGCCCCGGGACCGACGGCACCGACGGCACGGACCTGGTCAGCGCCTACGCCGCACCGGTGGCGGCGGAGAACCTGCGCCTGGTCATGGGGTTCGACAACGCGACGCAGCAGGACCTGCAGCGCTGGTCGCAGACGATGATCGACGGCGTCGGCAACTACGCCGACGACCCGTCGGTCTGGGCCGACGCCCTGCGCTCCTCGGAGGAGGTCGACACCGCCGTCGACGAGATGCTGGCCCGCAAGCGCGCCGAGCCGGACGGGTCGCTGCTGTCCGGGCTCGCCGGCGAGCAGGGCGGCGCCATGGGGCTCGACGCGATCCGCGCCAACGTCAAGATGACCATCGGTGGGGGGCTCAACGAGCCGCGCGACGCCATCGGGACGGCGGTGTGGGCGCTGCTGGACCGCCCGGAGCAGCTCGCGACGGTGCTGGCGGACCCGGTGGCTCCCCGGTGGGCGGACGCCTTCGAGGAGGCGCTGCGCTGGGTGGCCCCGATCGGGGCGGTCCCGCGACAGACCACCCGCGACGTCGAGGTCCGCGGCGTGGTGATCCCCGCGGGCGCCGGCGTGCTGAGCTGCATGATCTCCGGCAACCGCGACGAGGAGGTCTTCGAGCGTCCCGCGGAGTTCGACGTCGACCGCGACAAGAAGCCCCTCCTCTCCTTCGGGGGCGGCGCCCACTACTGCGCCGGCACGTGGGTGGCCAAGGCCTCGGTGGCGGGAGCCGCGCTGCCGCTGCTCTTCGAGCGCCTGCCGGGACTGCGGTGGGCGGACGGTCGGGCACCGCGCGCCAGCGGGTGGGTCTTCCGCGGACCCCGGGAGCTCCCGGTGGTCTGGGACTCCGTCACCACCGGCTGAGCGGCCGCCGGGCGCCCGCCACCACCCCGCCGACGAACCCGCCGGCACCCCGACGTCGAGGAGACCTCTCGTGCCCACGATCACCTACCGCCACCGCGGAGGCCAGCAGGTCGTCGAGGCCGCCGACGGCCAGTCCCTGATGCGGGCCGCCGTCGGCGCCGGCGTCCCCGGCATCATCGGCCAGTGCGGCGGGCAGGCGGTGTGCGCGACCTGCCACGTCTACGTCGACGCGGAGGACCTCCCCCACCTGCCCGAGGTGGACGAGGACCAGGACGACACCCTCGAGGGCGTCCCGGACCGGCGCGAGACCTCCCGGCTCAGCTGCCAGCTCGTCGCCGGGGACGGCTTCGACTCCCTGACCGTCACCGTGGCCGACGGCGGCTGAATCGGTGACCCTGTGCGACGAGTCCCCGGTGTCAGCAGAGCCCCGGGCCCCGTGGCCCCCGGAGCGCGTCGAGCGGGGAGCGCGCGTGCGCGACACGCCGCAGGACGCCACCGCCGGTCCCGCTGACGCCCTTCAGGCCTCGACGACGAAGCGCGCGGCCATCTCCCCGATGAGCACCGACGGGGCGTTGGTGTTGCCGGTGGTGACCCGCGGCATCACCGAGGCGTCGGCCACCCGCAGGCCCTCCACCCCGCGCACCCGCAGCCGGTGGTCCACCACGTCCATCGGCCCCGGTCCCATCGCGCACGAGCCGGCGACGTGGTGGTAGGTCACGCAGGAGGAACGCACGTAGGCCTCGAGCGCCTCGTCGTCGTCGCCCACCTCGGGCCCGGGGAGCACCTCGCGGGCGCCCCAGCGCTGCGCCAGCGGGGGGGCGGCCCCGACGGCGCGGCACTGGCGCACCGAGGCCACGAGCGCCGCGACGTCCTCGGGGGTCGCCAGGGCCGCGGTGTCCACCAGCATCGGGTCGTGGGGCCCCGGCCCGGAGAGCGTCACCGAGCCGCGCGACGTCGGGGCGACGATGCCGGCGAGCAGCGACAGCCCGTCGCTCGGGCCCTCCTGCCCGTCGGAGAGCATCGGCACGCTGAAGACGATCGGCTGCGTGTCGGGCCGGTCCAGGCCGTCGCGCGAGCGCCAGAACCAGTGGGTCTGGGTGGGCGAGACGCCGGTGGTGGGCGGCCCGAGGGGTGGCTCGGTGGTGAGCACGACCGGGGCGAGCAGGTGGTCGTGGAGGTTCTTGCCCACCCCGGGCACGTCGGCGACCACGTCGATGCCGAGCTCCGCCAGCTCGTCGGCGGGCCCGACGCCGGAGCGCAGCAGCACCCGCGGGGAGCCGAGGGCGCCCGCGCACAGGACCACCTCGTCGGCGCGGGCGACACGGGTCTCGCCGCCGCGCTCGTACTCCACCCCCACGGCCGCGCCCTCCTCGATCACCACCCGGTGCACCCAGCACCCGGTCTCGACGGTGAGGGCCGGGTGGTCGGTGCGCGGGCCGAGGTAGGCCGTCCAGGTGCTGAGGCGCTCGCCGCCGCGGACGGTGATCTGCTCCTGGGCGATGCCGTCCTGGTGGTCCCCGTTGTAGTCGGGGTTGTGCTCCAGGCCGACGTGGACGCCGGCGTCGAGCACCGCCTGGTGGACCGGGGTGAGCGGGTAGTCGTCGGTGACGTCGAGGAGGCCCTCCAGGCCGCGCGCCCCGGGGCCCCCGGGCGGGGCGGCGGCGTCCGCGCGCCCGGTGGTGAACCGCTCGATGGCCTCGAAGACGGGCCGGACGTCCGCCCACGCCCAGCCGTCGTTGCCGAGGCTCGCCCAGTGGTCGTAGTCGGCGGGGGCGCCGCGCACCCAGATCATCGCGTTGAGGGCGTGGGAGCCTCCGAGGACCTTTCCGCGCGGGATGTGCAGGCGACGCCCGTCCGCCCCGGCCTGGGGGACGGTGTAGTGGTCCCAGTCCTGCTCGGAGTGCCACAGCTCGCCGGCGCGCGCCGGGTCGGCGATGGCGGGGTTGGTGTCCTCGCCGCCCGCCTCGAGGAGCGTCACGCTCAGGCCGGCGTCCAGCAGGCGACGGACCACGACGGACCCCGCCGATCCCGCTCCGACGACGACGACGCTGCGGTTCGTGCTCATGGACCACCTCTGCGGATCGAGGCGGCCCCCACCGTCGGCGACCGCTGCTCCAGCCTGCCAGGTCTGCGCCGAGCCACCGGCACACTGGGGGGTCACGGCGGCCGACGGTCGGCCGCCGGTCGGGCCCGCGGGCCCGCACGAGAGCACCGACGAAGGAGACTCGATGACGACGTCCCTGTACATCGACGGCGAGTGGGCGCAGGCGCCCGCCACGGCGATCCCCACCCACGACCCGGCTACCGAGGAGGTCATCGAGCAGGTCGGCTCCGCGGACTCCGCGGCCGTCGACGCCGCGGTGGCCGCTGCCCGCTCCGCGCTGTCGGACCCGGCGTGGGCCGGACTGCTGCCCGCCCAGCGTGCGGCCCTGCTGTTCCGCCTCGCGGACCTCATCACCGAGCACCACGAGGAGCTCGCCGCCCTGGAGACCCGCGACCAGGGCCAGCCCATCGGGATCTCGCGGATGGTCTCGGCCGGCGGCGCCGCGGAGCACTTCCGCTACTACGCCGGCTGGGTGACGAAGATCCAGGGCTCGGTGAACCCGGTGTCCTTCCCCAGCACGCTGCACTACACCCGCAAGGAGCCGGTGGGGGTGACCGCGCTGATCACCCCGTGGAACTTCCCGCTGATGATCCTGGCGTGGAAGCTGGCGCCGGCGCTGGCCACCGGGAACACCGTGGTGATCAAGCCGAGCGAGGTGACGCCCCTGACGTCGATCCGCCTGGTGCGGCTGTGCGAGGAGGCCGGCTTCCCGCGCGGGGTGGTCAACCTCGTGACCGGCGGCGGTGACGTGGGCGCGATGCTCAGCGAGCACATGGGCGTGGACCACCTCTCCTACACCGGCTCCACCGCCGTGGGCAAGCTCATCGCGACCGCCTCCGCGGCGTCCAACCTCAAGCGCCTCACCCTGGAGCTGGGCGGCAAGGCGCCGTCGATCATCTGCGCCGACGCGGACGTGGACGCCGCGGTGGCCGGCAACATCTCCGGCAGCATGCTCAACAGCGGCCAGGTGTGCGCGGCCTACACCCGGTTCTACGTCCACTCCTCGCGCCACGACGAGTTCGTGGAGAAGATGGCTGCCGGCATCGCGGGGCTGCCGGTGGGTTCGGGCTCCGAGGAGTCCACCGTGGTCGGCCCGCTGGTCTCCGCGAAGCACCTCGAGCACGTCGAGCGCCTCGTGGCGAGCGGCAGCGAGCAGGGCGCCCAGCTGGTCACCGGCGGCGGGCGCGTGGACCGGCGCGGGTACTTCTTCGAGCCCACCCTGTTCACCGGGGTGCGCGACGAGATGTCGATCATGACCGAGGAGGTCTTCGGCCCCGTCCACGCCGTCACGTCCTTCGACGACGCCGACGGGCTGGGGGGCGTCATCGCCGCGGCCAACAACACCCCGTACGGCCTCGCGGCGTCGGTGTGGACGAACGACATCGCCACCTCGCAGCGCCTCGCGGACGGCATCAAGGCCGGCGCGGTCTTCGTCAACATGCCGCCCGTCCCGGACGCCGCGGCGCCGTGGGGCGGGTACAAGCAGTCCGGGTGGGGCCGCGAGATGGGCCCGCAGGCGATCGACGCGTACACCGAGACCAAGGCGGTGTGGCTGCACTACGGCGGCTGAGCCGCACGGGCAGCCGGGTGCGGGCAGGCGCCCCTCAGGCCGAGCGGCCGTGGGGGGCGCCCTGCACCTGCAGGACCCCTGCGAGGGTCCGTCCGCGGTGCTCACGGGCGGCGCGCTCGACCTCGTCGGGCTCACCGCCGGAGGCGATGAGGTCGATGAGCGCCTCGTGCTCCTCCACCGAGGGGGCGGCGCGCTCGGGGACGAAGGAGAACACCGACGAGCGCAGCGCGGCCAGGCGCGCCCACCCCCGGTCGACCAGCTCGAGGAGCTGGGGGTTGGGGCACGCCGAGGCCAGGACCAGGTGCAGCTGCTGGTTCAGCTCGGAGTGGCGCAGCGGGTCGAGGTCCGCCAGGCCCTCGCGCATCCGCGCGTTGATGCCGCGGGCCCGTGCGATCGCCGCGTCGCTCAGCAGCGGCGCCGAGGCGCCGGTGGCCGCGGCCTCGACGACGGCGAGGGTCTCGACCGTCCAGCGGTACTCCACCGGGTCGAGGCCGCGCACGGTGGCACCGACGTGGCGGGTGAAGTCCACGAGGGACTCCGCCTCGAGCCGGCGCACGGCCTCGCGCACCGGCACCGTCGAGACCCCGAGCTCGCGGGCGAGGCTCCCCAGGACGAGCCGGTAGCCCGGCGTGTAGCTGCGGTCCAGGATGCGCGCACGGATCACGTCGTACGCGAGGTCGACCTTCGACCCTCCCGGATCGGCGTGGGCGGACGAGGCCGCGGGGGTGCTCACCGGGCAGACTCTGCCGCACCGCCTCCCGTGACAGGCCCGCACCGGCCGCGCCCACGGCTGCCGCTCCGCCAGGCCCTCCTCGAGCGAGACCGTATACAATCCTCGCTGGCGCGACGAGGCAGCGCGCCAGCCCCACAGAGAGGTGGCAAGGCTGTGCAGTTCCACCACCACGGATACGTCTCCGGTGATCCCCGCGTCCTGCCGGCGGCCGGCACGGGGGTCGAGCGCCCGCAGGACCTGCCGGACGAGGTCGACGTCCTCGTCATCGGCACCGGCCCCGCCGGCATGGTCGCCGCCGCCCAGCTCTCGCAGTTCCCCGGGATCACCACCCGCATCGTCGACGAGCGCGGCGGCCGCCTCGCCGTGGGCCGCGCGGACGGCATCCAGGCCCGCAGCGTCGAGACGTTCCAGGCGTTCGGCTTCGCCGAGCGCATCACCGCCGAGGCGTACCGCATCACCGAGATGGCGTTCTGGAAGCCGGACCCGGCCGACCCCTCCCGGATCGCCCGGTCCGCGATCACCCCCGACGACCCCACGGGCATCAGCGAGTTCCCCCACCTCATCGTCAACCAGGCGCGGGTTCTCGACTACTTCGCCGAGGTGATGGCCCTCTCGCCGTCGCGCATGGCACCCGACTACGGGTACGCCTTCCGCGACCTCGCCGTCGCCGACGACAGCGACGCCCAGAGCCACCCCGTCACGGTCACGCTGGCGCGCAGCGCGGGCGAGCACGAGGGCGAGCAGCTCACCGTCCGGGCCCGCTACGTCATCGGGTGCGACGGTGCGCGCAGCCGCGTGCGCGCGGCGATCGGCTGCTCCATGGACGGCGACCAGGCCAACCACGCCTGGGGCGTCATGGACGTCCTCGCCGACACCGACTTCCCCGACATCCGCCGCAAGTGCGCCATCCAGTCCGCCGACGGCGGCAGCATCCTGCTCATCCCCCGCGAGGGCGGGTACCTGTTCCGCATGTACGTCGACCTCGGTCAGGTGCCCGCCGGCGACGCCGGAGCGGTGCGCGACACGAGCATCGAGCAGATCATCGGCAAGGCCCAGGAGATCCTGCACCCCTACCGGCTCGACGTGCGGGACGTGGCCTGGCACAGCGTCTACGAGGTGGGGCACCGGCTCACGGACCGCTTCGACGACGTGCTCCCCCACCAGCTCGGCGAGCGGACGCCGCGCGTGTTCATCACCGGCGACGCCTGCCACACGCACAGCGCCAAGGCCGGGCAGGGCATGAACGTCTCGATGCAGGACGGCTTCAACATCGGCTGGAAGCTGGGGCACGTGCTGGAGGGCCGCAGCCCCCGCGCGCTGCTGGCGACGTACTCCGCCGAGCGCCAGGTGGTCGCCAAGAACCTCATCGACTTCGACAAGGAGTGGTCGGCCCTCATGGCGAGGAAGCCGGAGGACCTCGACGACCCCACGCAGCTCGAGGACTACTACGTGCGCACCCAGGAGTTCCCGGCCGGCTTCATGACGCAGTACGCCCCGTCGATGATCACGGCGGAGGCGACGCACCAGGACCTCGCGGCAGGATTCCCCGTCGGCAAGCGCTTCAAGTCCGCGCCGGTGGTGCGGGTGTGCGACGGCAACCCCGTGCACCTCGGCCACCACGCGCGCGCCGACGGGCGCTGGCGGGTCTACGTCTTCGCCGACGGGACGGCGCCCGGTGCGGCCGGTCCCGTGCAGGACCTCGCGCGGTGGCTCACCGAGCCCGGCGGCTCACCGCTCGCCGCCACCCCCGACGGCGCCGACGCTGACGCCTGGTTCGACGTCAAGGTCGTCTACCAGCAGGAGCACGAGAGCATCCTCCTGCCGGGCGTGCCCGCGGCGTTCCGCCCGCTCACCGGCCCGTTCCGCCTCGTCGACCACGAGAAGGTCTACTCCGCGGATCCCCAGGACGACATCTTCGACGCTCGCGGCGTCGACCGTGCGGGCGCCATCGTCGTGGTGCGTCCCGACCAGTACGTGGCCCACGTGCTGCCGCTCGGCGCCCACGAGGAGCTGGCCTCGTTCTTCGGGTCCGTGCTGGCCTGAGACCGACCTCAGTCGATCGAACCGGGCGGCGCCACCCAGCGGTGCGCCTGCCCGGTGACCGACGCGATGTGCTCGAAGTCCCGGTCGTCGTGGACGACGACCGCACCCCCCAGCTCCGCCACCGCTGCCGTCAGCAGGTCGATCACGCCGGCGGCGCGGTGCAGACCGGCAACGGCCATGCGCGCCTGCACCTGCCGGGCGCGCTCGGCGGCCCGCTCGTCGAGCGGCAGCACCACGTACTCCTCGCGGCGGCGACGCTGCACCTCCCGCAGCTCGGCGGCGTCCCGTGCGCTGTACCCCGCCTCCAGGTCGACGGTCGCGCAGGCCGCCGCCGAACGTTCCGCCAGCAGGCCGGCCAGGCGCTCGCGGCGTTCGGCGACGGCTCGCAGCGCGGCGTTCACCGTGTCCTCCGTCGTGGTGGCCTCCAGCTCGCGGGCAGCCGCGGAGAGGGCGTCGTCGTCGAGGTCGACCATCCCGTCCATGGCTCCATGGATGCACCGAAGGCACGCGGTCGGCCACGTACTCGCTGCCCGACCACGCCCACGCCCACGCCCACCGTCGAGCGCCACGCTCGACGCCAGGGCGGGCCTGGGAGAGGCTGGGCTCATGACCACCGACGACGCCCTGCCCCCGCTGCCCGAGGACTGGTCGACGGCGCTCGCCGTCGCCGCCCACCCCGACGACCTGGAGTACGGCGCCGCGGCGGCCGTCGCCCGCTGGACAGACCAGGGCAAGCGCGTCGCCTACCTGCTGCTGACCCGCGGCGAGGCCGGGATCGACACCATGGCGCCCGAGGAGTCCGCGCCGGTGCGCGAGCGCGAGCAGCGGCGCGCCTGCGCGGAGGTCGGCGTGGACGACGTCGCGTTCGCCGGCCTGCCGGACGGGGTGCTGCAGCCGGACCTCGCGCTGCGCCGCGAGGTGGCCCGGGCTGTGCGCCGGGTGCGCCCGGACGTCGTCGTCGTCAACGCCTCGCGGGACTGGGGCGGGGTGCCCGACCAGGCCGACCACCGGGCGCTCGCGGCGGCGCTGGTCGACGCGGTGCGCGACGCGGGCAACCGCTGGGTGCACCGCGAGCTCCTGCAGGAGGGCTTGGAGCCGTTCGACGGCGTCCGCGAGGTGGTCCACGTGATGGACGCCGAGCCGACCCACGCCGTCGACACCAGCGACACCCTCGACCGCGGCATGGCGTCGCTGCGCGCCCACGAGACCTACTGGGAGGTGCTCGGCTCGATGCCCGAGGAGGGGCTCCGCGAGGGCGCTGCCGAGGCCGGCCAGCGCCAGGGCGTCGCCTCCGCGGCCCTCGTGCGGCGCCAGGGGCTGAAGCCGGAGGGCTGAGCCACCCGGCCAGCTCGTCGCGCTGGCGGTCGCCCGGGGTACCGCCGCGCAGGGGGATCGTATACGGTCACCGGGATGCGTCGTGGCAGCCGCCCGCGGCGACCCCGGCCCCGGAGGACGACGACGTGGACGACCCCGACGACGGAGCGAGCACCTCGGTCACCGACCTGCTGGGCGCGCGCCCGGGCAAGGTCGTCGCCGTCCACCTGGCCTACCCCTCGCGCGCCGCGCAGCGCGGGCGCACGCCCGAGCACCCGTCGTACTTCCTCAAGCCCACGAGCTCGCTGGCGCTCACCGGCGGTGAGGTGGCACGCCCCGCGAACGCCGAGCTGCTCGCGTTCGAGGGCGAGATCGCCCTGGTCATGGGGCGCAGCGTGCGCCGCGTGAGCCCCGAGGACGGCTGGGCCGCGGTGGCCGCCGTCACCGCCGCGAACGACCTGGGCCTGTACGACCTGCGCGCGGCCGACAAGGGCTCGAACGTGCGCTCCAAGGGCGGCGACGGGTTCACCCCCATCGGCCCCGCGCTGCTCCCCGCGCAGGGGCTGGACCCCGCGGCGCTGCGGGTGCGCACGTGGCTCGACGGCGCGCTGGTGCAGGACGACACCACCGCAGGCCTGCTGTTCTCCTTCGGGCAGGTGATCGCCGACCTCTCCGAGATGCTCACCCTCGAGGCCGGCGACGTGATCCTCACCGGCACCCCCGCCGGGTCCTCGGTAGCGGTGCCCGGCCAGGTGGTCGAGGTCGAGGTCGACGCCCCCGACGCGCCCGGATCGCCCACCTCGCGGCGCTTGGTCACCCGCGTCGTGGAAGGCCCCGCCGTGGGGGCGCACGGCGCCGGCCCTGCCGCCGACGACGTGCAGCGCGCCGAGGCGTGGGGCAGCGCCGAGGCCGCCGGGCTGACCAGCGGCAGCGATGGCGATGGCGACGCTGCGTCGACGGAGGAGCCGTTCGTCCTCACCGACGAGCGCCGGGCCGCCCTGCTCGCGGTCGGCGTGGCGACGCTCAGCTCGCAGCTGCGCTCGCGGGGGCTCGACGACGTCTCGATCGACGGGCTGCGCCCCACCCGGCCGGGCCAGCGCCTCGTCGGGGTGGCCCGCACGCTGCGCTACGTGCCGTTCCGCAAGGACCTGTTCGCGGCCCACGGCGGGGGGTACAACGCCCAGAAGCGCGCCATCGACTCGCTGCGCCCGGGCGACGTGCTCGTCATGGAGGCGCGCGGGGAGCGCGGCACCGGCACCCTCGGCGACATCCTCGCGCTGCGGGCCGCCGTGCTGGGCGCCGCCGGCGTGGTGACCGACGGCGGGGTCCGCGACGTCGCGGCCGTGTCCGACATCGACCTGCCCGTCTTCCACGCCGGGCCCCACCCCGCGGTGCTGGGGCGACGTCACGTGCCGTGGGACGTCGACGTGACGATCGCCTGCGGCGGCGCCACCGTGCAGCCCGGCGACGTGGTGGTGGGTGACGACGACGGCGTGATCGTCATCCCGCCGCACCTGGTCGACGAGGTGGTGGCCGCCGCCACCGAGCAGGAGCGCGTCGAGACCTTCATCGCCGAGCAGGTCGCCGCCGGTGAGGCCGTGGACGGCCTGTACCCGCTGGGCCAGGCCTGGCGCGGGCGCTACGACGCCTGGTGCGCCGAGCGCGATGACGACACCCAGCAGTCCCCCCAGGAAGGCAGGCCCTCATGAGGTTCCGCTCCGAGCCCCGCAGCATGACCGGCTCCATCGCCCCGGTGATGACCCCGTTCACCGCCGACGGCGCCGTGGACCACGAGTCGCTGGCCAACCTCGTGCGCTGGCAGCTCGCCAACGGCTCCGCCGGCATCTCCATCGGCGGGTCCACGGGCGAGCCGAGCTCGCAGACGATCGCTGAGCGGGCCGAGGCCATCCGTACGTGCGCCCGCGTCATCGACCGCTCGGTGCCGTTCGTCCCCGGCACCGGCTCCGCGAAGCTGGACGAGACCCTCGAGCTGACCGCGGCCGCCGACGAGGCCGGCGCCGACGCCGTGCTGGTCATCACCCCGTACTACGCACGGCCCACCCAGGAGGCGCTGTACCGCTGGTACTCCACGGTGGCGCGTGAGTTCCCGCACCTGCCGGTCCTGGCGTACAACGTGCCGGTCCGCACCGCGGTGGACCTCGCGCCGGAGACCGTGGCGCGGCTGTTCCGCGACGTGGAGAACTTCGTCGGCATCAAGGAGACGACGAAGGACTTCGAGCACTTCTCCCGCGTCATGCAGCAGTGCGGCCCCGAGCTGGTGGTGTGGAGCGGCATCGAGCTGCTGTGCCTGCCGCTGCTGGCCCT
>JARICT010000040.1 GCA_029257185.1 Quadrisphaera sp.
TCTGAAGCTTGTTGTAGTCGGTCTCCGGGGAGTAGTACTTCAGCTCCCGGGCGACCTTCGTCTGCTTCGCCTTCTGACGGCCGCGCCCCATGGCGTCGACCCCCTCATCTGTCGTGCCGGGCTCTGCCCTAGGGCGGCCCTCGGCTGTCGGCTTCTCAGGAACACCACGATACATGTCGATCGTGTCGACGCTCGACCGGATGGGTGTGGTGCGCCGAGCAGCGGCCGGACCTCTCGACCTGCCGCAGAGTACTCGCCTGGCTACTCCGTGTAGTCACCAAGATGACCCACTCGGGCTATGGTGGGAGACACGTCCTCTTTGCGACGATCTCCTCAGGAACGAGCCAGGTGCGCCAGGTGGGTGGCGCTCGGAGTTCCCTGACGCGAGGAGAGAACAGCATGTCGTCATCGATGGTGAAGCCCGAGGTCCTGCTGACGCCGGCGGAGGTCGCCGCGCTGTTCCGCGTGGACCCCAAGACCGTGACCCGCTGGGCGAAGGCCGGCAAGCTGACGTCGATCCGCACGCTGGGCGGCCACCGCCGCTACCGCGAGGCGGAGGTCCAGGCGCTGCTGGGGGGCATCAGCGGGACCGAGGCCTGAGGGCTCCGCCGCCACGCTGACCCGTGGTCGCCCGGGCGTTCTCCTGGAGGGGGCACGCCCGGGCTGGTCCTCGTGGTGCGGCGTCACGGAGCGGTGCACGGTGTGATCACCAGGACGGCACGCGTGGGCGGTGGTGGCCAGGGGCGGGATCGAACCGCCGACCTTCCGATTTTCAGTCGGACGCTCTGCCAGCTGAGCTACCTGGCCGTCCAGGCGACGCCGTGGCGGCGGGCCTGCTCGGCGTGTCGTGCCGTGGTGCATCGTTGGTGGCGACCCCGACGGGACTTGAACCCGCGACCTCCGCCGTGACAGGGCGGCGCGCTAACCAGCTGCGCTACGGGGCCTCGTGGTGAGGCTCGTGATCTCTCGTGCTGTGCTCTTGTGACGCGTGCTCGGTGGTGCTGCGTGCCCCCAACGGGGTTCGAACCCGCGCTGCCGCCTTGAAAGGGCGGTGTCCTAGGCCGCTAGACGATAGGGGCCGGACCGGTACGGGGCGACGACCACCGCTGGGGCTCTCGTCGTTCCGCTGGTGCTGACGTACTCATCGTGCTGCTGCCCGAGCCTTCACCCGGACGACGTGAAGCATACCGCGAACCGGCGGCGGCGGTGCACGGGGCGCGCAGACCCGTCGGGGACGACCCGGCGCGGGGCTCGCCGAACCCCCGCAGCCTTCACGGGTGGGGGATGCTGGGCCCGTGGACGAAGCCCTCGGCGTGGAGATGACGGAGGAGGACTTCGAAGGGCTGGTGGCGGACGGGCTCGACCTCATCCCCGAGGAGCTCGCCCGGTTGATGGTGAACGTCGTGGTCCTCGTCGCGGACGAGCCGGACGAGGAGATGCCCGAGGACCTCCTCGGTCTCTACGTGGGGACGCCTCTCACCGAGCGCGACTCCGGCTGGGACGCCGGCGCGCTCCCCGACCAGATCACCATCTACCGAGGACCGACGCTGCGCTGCTGCGACGACGAGCAGCAGGTCCGCGACGAGGTGGCCACGACCGTGGTCCACGAGGTCGCGCACCACTTCGGCATCGACGACGAGCGGCTGCACGACCTCGGCTGGGGCTAAGCGCTCGAGCCTCTCTCCACGGCCCGCTGTGCCCGCTCGGCCCGCCGCTGAGCCTTCTCCCCCTCCACCCGGCTGCGCCGGGCCCGACGCTTGGCCTGGCCGGGGTGGCTCAGCAGCTCCAGGACCGCGGACTCGACGGCCCCGTGGGTCGCCGGCTCCCCGAGCGCGGCTCCCAGTCCCAGGTCCTCCAGGATGGGCTCGATGGTGGTGCCGTCCTCGAAGAGGTCCACCACCCGTGGGTCCACGTAGGAGCTGCGGGCCACCGTCGGCGTGTTGCCGAGGTAGCTCGAGACCTCCTGCATCGCCCGGCTCACCGCGCGCTTGCGCGCGGCCTGCGTGGTGGCCGCCTGCGTGGAGACGGCCAGCGCCAGCGCGGCGAGGACCGTCGCGTGCCACGTGCGGAAGTCCTTCGCGGAGACGTCCACCGGGCCGTCCTCGGTGCCGTCACCGGCCTCCTCGACCGCGGCGCGAAGGTCTGCCGTCCCCGCCACGTGGCCGTCGGGCACGGGGCGCGCGCGGCCCAGGACCTCCTTGACGTAGGCGTTGATCTCCGAGGAGACGACGTCGTGCCAGCTGCCCTCCTCGTCGCACCACGCGAGCAGGTCCGTCTCGTCGGGGGCGCCGCGCTCCAGCATCTCGACGACGGCGTCGCGCACGGCGTCGTCGCGCAGGGACAGCACCCGGTCCTGGTGCGCCTTCGCCACGTACTCGAAGACCAGCGCGCGGGGGTCGTCGGGGTCGACGCGCACGTGACGGCACTGCAGCGTGGCCAGGCCGAAGGTGTTGTTGGCCTCCGCGTACCCCTCTCCGCCGACCCGGAAGAAGCCGAGGTCGAGGAGCCTGAACGCCGTGGCCAGCGCCCGGTCGCGGGGCATGCCGTCGGTGGCGAGGTGCTCGGCGACCACGGCCCGGGCCACCGGGAGGCGTCGTGCCACGTCGATCACGCGGTCGAACTTGGCGCGGTCACGCTGCTCGCGCCAGGCCTGGTGGTAGAGGTACTGGCGGCGTCCCGCCTCGTCGGTGCCCACCGCCTGGAGGTGGCCCGTGGGGTACCGGCAGATCCAGACGTCCTCCCAGGCCGGCGGGATGACCAGGGCCTCGATGCGCTCGACGTGCTCCGGGCCGACGTCCTGCCCGGCATGGTCGACGAAGGAGAACCCCTCACCGCGGCGGACCCGGGTGAAACCGCGCGAGCGCGGCGAGACGGTCCTCAGTCGTGGCACCGGAGAATCGTGCCTCGTGCGGCGTCCGCCTGCCCGCCGAAGGGTGGACCGGCATGCTGGGGCGGTGCTCGTGACCAACCACGTCCTGGCCGGCGCGCTCCTCGGGGCGTCGAGGCCGCTGTCCCGGCGCCCCGCGACCGCCTTCGTGACCGGGGTGGTCTCGCACTTCCTGCTCGACACCGTGCCCCACTGGGGGGACGACGACCCCGACGTCTTCCTCAAGGTGGCGGTGCCGGACGGGCTCACCGGGCTCGCGGCGATCAGCGTGATGACGGCGCTCGCCCCTCGTTCTCGGCGGCTCGCGGTGATGGCGGGCATGGCCGGCGGCGCCTTCCCGGACCTGGACAAGCCGAGCACGCTGTTCTTCGGGCGATCGCCCTTCCCCGCGGCGGTCGACGCCTTCCACGTCGCCATCCAGCGGGAGTCGGTGCGGCGGATGCCTCAGGAGCTGGCCGTCGGCGCAGCGCTCGCCGTCGCGGTGGTCCTGGTCCTGCGCCGCGCCTGACCCCTGCGCCCCCCGGCAACTCGCGCGCAAAACGCTGTACGGAGGGCCCCCTGCGTCGCAACTCGCGCGCGAAACGCTGGAGGGAAGGTGCTCGTGACAGCATCTTGCGCGCGAAACGCTGCGGGTGCGGGTGGAAGTGCGGCGGGTCAGACGTCCAGCTCGCCGACCATCGCCGCCACCACCGCGGCCATGTCGCCCCCGCTGGAGGCCGCCACGGCGCGCTGGCGCTGGTAGCCGGCGCCGAGGACGGGGATCTGCGCCACGTCGGCCAGCTCGCCGGCGCACCCCAGGGCGGCCGCCACCGGCTCGAGGCGGTTCAGCACCTCGTCCAGGTCGTCGGTGATCAGCGCCTCGCGGCCCCTGGCGTCGAGGATGACCTCGGCGCCGAGCCCGTAGCGGGCCGCCCGCCACTTGTTCTCCTGCACGTGCCACGGGGGGAGGGTGGGCAGCTCCTCGCCGTCGTCGAGCCGGGCGTCGAGGTCGACCACGAGGCAGTGGATGAGCGCGACGAGGGCGCCCAGCTCGCGCACCGTCGGGACCCCGTCGCACACCCGGACCTCCAGGGTGCCCAGGCGCGGCGACGGGCGGATGTCCCAGCGCATCTCCGCGACGCTGTCGATCACCCCGGTGAACAGCTGGTCGTCCACGAAGGACTCGAACTCCTCCCAGCCCCCGAACTGGAACGGCAACCCTGCCGTCGGCAGCTGCTGGAAGAGCAGCGCGCGGTTCGACGCGTACCCGGTGTCGGTGCCCTCCCAGAACGGCGAGGAGGCCGACAGCGCCTGCAGGTGCGGTGCGCTGCGGAGCAGGGAGTTGAGGATCGGCAGCACCTTGTGCACCGAGGTGATGCCGACGTGGACGTGGACGCCCCAGATGAGCATCTGCCGCCCCCAGTACTGGGTCCGCTCGATGAGCTCGGCGTAGCGGGGGTAGTCGGTCAGCGTCGCCTGGTCCCAGCGGGCGAAGGGGTGGGTGCCGGCGCTCAGCAGGTCCACGCCCAGCGGGCTGGCCACCTCGCGCAGCGCGGCGACCCCCGCCGCCACCTCCGCGACGGCCGGGCTGGCGCACTCGTGGATGCCGGAGACGACCTCGACGGTGTTGCGCAGCAGCTCGTGGGTCACCTCCGCGGTGCAGTCGGGACCCGATGCCGCGTGCAGCGCGTCGAGGACCGGCCCAGCGGCGTTGACGAGGTCGTGGGTCTCGTGGTCGACGAGGGCGAGCTCCCACTCCACCCCCAGCGTCTGCGCGGGGGAGGCGTGGAAGGGGACCGTCATGGGCCCATCCCACCACCACCGCCCCGAGCGGCCGGCAGCGAGCCCGCCGGGCGGGGCGCGCCGGGCAGCTCAGAAGAAGCTGAGGAGCTGCCCTCCGAAGAACGCCACGAACAGCAGCGCCAGGACGGCGAGGATGATGATCGGCACCAGCAGGCGGCTGCGCCCGCCCTTCTCCTTCTCCTGCGGGGCCAGGGAGGTGGCGGTGCCGCCCGAGGACGGCGGGGTGTCCCCGGGCTCGACGCCACCGCCGGGCTCCAGGCTCGCGGTGTCCCCGGGGTCGGCGTCCACGTCCGGCGCGCCGTCCTGGTCGACGCCCTCCTCCTCGGGGGCGGCGTGGCCCGCCTGGGGCGCCCCGCCAGCCCCTTCGACACCGTCGTCCTCGTCGTTCTCGCCGGGCTCCACCACCGCCGGGTGGGGTGCGACCTCGCCGGACTCCGGCGGGCGGCTGCCGGTGTGCGGCACCTGCGAGAGGTCGACGCCGGGCCGCGCCACCGGGTCGAGCGGGTTGCCGCTGGGCTCGCCGCCGGGGTGGGTCGAGACGCCGTCCCCGTCGGAGGGGACGTCGTCGGGGTCGAGGCCGGGCCGGGACCCCGCGGGCTGCTCGGGTCCTGCGGGCCCCTCGGGCCGGACGCTCATCGCGTGGCCCCTGCCGGTGCAGGTGCGGTGCGTGCGGTGATGGGCACGGTGGTCCTCCTGGTGCGACGGTGGTGCGACGGTGGTGCGAGGCCCCGGACGGGGGGCGCCAGGTCAAGTCAACCGGGCGCGGCGCTCACCCGCACACCGTGGCGGGGTCGACGATCGGGTTGCCCTCGGGCGCGGCCAGGGCGTCCTCGGTCTCCTCGCCGTCGGGCGACGCGGTGCCGGAGGCGCTGGCGGACGGGGTCGCGGAGCTGCTGGGGGACGGGGTCGCCGCGGTGGTGGGCGACGGGGGGGCCGGACGCGGCGCGATCTCCCCGGTGGACTCGAGGATGGCCTGCTGGATGAGGCCCTGCATCTTGGCGTAGTCCGGGTCGGTGGTGTCGATCACGTCGCCGGTGAAGGACAGGGACAGCAGCGTGCCCTCCTTGATCCGCTGGCCCAGGGTGACGAAGGCGGAGAGCTCCCCGGCGGGGATGTCGGTCTCGACGTTGCGGTCCGCCGACGCGGCGATCTCGGGGAAGGACTGCGCCACCTTGAGCGGGGTGTACTGCTGCACGGCCTCCTGCAGGACGCAGCGCTGGCGGTTCATGCGCTGGTAGTCGTTGGAGCCCTCACGCGATCGCGCGAACCACAGCGCCTCGAACCCGGTGAGCTTCTTGTTCCTGCCCGGCTCGATGTACCCGGTGATCGGGTACTTCCCGACCACCTGGCCGTCGTCGCCGAGCTGCTTGCCGCCGCCGATCGGCAGCCGCGTCGGGACGTTGACCCGCAGCCCGCCCATCGCGTCGACGACCTCGGTGAACCCGTCGAGGTTGACGACGACGTCGTAGTCGATCGGCATCCCGATGATGGTGGACACCACGGAGCGGGTGGCTGCGAGACCCGGCTCGTCGCTGTCGGGGTAGTACTCCGGGTGCGCCTCGCCCCAGTCCAGCCAGATGGCGTTGAGGATGCACTCGTTCCGCGGGACCTCCCCGCAGTAGCCGTCCGGGTACTGGCGCGCCCCCGGCGACCCCGGGGGGAAGGGCACCTTCTGCAGGTTGCGCGGCAGCGAGATCAGCACCGTGTCACCGGTGCGGGTGTCGATGCTGGCGACGATGATCGTGTCCGGCCGGATCCCGGTGCGGTCGGCCCCCGCGTCCGAGCCGATGAGCAGGACGTTGACCCGGGGCTCCTTGGCCCACGGGTCGCCCGCCCCGGTCTCCGGGGAGGCGAGGCCACCGCGGTCCGGGCTCCCGTCACCGTTCGCGTCGAACACCTCGATGAGCGTGGAGCGGGCGCTCAGCGCGTAGCGGGACGCCGTGGCGGCCGGCAGGGCGATGATCCCGGTGAGCGCGGCGATCAGCACCACCACCAGGCCCTTCTGCACGCCGGTCATGGGGTTGCGCTGGAGAGCCACCGTCGTGGCGACCACCAGGAAGCACCACGCGGCGGCCACGACGAGGACGCCGACCGCGACGCCCAGCAGCACGTCGGCGTCGGTGCCGAGCCGGATCGCCAGGTCGGTGGCGCGCCCGCTCACCAGCACGGCCACCGCCAGGGCCGTGGCGAAGAGGGCGAGGATCATGATCGCCCAGCCGGTCTTGCGCCGCCCGGCCGCGATCAGCCCGGCGCCGGGGAGGACCGTGCCGGCGACCGTCCAGCCGACGACGCGGTCGAACCCGTCGCCCCGCGCGTTGGCGTGGCGTCCTGCCGGGTCGAGGTGGTCGCCGGCGCCGGCGGGCACCGGGCCGCGGCTGCTGCCGCGGCGTCCGCCACGGGCAGGCGCGGCTGCTCGGCGTCCGTCGCGCGGTCGTGACGATCGGGCGTCCACGGCCAACGCGGGTCCTCCTCGGGTGCTGGGGCCGCGCTGATGCGTGGATGTTCTGGGTCGGGCCCGCTCGGGTGGATCAGTTTGGCACCGAAACCTGTGAGGACGCCATGACCGCGCCGGGTGTTGCGCCTCCGGAAGGGCTGCTCACCGCGTGTCGGGGCGACGCGCGCGGCCACCCCCCGAGCGAGCGCGGAGGGGCCGCTACCCTGGCTCGTGGAGGCGTCGCCTAGTGGCCTATGGCGCCCGCCTGCTAAGCGGGTTTGGGGTGATACCCCATCGCGGGTTCAAATCCCGCCGCCTCCGCACGTGCCAGAGGCCCGACCACCGCGTGGTCGGGCCTCTGGCGTCCCCGGGCCCTGTCGCTGCGGCGCCCGGCCGCTGCGGTCAGGCCGTCACTGGTAGGAGACGAACTCCGGGGTGGGGTCCTGGTCGAGCGTCTGCTGCGGGGACAGCGTCGGGGTGTCCTCGTCGTAGAAGTTCTTCCACCCCCAGTGGATGTTCGCCGGGGCGTTCGCGACCAGCGCCGCGTAGCTCTCCGCCTTCAGCTGCGGGCCGCCGTGACCGTCCGCGTGGATGACGTAGGCCAGCTCGTCGCGCGAGGTGTCCAGGCGCTCGCGGTCGGTGATCATGCGCGTCTGGAACTGGTGCAGCAGGAAGACCTTCTGCGGCAGCTTCTCCTCGGCGGTGAGGTCGGCGAGCCAGGTGCCGACGCTGTTGACCTCGTCCACCCCGACCGAGCCGATCTGGGCCAGGTGGCGCTGGCCGGGCTTGAGGCGCCACTCCGGGTCCAGGGCCAGGCCGACGTTGGGGTGCTTCAGCAGGTCCTCGTAGAGCTTCGCCTGCGCGAGGAAGTCGCTGGTGCCCGGCTGGAGGTCCAGGACGACGTAGACCCCCTCGTCGCGGGCCTTCTCGATCCACGGTCGGATGGTCTCGGGGTCCACCTCGTCGGAGCGGTCACCGTCCGCCCCCGCGGCCGAGGAGGCCACGGTGACGATGATCTCGAAGGCGGGCATCGCCGGCACGTCGTCGAGGCCGTCATAGGTGGCGGCCCGCTCCTTGGCCCGCGTGATGGACGCGTCGAGGCCCTGCTCGCCGAGCACGCCCAGCGCCCCGCTGCCGGGCGTGCCGTAGAGGGCGATCAACCGTTCGCCGGGGTAGATCACCTGGCGTCCGCCGGGCAGCGTGACGCCCGTGGCGGCGGTGGCGACGTGGCTGGCCAGCCGGGGCCCGGGCCCGAAGGCGGTGCCCAGGCCGATCACCACCGGCTGCTCCGCGTCCTCGGCGGCCGGCTTCCCGTCCTTCGCGCCGGAGATGGCCTCGATGGCGGCCGGCGCTGCCCGCAGGTCACCGTCCGGCGCCTCGACGACCTTCGCGCCGGCGGCGGCGGCGGTCGCGGCGGCGCTGCTCTGGTCGTCCTCGCCCGTGGTGAGCACCACCACCGACTCCTGCGGCTCCGCGTCGTCCAGCGTGCCCAGCGCCGACGCGGCCTGGTTCGCCCCGGCGTCGTCGGAGGCGTCGGTGACCTCCACGTCGGAGCCCTCCAGGGCGCTGGCCGCCCAGCTCACGGCCTCCGGCCCGACGACGGCCACCTGCGTGGCCTGCAGGCGGTCGATCTCCGTGGTGGCGCTCCCGCCGGCGAGCAGGAGGGGGACCCCGGCCTCCGAGGCCATGCCGTTCGCCGTGGCCACCGCGTCGGGGTCGGTCGCGTCGGCGACGACCGCACCCTTCGACCGCTCGAACAGCGCGGCGGTCGTGGCCGCGGTCAGCGCCGTGGGGTCGTCGCTGCTCAGGACCGTGGTGGCCTCACCGGGCGTGCGCGTCATGACGTCGGCCTTCTTCGCCTTGGCGACGCCGTCGGAGCCTCCGGTGCAGGCGGTGAGCGCCAGCGCGGCGGCGAGCGCGAGCGCCACGGCTGTCCGGCGGCGGTCTGGTGGGCGGGACAGACGGGTCAGCGGCACGTGCTGAGGGTAGGGGGTGGGTGGGCCGGTGGCCACCGCACGTGCCGTCGGGTAGTCTCTTCCCTGGCGTTCACGGCACCGCGTCCACGGTCGCGGCGCCACCGCACTGCCGCTGCACAGCACCGCACCACTAGCGCCCGTAGCTCAACGGATAGAGCATCTGACTACGGATCAGAAGGTTGCAGGTTCGAGTCCTGCCGGGCGCGCTCGTTCGAGACAGCGACGTCGAAGGCCCCCACCCGCTCGGGTGGGGGCCTTTGACGTGCGGTGGTCGCTGCCCGGTCGCGTCACCCGTGGGCCGCGACCGGGCGCCGCGTCCAGCCCCGTCGTCGGCGCACCCGCCCCACGAGCACCGCCAGCAGGTACAGCGTGAACGAGACGGTCGTGACGTAGGGGCTGATCGGCACGGTGGCGCCGAGCGCCAGGAGGATCCCGCCGAGCGCCGCGGTGAGCGCGAGCACCACGGAGATCACCGGCACCCACACCGGCGAGGCGCTCACCCGCGTCGCCGCGGCGGCGGGCGTGATGAGCAGCGAGAGGACCAGCAGCGCGCCGACCACCTGCACCGCCAGGGCCACGGCGAGCCCGAGGACGACCATGAACACCAGCGACAGCGCGCGCACCGGCACGCCGCGCGCCGCAGCGCCCGCGGGGTCCACGCTGGCGAACTGCAGCGGGCGCCAGATGATCGCGAGCGCGACGACGACCACCGCCGAGAGCGAGAGCATGGCCGCCAGCTGGGGTTCGTCCACCGCGACGACCTGACCGGTGAGCAGGCCGAACTTGTTGGCCGAGCGCCCCGGGTAGAGCGAGAGGAACAGCACCCCCAGGCCCAGGCCGAACGGCATGAGCACGCCGATGATCGAGTTGCGCTCCCGCGCCCGGGTGCCGAGGAGCCCGATGACCATCGCTGCCAGCAGGGAGCCGACCATCGAGCCGACGATGACGTTCACGCCGAGCAGCAGCGCCGCCGCGGCGCCGGCGAAGCTCAGCTCGCTGATCCCGTGGACGGCGAAGGCCTGGTCCCGGCTGGCGACGAACACCCCGACGAGCCCCCCGACGACCCCGAGGGCCGCCGCAGCCCACAGGGAGCTGCTGACCAGCGACAGCAGGCGCCCGTAGTCGTCGAAGTCGAACAGCCGCGGGCCCGCGGAGGTGAGGGCGGCCATCATCGCTCGTCGTCCTCGTGGTCGTGGGCGTGGTGCCCCTCCCAGCCGGTGGCGGTGATGAGCACCCGCCCGTGGCTGCGCAGCACGTCCACGGGCGCGCCGTACAGGGCGGTGAGGCTCTCGCTGGTGAGGACGTCGTCGGGCGTGCCGACGCGGTGGGCGCCGTGGCCGAGGTAGACGACGCGGTCGACCACGTCGAGGACGGGGTTGACCTCGTGCGTCACGAACAGCACCGCCGTCCCCGCCTCGGTGCGCGAGTGCACCTCGGCGACGACCTCCTGCTGGGAGGCCATGTCGAGGGAGAGCAGCGGCTCGTCGCACAGGAGCAGCGCCGGGTCCGTGGCCACCGCCTGGGCGATGCGCACGCGCTGCTGCTCGCCGCCGGAGAGCAGCCCCACCGGCACGTCCGCGTAGGCGGAGGCCCCCACCGAGGCGAGCAGGCCGTCCACCTGCTCGCGGAGCCGACGGCCTGGCAGCGGCAGGCCCCACCGGTGGCCGTCGATCCCGGCGCGCACCAGGTCCCGGGCGCGCACCGGGATCGACGGGTCCACCAGGCGCTGCTGGGGCACGTAGCCGATGTGCCGCGAGCCGCGCCGGGGCGGGCGCCCCAGGACCTCGACGTGCCCGTCGGTCAGCGGCTGCTGCCCCAGGACGGTGCGCACCAGCGAGGTCTTCCCCGAGCCGTTGGGGCCGAGGACGGCGACGAACTCCCCCGGCGCCACCGTGAGGTCGAGCCCGGACCACACCCGGTGGTCCCCGAAGGACAGGGACGCCCCGACCAGGGAGAGCACGGGGCCCGGGGTCACGAGGTCACCGCGTCCTCGATCGCGCGGACGTTGTCGGTCATCCAGGTCACGAAGTCCTCGCCGGCGGGGAGGGTCTCGGTGACCGGGACGACGGTGACGCCGCCGGCCCCCGCGGCCTCGAGCAGCGCTTCGGTCTCGGGGCCGGAGGTCTGCTCGTTGTCCACCAGCGCCGCCACGTCGCCGCCGGCGAGCAGCGCCTGCGTGTCGGCGAGGACGGTGGCGGGGACCCCCGTACCGGCCTCGACGGCCGCGGAGAGGGCCTCGGGGGTGGCGTCGGTCAGGCCGCAGGCCTGCGTCATGTACAGCGGGACCGGTTCGGTGACGACGATGCGCCTGCCGCCCGCGGCGTCGGCGACGGACGCCTCCGCGGCCTCGATCTCGGCGAGCCGGGCCCCCAGCGCCTCGGCGTTGTCGGCGAAGACGTCCGCGGCGCCCGGGTCCGCCTCGGCGAGCGCCTCGGCGACCTGGTCGGCGACGGCGGCGACGGTCGGCATGTCGTACCAGACGTGCTCGTTGAGCTCGCCGCCCTCGGGGGCCGACCTGCCGGAGATCTCCACCGCGTCGAGCACGGCGGCGTCGGTCCCCGAGGCGCTCACCAGAGCGCCCACGAAGTCGTCGTACCCGCCGCCGTTGGCGATGACGACCGCGGCGTCGGCGACCGCCAGCTGGTCGCGGGCGCTCGCCTCGTAGGAGTGGGGGTCCTGGCTCGGGCCGGAGACCAGCGAGGTGACCTCGACCGCGTCCCCGCCGACGGTGGCGGCGACGTCACCCCACGCGTCGGTCGAGGCGACGACGGCCAGCGGGCCGCCGGCGGAGCCCGAGGGCCCGGGCTCCGCGTCGCCGGACCCCGCGCAGCCGCCGAGGAAGGTCGCGAGCCCCAGCACCCCGACGACGGGGAGCGAGCGGGTGGACGTGCGCATGGGGGCTCCCGACGAGACGACTGGTGATAACAGTTCTCACTCTAGGGGACGGAGAGACCCCGGCCGCGCCGGTCGTCACCGGGGAGCGGCCGCGCAGGACGCACAGGTGCCGAACATCTCCATCACGTGGGTGACGTCGGAGAACCCGTGCTCCGCCGCGGTGCGCCGCGCCCAGCGCTCGGCCTGCGAGCCCTCCACCTCCACGGTGGCCCCGCACGCCCGGCAGACGAGGTGGTGGTGGTGGCCCGTGCTGCACCGGCGGTAGACCGCCTCGCCGTCGTCGTCGCTGCGGAGC
>JARICT010000109.1 GCA_029257185.1 Quadrisphaera sp.
GAGACCAACGACTGGCTCGAGGGCTTCGACCGCCAGCGCGAGGAGTGGGAGCGCCAGTACGCCGAGGCGCACGCCCGCTTCGAGGCCCACCGCAAGCAGGTGGCGGCGGCGCGCGACGCCGACGCCAGCGCCCCCGAGGGCGGGACCACCACGAGCTACAGCTCGTCGGCTCCGTCCCCGACCGCCGACCCCGTCGTCGAGTCCACCTCGGGCGACGCACCGGCGCCGTCCTCGCGCCCGGCCCCGGCCGAGCAGGAGGGCACCCTGGCCTCCGACGAGGCGCTCGCCGCGCTGCGCGAGAAGCTCACCGGCGGCTGACCCGCCACGCACCACCCGAAGGGGCCCCGGCGTCGCGCCGGGGCCCCTTCGTCGTCCTCGGGCGGCGCAACCGGACCCGGGGATAGGGTTCCGCGGTGCTGACCGTGGGCTTGACCGGAGGTGTGGGGGCGGGCAAGTCGACCGCGGCGGCGGCGCTGGCGCGGCTCGGGGCGGTGGTCATCGACTCCGACGTCGTCGCCCGGGAGGTCGTCGCACCCGGCACGCCGGGTCTCGCGGCGGTCGCGGGGGCCTTCGGCCCCTCGGTGCTGGCCCCCGACGGTTCGCTGGACCGCGCCGCGCTGGGACGCGCGGTCTTCGCCGACGGCGGCGCCCGGCGTCGCCTCGAGGCGATCACCCACCCGCTCATCAGCGAGCGCACGTCCGCGCTCGCCTCGACCGCGCCCCGCGACGCGGTGCTCGTGCACGACATCCCGCTGCTCGTCGAGCTCGACCGCGGCGCTCGGTACCAGCTCGTCGTCATCGTCGACACGCCTGAGGAGGTCCGGGTGGAACGGCTGACGACCGGTCGCGGGATGTCGCTCGACGACGCCCGCGCGCGCATCGCCGCGCAGGCCGACGACGCCGCCCGCCGGGCCGCCGCGGACGTCACGCTGGACGGGAGCGGCTCCGCAGCGGACCTCACCGAGCAGGTGGGCACCCTGTGGACCGAGCGCCTGCTGCCGTTCGAGGCGAACCTGCGCGCCGGGCGCCGGGCGCCGCGCCCGACGGCGCCGCGGCTCGTGGCCGCCGACCCGGGGTGGGCGGCAGCGGGGGCGCGGCTCGTGGCCCGCGTCGAGCGCGTCGCCGGTGACCGGGCGGTCTCCGTGCAGCACGTGGGCTCCACCGCCGTGGCCGGCTTGACCGCGAAGGACTGCATCGACCTCCAGGTGGTCACGCGCGACGCGCCCACGGCCGTGGCGACCGCTCGGGACCTGGCGCGCGCAGGGCTCGTCGCGGTGCCGGGACAGTGGTGGGACGAGCCGGCCTCCGCGGGTGGCCGCTACCGCAAGGCCTTCGCCGCCGAGGCGGACCCGGGCCGGCGCGTCAACTGCCACGTGCGCGACGCGGCCAACCCCGAGGTCGGCGAGGTGCTCGCCTTCCGCGACGCCCTGCGCGCCGACCGCTCCGCGATGCTCGCCTACGGGCTGCTCAAGCAGGGGCTCGCCCGCAAGCACCCCGACGTCGACGCCTACGCGGCCGCGAAGGCCCCCTTCATCGCGGAGGTGCTCTCCCGCGCTGGCCGCTGAGCGCGGCGCAGGCCCTCCACGGCGGCCGCTCTGGGGCCGGTGTCGGTGGTGGCGCCTACCGTTGCGCCATGCGCCCCACCACGGACATCAAGCGGTCGCTCGCACCGTTCACCGTCGAGTCCGACTTCAGCCCGTCCGGCGACCAGCCCGCCGCGATCGACGAGCTGGCGCGGCGGGTCCAGGCGGGGGAGAAGGACGTGGTGCTCCTCGGGGCCACGGGGACGGGCAAGTCGGCGACGACCGCGTGGATGATCGAGAAGCTCCAGCGGCCCACGCTGGTCATGGCGCCGAACAAGACCCTCGCCGCGCAGCTGGCCAACGAGTTCCGCGAGCTCCTCCCGAACAACGCGGTGGAGTACTTCGTCTCCTACTACGACTACTACCAGCCCGAGGCGTACGTCCCCCAGTCGGACACGTACATCGAGAAGGACTCCTCGGTCAACGAGGAGGTCGAGCGGCTGCGGCACTCGGCGACGAACAACCTGCTGACGCGGCGTGACACCGTCGTGGTGGCCTCGGTCTCCTGCATCTACGGCCTCGGCACGCCCCAGGAGTACGTGGACCGGATGGTGCCGCTGTCCGTCGGCCAGCAGATCGAGCGGGAGGAGCTGCTGCGCCGGTTCGTCACCATGCAGTACACGCGCAACGACGTGGCCTTCACGCGCGGCACGTTCCGGGTGCGCGGCGACACCGTGGAGATCATCCCGGTCTACGAGGAGCACGCGCTGCGCATCGAGTTCTTCGGTGACGAGATCGAGTCGCTCTACCTCCTGCACCCGCTCACCGGCGAGGTGCTGCGCGACGAGCAGCAGATGTACGTCTTCCCCGCCACCCACTACGTGGCCGGCCCCGAGCGGATGAACCGGGCGGTGGAGTCGATCGAGGCGGAGCTCACCGCCCGACTGGCCGAGATGGAGGGCCAGGGCAAGCTCCTCGAGGCCCAGCGGCTGCGCATGCGGACCACCTACGACATCGAGATGATGCGTCAGGTCGGGTCCTGCGCCGGCATCGAGAACTACTCCCGGCACATCGACGGCCGCGGACCGGGCACGGCACCCCACACCCTCATCGACTACTTCCCCGAGGACTTCCTCCTCGTGATCGACGAGTCGCACGTCACCGTCCCGCAGATCGGCGCGATGTACGAGGGCGACATGTCCCGCAAACGGACGCTGGTCGACCACGGGTTCCGCCTGCCGAGCGCGATGGACAACCGGCCGCTCAAGTGGGAGGAGTTCGTGGAGCGGATCGGCCAGACGGTGTACCTCTCCGCCACCCCGGGGCCCTACGAGCTCTCGCGCGGCAAGGGCACCGTGGAGCAGATCATCCGGCCGACCGGGCTGGTGGACCCGCAGGTGGTGCTGCGTCCCACGAAGGGGCAGATCGACGACCTCCTCGACCAGGTGCGCGAGCGGGCGGCGCGCGACGAGCGCGTGCTCGTGACCACGCTGACGAAGAAGATGGCCGAGGACCTCACCGACTACCTGCTCGACCAGGGCGTGCGGGTGCGGTACCTGCACTCCGACATCGACACCCTGCGCCGGGTGGAGCTGCTGCGCGAGCTGCGCCAAGGAGAGTTCGACGTCCTCGTGGGCATCAACCTGCTGCGGGAGGGCCTGGACCTGCCCGAGGTCTCGCTGGTGAGCATCCTCGACGCCGACAAGGAGGGGTTCCTGCGCTCGGCCACGTCGCTGGTCCAGACCATCGGGCGCGCGGCCCGCAACGTCTCCGGCCAGGTGCACATGTACGCCGACAAGATCACCCCCTCCATGGCCAAGGCCTTCGAGGAGACCGATCGCCGTCGGGAGAAGCAGATCGCCTACAACACCGAGCGCGGGGTGGACCCCCAGCCGCTCCGGAAGAAGATCGCCGACATCACCGACCAGATCAACCGTGAGGACGCGGACACGGCGGAGCTGCTCGCCTCGGTGGGCGGGTCAGGCCGCTCGGCCTCGCGGGGGAAGGCCCCGACGCCCGGGGGTGCGCGCCTCGGCGCGCGGGGGTACCACTCCGCGTCGGCGGGTGAGAGCTCGGGAGCCGGACTCGTCGCGGGCGGGGCGGGCGACCTCGCCACGCTCATCCAGCAGCTCTCCGACCAGATGCACGCCGCGGCCGCGGAGCTGCAGTTCGAGCTCGCCGGACGTCTGAGGGACGAGATCAACGACCTCAAGAAGGAGCTCCGGAGCATGGAGCGGGCCACGACCGCCTGATAGCCTCGCCGCCGTCCACGGGGCCGCACCCCGGGGTGCCGCGCCGTCCATCCCGCCACCGAGGCGCTCCGAGCGCCCCTCTGAACGCCCTGGAGCACCGCGATGCGGGAACTGCCCGTCTGGTTCGAGACCGGATCCCTGATCGCCCTCGTGGCGCTGCTGCTGGTGGACCTCGCGCTCGTCGTGCGTCGGCCGCACGTGCCGTCCACGAAGGAGTCGGCGCTGTGGGTGGGCTTCTACGTGACCCTGGCGATCCTCTTCGGCACCACGATGTTCTTCATCCCCGGAGGCGGCGTCGGTCCGGGCGGTGAGTTCTTCGCCGGGTGGATCACCGAGTACAGCCTGTCGGTGGACAACCTCTTCGTCTTCGTGATCATCATGGCCCGCTTCGCCGTGCCAGCGAAGGACCAGCAGATCGTGCTGATGGTCGGCATCATCATCGCCCTGGTGCTCCGGGGGATCTTCATCCTCGCCGGCGCCGCCATCCTCGAGCGCTACACCTGGGTCTTCTACCTCTTCGGCGTCTTCCTGATCTACACGGCGATCAAGCTGGTCAAGGACCGGGGCCACGAGGAGGAGTACGAGGAGAACGCCGTGGTGCGCGGACTGCGGAAGGTCCTGCCGCTGACCGAGGAGTTCCACGGCGCGAAGCTCACGGTGAAGGTCGACGGCAAGCGGCTCCTCACGCCCATGATCATCGTCTTCATCGCGATCGGCAGCACCGACCTGCTGTTCGCGCTCGACTCGATCCCGGCGATCTTCGGGCTCACCAAGGACCCGTTCATCGTCTTCACCGCCAACCTGTTCGCCCTGATGGGCCTGCGTCAGCTGTACTTCCTGCTGGGCGGTCTGCTCGACCGCCTCGTGTACCTCCCGCTGGGGCTCGCGGCGGTGCTCGCCCTGATCGGCGTCAAGCTGGTGCTGGAGGCCCTGCACACGAACTCGGTGCCCTTCATCAACGGGGGCGAGCCGCTGACCTCGGTCCCCGAGATCCCCACGTTCCTGTCGCTGGGGCTCATCGTGGGCATCCTGCTCATCGCCACCGTGGCGAGCCTGCTCTCCTCGAAGCAGCCCCCGGCCAAGGAGAGCGGCCCGAAGGACGAGGCCACCGACGACGCCGCCACCGACGCTCCTCGGTAGCCCCCTACCGCTCGAGGTCGTCCGTGGTCCTGGCGCGCAGGGCCGCGGCGGCGCGCACCAGCGCGAGGTGCGACAGCGCCTGGGGCGTGTTGCCGAGCTGCCTCCCCTCGACCGTGTCGTACTCCTCCGAGAGCAGCCCGACGTCGTTGCGCAGCGACAGGAGGCGCTCCATCAGCGCCTCTGCGTCCTCCCCGCGCCCGGAGCGCGCGTACTGCTCCACGAGCCAGAAGCAGCAGGCCAGGAAGGGGTGCTCCCCGGGCGGCAGCCCGTCGGAGGACGACCCCGTGCGGTACCGCAGCACCAGACCGTCCTGCAGGAGGTCCTCCTCGATGGCCGCGACGGTGGCGAGCATCGTCGGGTCGTCCGCGGCGCAGAACCCCACCTGGGGGAGCTGCAGCAGGGACGCGTCGACCTCGCGGGTGCCGTAGTGCTGGACGAAGCAGCCCCGCTCCGGGTCGACGCCGCGCTGGAGGATCTCCTGCTCGACGCGGTCCCGCAGCTCCTCCCACCGGTCCGCGGGTCCCTCGAGGCCGCCCTCGTTGACCGCGCGCACGCCGCGGTCCAGGGCCGCCCACACCATGACGCGCCCGTGCACGTAGTGCTGCTCCGGGCCCCGCATCTCCCAGATCCCCGAGTCCGGGCGGTCCCAGTTGCGCCCCACGTAGTCCAGCAGCGCCCGCTGGAGGGGCCACGAGAACTCGTCCTCGGCGACGCCGTCGCGCCGGGCGGCGTCCAGGGCCACCATGACCTCTCCCAGCACGTCGGCCTGGTACTGGGCGACGGCCCCGTTGCCGATGCGGACGGGCTTCGCGCCGCCGTACCCCGCGAGGTGGTCCAGCTCCCGCTCGGGCAGCTCACGCTCCCCGGCCAGGCCGTACATGATCTGGACGTCGTCGGGTGAGCCGGCGACCGCGCGCAGCAGCCAGTGACGCCACTCGGCCGCCTCGTGGTGGTACCCGGTGAGCATGAGGGCCTCGAGCGTGTGGGCGGCGTCGCGGAGCCAGCAGTAGCGGTAGTCCCAGTTCCGCTCCCCGCCGGGCTGCTCGGGCAGGGAGGTCGTGGCGGCGGCCACGATGCCGCCGGTGTCCTCGTGCGTCAGCGCCCGCAGGACGAGCAGCGAGCGCGTCACGGCCTCGTCGTGCGGTCCGCCGCGTGCCACGTCGCCGCGGCGCTCCGCCCACCGGCTCCACCAGCGCTGCGTGGCCAGCAGGCGCTCGGTGGCGTCCTCGCGCGGCGGCGGCTCGCGGTGGGAGGGGAACCAGGTGAGGGAGAGGTCGACGACGTCTCCGGCGGTGACGTCGAAGATCCCCACGTGACGCCTGCCGCGTGCCTCGGGGAGGTCGGTGGAGCTGCGCAGCACCACGGCGTCGGGCCCGGCGCTGGCCAGCAGCAGCTCGTCGTCGCCCTCGACCCGGCGGACCCAGGGGAGGACCTTCCCGTAGCCGAAGCGCACGACGAGCTCCTGACGCATGGTCACCCGCCCGCTGATGCCGCGGACCTGGCGGATGACGTCGGCGCGACGGCCGCCCATCGGCATGGCCTCCCGCACCTCGACGACGCCGGAGACCACCTCGTGGCGGGTCACGAGGACCATGGAGTGGCCCGCGTAGCGGCGGGTGGTGGTCGCGGTCTCGACCGGCCCCAGCGACCAGCGGCCGTTGCCCTCGTCGCCGAGCAGCGCGGCGAAGCAGGAGGTCGAGTCGAAGCGCGGCAGGCACAGCCAGTCGATGCTCCCACCGCGGTCCACCAGGGCCGCTGTGTGGCAGTCACCGATGAGGGCGTAGTCCTCGATGGGGCTCGTCACGGGGGCATCCTGCCCGTGCTCGTCCGCGCGCCGCGAGCCCGCCCCGCCGGCGCGGCGGAACACCCGGGGTAGCCGTGCGCTGTGAGCGCCGCCACAGTGGGGCCATGACGCCGCAGAGACCACCATCAGCAGCCAGCCTCGCAGCCGGCCCGGACAGCCCGGCCGGCACGCCCGCCGCGGTGCGGGGGGAGGACCACGCCGAGGCCGACGGCGGCCACGGCGCTGTCGCCGGGTCCGGGAGCGGCGCCGTGCCGGGGACCCTCCTCGTGCTCGGCGCGTCGGGCGACCTGGCCTCCCGGCTGCTCCTCCCCGGTCTCGCGGACATGGTCGCGAGGTCTGCCGCTGCCTCCGGGGCCGGGACGGGCCCCACCGGGGGCGGGCCCGCGCTGGAGCTCGTCGGCGCTGGCGTGGAGGACATCGACGCCGACTCCTGGTACGCGAAGGTCCGCGACTCCTTCGCCCAGGCCGGCCACGAGGTCGTCGGGGACGAGGCGCTGCGGGGCGGGCCGCCGAGCGAGGGCGAGGGAGCCGTGCGGCGCCTGCTGGAGGGCTCCTGGTACCAGCAGTGCGACGTCACGGGCGACGGCCACCTCACCCGGCTGCTCGAGCGGTGCGAGGGCCCCGTCGCGGTGTACTTCGCGCTGCCGCCCCACGTGACGGCGGCGGCCTGCGAGGCGCTGGCCCGCAGCGGCGTGCCGGAGGGGACGCGGCTGGTGCTGGAGAAGCCGTTCGGCACCGACCAGGAGTCGGCCCACGCGCTCAACGCCCTCGTGGCGTCCATCGTCCCCGAGGACCACGTGCACCGGGTCGACCACTTCCTGGGGCGCTCCACGACGCTGGGCCTGCTGGGCCTGAGGTTCGCCAACCGCCTCATCGAGCCGATGCTCACGCGCGAGCACGTCGAGCGGGTCGACGTGTTCTACGACGAGGACCTGGCTCTCGAGAGCAGGGCCCGCTACTACGACGGCGCGGGGGCGCTGGTCGACATGGTGCAGAGCCACCTGCTGCAGGTGATGGCCCTGCTGGCCATGGACCCGCCGTCCTCGCTGGGGGAGCGTGACCTGCGCGACCGCAAGGCCGAGCTCCTGCGCGCCACCCACCTGGCCGGTGATCCCGCCACCGCCAGCCGCCGGGCGCGCTACACCGCCGGCACCTCCCGCGGCCGCGACGTGCCGGCCTACGCGGCCGAGGCCGGCGTGGACCCCGACCGCGGGACCGAGACCCTCGGCGAGGTCGAGCTCGTCGTCGACACCTGGCGCTGGGCGGGCGTGCCCTTCCGGCTGCGCTCGGGCAAGGCCCTCGGCCGGGCCCGCAAGGAAGCCGTCATCACCTTCCGAAAGGTGCCCCACCTGGTGGAGGGGCTGCGCGGGGAGGCGGCACCGACCCGCCTGCGCCTGGGCTTCTCGCCGGACACGGTGACCCTGCAGCTCATGGTCAACAGCCCCGACGACCCCTTCGACATGGAGTACACGCGCCTGTCGTCGCAGATGGGCGCCCCCGACCTGCCCGCCTACGGCCAGGTCCTCGCGGGGGTGCTGTCGGGGGACCCGACGCTGTCGGTGCGCGGCGACACCGCGGAGGACTGCTGGCGCATCCTCGACCCGGTGATCGCGGCCTGGCAGCGCGGCGAGGTCCCGCTGGAGGAGTACGCGGCCGGGGGTGACGGCCCCCCGGCCACGGAGCGCTTCCCCGACGTGTGAGGCGCCCCACACCCGCCTCCGGGGGGCCGCCGACGGCGCCCCGCGGGGCGGGTGCGTGCGCGTCACGAGCGCCCCGGTGTCGGTGGCGGCCCCTACAGTTGACGTCGTGGATCGACTTGTCGTGCAGGGCGCCCGTGAGCACAACCTCAAGGACGTCAGCCTTGACCTCCCCCGCGACGGGATGGTGGTGTTCACCGGTCTCTCGGGCTCGGGGAAGTCCTCCCTGGCCTTCGACACCATCTTCGCCGAGGGCCAGCGGCGCTACGTGGAGTCGCTGTCGGCCTACGCCCGGCAGTTCCTCGGCCAGATGGACAAGCCGGACGTCGACTTCATCGAGGGTCTGAGCCCCGCGGTCTCGATCGACCAGAAGTCGACGTCCCGCAACCCGCGCTCCACCGTCGGCACCATCACCGAGGTCTACGACTACCTGCGCCTGCTGTGGGCCCGCGCCGGCGTCGCCCACTGCCCGGTGTGCGACGAGCCGATCGGGCGCCAGACGCCGCAGCAGATCGTCGACCGCCTCATGGAGCTGCCCGAGGGCACGCGGTACCAGGTCCTGGCGCCCGTGGTGCGCGGGCGCAAGGGGGAGTTCGTCGAGCTCTTCGGCGAGCTCCAGACCGCCGGGTACGCCCGTGCGCGCGTCGACGGGGAGACGAAGCCCCTCTCCGAGCTCGCGGCCTTCACCGCGGGGCAGGGTCTGGACAAGAAGCGCAAGCACACCGTCGAGGTCGTCGTCGACCGCCTCGTCGCCCGTGACACCGTCCAGCGGCGCCTCACCGACTCGGTCGAGACCGCGCTGCGCCTGGCCGACGGCATCGTCGTCATCGACATGGTGGACGTCGCGGCCGGCGAGGACGGCAAGGAGCGGCGCTTCTCCGAGAAGCTCTCCTGCCCCAACGACCACCCGCTGGCCCTCGAGGAGATCGAGCCGCGGACGTTCTCCTTCAACGCCCCCTACGGCGCCTGCCCCGAGTGCTCCGGCATCGGCGTGAAGCTCGAGGTGGACCCCGAGCTGATCGTGCCCGACCCCGAGCGCAGCCTCGCCGAGGGCGCCATCGCCCCGTGGGCCGGGCAGGGCACCGCGGACTACTTCCAGCGCCTGCTGGGCGGTCTGGCCGACCAGCTGGGCTTCTCCGTCGACACCCCGTGGCGGGCGCTGCCGCAGCGCGCCAGGGACGCGGTCCTGAAGGGCCAGGACCACGAGGTGCACGTGCGCTACCGCAACCGCTGGGGTCGCGAGCGGGCGTACTCCACCGGCTTCGAGGGGGCGCTGGACTTCATCGCACGGCGCCACTCCGAGACCGAGTCCGACACCTCTCGCGAGCGCATGGAGGGGTACATGCGAGAGGTGCCGTGCTCCGTCTGCGGGGGGGCGCGCCTGCGCCCGGAGGTCCTGGCGGTGCGTCTGGGCGGGCTGTCCATCGCGCAGGCGTGCGCCCTCCCGGTCACCGAGCTCCACACCTTCATGCAGCAGCTCGAGCTGGACGCCCGGCAGGCCCAGATCGCCGCCGCCGTGCTGAAGGAGATCCTGGCCCGCCTGCAGTTCCTCGTCGACGTGGGCCTCACCTACCTCTCGCTGGACCGTCCCGCCGGCACGCTGTCCGGCGGCGAGGCCCAGCGCATCCGGCTCGCCACGCAGATCGGCTCCGGGCTGGTGGGGGTGCTGTACGTCCTCGACGAGCCGAGCATCGGGCTGCACCAGCGGGACAACCGCCGCCTCATCGACACGCTGATGCGGCTGCGGGACCTCGGCAACACCCTCATCGTCGTGGAGCACGACGAGGACACGATCTCCGTGGCCGACTGGGTCGTCGACGTCGGTCCCGGCGCGGGCGAGCACGGCGGGGAGATCGTCCACTCCGGTCCCTTCGAGGGGCTGCTGACGAACGACCGCTCCATCACCGGGCAGTACCTGTCGGGAGCGCGGAGCATCGCCACGCCCGCGACGCGCCGGAAGAAGACCTCGCGGGCCCTGAAGGTCGTCGGTGCGCGGGAGAACAACCTCCTGGGCATCGACGTCGAGGTGCCGCTCGGGATCATGGTCGCCGTGACCGGGGTGTCCGGCTCGGGGAAGTCGTCGCTGATCAACGACATCCTCTACAAGACCCTGGCCAACCGGCTCAACGGGGCGCGCCAGGTCCCGGGGCGGCACACGCGCGTCAGCGGGCTCGAGGAGCTCGACAAGGTGGTCCACGTCGACCAGAGCCCCATCGGGCGCACGCCCCGGTCCAACCCCGCGACGTACACCGGCGTGTGGGACTCGGTGCGCAAGCTCTTCGCCGACACCACCGAGGCCAAGGTGCGCGGCTACCTCCCGGGCCGCTTCTCCTTCAACGTGAAGGGCGGGCGCTGCGAGAACTGCCACGGCGACGGGACCATCAAGATCGAGATGAACTTCCTGCCCGACGTCTACGTGCCCTGCGAGGTGTGCCACGGGGCGCGGTACAACCGCGAGACCCTCGAGGTCCACTTCAAGGGCAAGACGGTCGCCGACGTGCTCGACATGCCGATCGAGGAGGCGGCCGACTTCTTCGCCGCCGTCCCCGCGATCTCCCGGCACCTCAAGACCCTCGTCGAGGTCGGCCTCGGCTACGTCCGCCT
>JARICT010000113.1 GCA_029257185.1 Quadrisphaera sp.
GACAACCTCTTCGTGACCCAGAACGAGGGGTTCGACCTCCTCGTGGACCAGGAGGGTGGGATCCCCCGGCCGTCCGCCGGCGAGGTCTACGTGCCGGTGGCCCACCAGCAGGACACCGGGCTGCGCGTCGGTGACGCGCTGGCCGTGCGGACCGGGGCGGGGGCCCGCGACCTCAGGGTGGCGGGGTTCGTGCGCGACGCCCAGATGGCCTCCTCGCTGTCCTCCGCGACCCGCTTCCTCGTCTCCGAGGACGACTTCGCGGCGCTGCGAGCCGCCGGAGGAGGCACCGACGAGATCATCGTGGAGTACCGCCTCACGGACCCGGCGCAGGCCTCGGCGCTCCAGCGGGCGTACGAGTCGCAGGAGGCGCTGCCGAAGAACGGGCAGGCGGTGACCTACCAGATGATCCGGCTGATCAACTCCTTCAGCGACGGGCTCGTGGCGCTCGCCCTGGTCTTCGTCAGCGGGCTGCTCATGGTCATCGCCCTGCTGAGCCTGCGCTTCGTCATCCGCGGCACCCTCGAGGAGGAGGTCCGCCAGATCGGGGTGATGAAGGCCATCGGCCTGCCGCAGCGGGCGATCACGCGCCTCTACCTCGCGAAGTACACCGTCATGACGCTGGCCGCCTGCGTGGTCGGTGGCGTCCTCGCCGTGCCCGCGTCGAGGGTGCTGACCCGCGGCGCGGCGGCCAGCTACGCCGAGGCGGGCACGGGTCTGGCGACGATCCTCGTGCCGGTGGCGGCACTGGTGGTGGTCTACCTGCTCGTCATGGCGCTGTGCGCCGGCGTGCTGCGCTCGGTCCGGCGGGTGGACGTGGTCGGCGCGCTGGTCCACGGCAGCACCCTCGGCGAGGAGCAGACCGCCCGGCGCGCCCGTCGCCGCGCCCGCCGGGCACGCCGCACCGACCTCGCCTCCGCCGGGGGCGCCGGCCTGAACCGGCGCCTGGCGTGGGTGGACCTGAGGGCTGACGCCGGGCAGTGGGTGCTCGTCCCGCTGGTCCTCGCGCTCGCGGCGGTGCTCGTCACCCTCCCGACGAACCTGCTGACCACGTTCACCAGTCCCCGCTTCGTCACGTACCTGGGCGCCCCGGAGGCGGACCTGCGCGCTGACGTGCAGTTCTCCGACGACGTGGGCGCTGCGCAGCGCGACCTCCTCGCCCGGCTGGCGGCCGACGACCGCGTGAGCGAGGTGCGTGACTTCGCCAAGGTCCTCTACGAGACCCCGGGCGAGGAGGGGTGGGAGGTCCTGCGCGTCGAGGTCGGTGACTACTCGCGCCCCACCGTCAGCTTCGCGGCGGGCGAGACGCCCGGTGACGGGCAGATCGCGCTGTCCGTGGCGAACGCGGACCACCTCGGCCTCGGCGTGGGCGAGGAGCTGGCGCTGCGGCGCGGCGGCGACCCTGCCGAGACGGTCACCGTGAGCGGGGTCTACCAGGACGTGACCAGCGGGGGCCGCACCGCCAAGATGCAGGGCGACGCCGGCGTGGAGGCGGCGGGCTACGTCGTCTACGCCGACACGGCGCAGGGCGCCGACCCCGCGGCGGTCGCCGACGAGTACGACGAGAGCCTCCCCTCGGCCTCCGTCATCCCGATGCGGGACTACGTGGAGCAGACGCTGTCCTACGTCACGGACGCGCTGCGCAGCGCCGCGGTGCTGGCGGCCGTCTTCGGCGTCGCGGTGGTGGCGCTGATCACGAGCCTGTTCCTCATGCTGCGCCTGACCCGGGAGCGGCCCCGGATGGGGGTGCTCTGCGCGCTGGGGTTCTCCAGCGCGGAGGTCAGCGCCCAGGTGCGGCTCAAGGTGGCGCTCACGGTGGTGCTCGGCACCGCCGCCGGCATGGTCCTGGCGGCGACGGCGGGGGAGGCTCTCGTGGGTGGGGCGATCTCGGTGGCGGGGCTCGGGCTCTCGCGGCTGGACCTGGTGGCGAACCCCTGGCTGGTGTACGTGGCCGCCCCGGCGGCGCTGGTCGCCGCCGGCTACGTCAGCGCGGTGGCGCTGACCTCGCGGCTGCAGGCCGCCGACAAGAGCACGTGGCTCGGCCGATGACGGGAGCAGGGATGACGATCACGACGGAGGCCACGGTGAGGGCCCGCGGGCTGTCGAAGGAGTACCGCTCCACCGACCCGCCCACCCGGGTGCTCGACGGGATCGACCTGGAGGTCGCCGCGGGGGAGTTCCTCGTGGTGATGGGTGCCTCCGGCTCCGGCAAGTCGACGCTGCTCTACGCGATCAGCGGGATGGACCGCCCGACCGGGGGCAGCGTGAGCCTGGAGGGACGAGACCTCACCGCGCTCACCGACACGCAGATGAGCCGCGTCCGGCTCACGCGGATGGGCTTCGTCTTCCAGCATGGCTACTTCCTGGAGAACCTCACGATCCGGGACAACGTCCTGCTGCCCGCGCTGAAGGCCGCGCCCCGGGAGAAGGACGCGGTCGCCGCGCGGGTGGACGCCCTGATGGAGCGCTTCGGCATCGCGGGCGTCGCCCAGCACGGCACCACCGAGGTGTCCGGCGGGCAGCTGCAGCGGGCCTCCATCTGCCGGGCGCTGGCCTCGCAGCCGGCGGTGCTGTTCGTCGACGAGCCGACCGGGGCGCTGAACAGCAGCATGTCCGCGGAGGTCATGGACGCGCTGACCGACGTCCACGCCGGGGGGACCACCCTGGTGATGGTGACCCACGACCCCGCCTGCGCGGTGCGCGGTGACCGGGTGGTGTACCTGCGCGACGGGCGGGTCGTGGACTCCCGGCGCCTCGGGACGTGGGAGGCGGCCCGGGCGCGCGAGCGCGAGGACGAGCTGCTGGCGTGGCTGCG
>JARICT010000049.1 GCA_029257185.1 Quadrisphaera sp.
GCGTCGCCTCCAGGCCCTCGCGCAGGCCGATGAGGAAGTTGGGGAGCACGGTGCCTCCGTCGAGGAGCGGTCGTGGTGCGTAAAGAGGTAAGGCTTACCTTGCACGTATTCCCGCGGTGCGTCAACGGGGACCCGGGCCACCGACCGTGGCGTCCATCGCCCGCCCGTGCCATCATCGTCGCGTGACGATGATGGCTGACGCCCCACCCGCACCCACGCCAGGGGCGGTCGACGCCCGGAGCGGCGCTGCCCTCTTCCACGGGCTCGCCGACCCGGCGCGGCTGGCGATCCTGGACCACCTCGCCCTCGGCGAGCACCGCGTCGTCGACCTCACCGCCCACCTCGGGCTGGCGCAGTCGACGGTCTCGGCGCACCTGGCGTGCCTGCGCGGCTGCGGCCTGGTGGTCTCGCGGCCGCAGGGCCGGGCGTCGGTGCACTCGATCGCCCACCCGGAGGTCCTCGAGCTGCTGCGCGCCGGGGAGCGGCTGCTCGCCGCCACCGGCTCCTCGGCCACGCTGTGCCCCTCGTCCGGCGAGGGAGCACGGTGAGCGCCCCCGCCGGCGGGCGCACCGCCCCGCCGTCGCCCTCTCGGGCGCAGCCGACCCTCTCGCCGCAGCGGCGCGCGGTGCTCGGGCGACGCGCCCAGCTGCTCGCGGGCACGTCCGTGGCCTACAACGTGGTCGAGGCCGTCGTCGCCGTGAGCGCCGGCCTCGTCGCCGGCTCCGTGGCGCTCGTGGGCTTCGGGCTGGACTCGGTGGTCGAGGTCTCCAGCGGCCTGGTCATCCTGTGGCAGTTCCGCCACGCCGTGCCGCAGGAGCGCGAGCGCACCGCGCAGCGGCTCATCGCCCTGTCGTTCTTCGCCCTGGCCGCCTACGTCGCGGTGGTCTCCTCCCGGTCCCTGCTGACCGGCTCGGAACCCGACGGCTCCGTGGTGGGCATCGTGCTGGCCGCCGTGTCGCTGGCGGTCATGCCGGTGCTCTCCTGGGCGCAGCGTCGCACCGGGCGCCAGCTCGGCTCGCGCTCCGTGGAGGCCGACGGCACCCAGACCCTGCTGTGCACCTACCTCTCCGCCGTGCTGCTCCTCGGCCTGCTGCTCAACGCAGCCCTGGGCTGGTGGTGGGCCGACCCCGTGGCAGGGCTGGTCATCGCCGCCGTGGCGCTGCGCGAGGGCCTCGAGACCTGGCGCGGGGACGGGTGCTGCGCGCCGGGAGCCCCTCTCGCTGACGACACCGCCGGCGACGCGGGAGGAGCGGACGAGGCGGGCGCCGCGGGCCGCCCTGCGGAGGTCTGCGGGTGCGGCCCCGGCTGCACGGACGCCTGCTGCGTCGCCGCGGACCGCTGAGCCGGCAGACCCGGTAGACACCGCGGAGGCCGGTCCTCGCTCAGCCGGCAGATCGCTGCGCGGCCGATCGGGGACGCCCCACCGCGCGAGGCCGGTGCTGGTGGAGCCACCGGGGACGCCCCGCCGCGCCAAGACCGCGCTCCGGCACGGCAGCACGTCCCCGATCGCCGAAGGAGCGGGGAGCGGGTGTGCGCGGCAGGCACCGCGGGACCGTCGGCGCTCAGCCGGCCGCCCTCAGGATCCCGAGCCGGCGTCGACCACCCCCTCGATCGGCGTCGTCCCGGTGAAGTCGTCCTTCATCGCGTCGACCCCGCGCTGCGGGCGGGCGAGGTGCAGGAACGAGCGACGCGACGCGCGCTTCGCGTCCTGGTCCACCCCCATGGCCTCGTTGAACCCGGTGCGCAGGTCCTCGCGGACCTCACCGTCACGGTTGAAGGACCACATGAGGTTCGGGTCGCCGAACGGGAGCGTCATCCCCGGCTCGCCCGGGGTCCCGGTGTGCCAGGTGTGCCAGGTCTTGCCGTAGGAGTTCACGAGCTGCTCCATCAGCGACGTCTCCACCGCCGTGGGCAAACCCGGAGCGGTGAGCGTGCCCGAGAACAGCTCGTAGTCGTGGGGGTGCCAGTAGCCCTTCTCCTCCTCGGGCAGCCCGTCGAACAGCGCCTCAGAGACGATGTACTCGATGCCGATGAGGTTGGCGTCGGCGGTGTTGCCGTCGAACAGCACGCACTGCAGCAGGTCGTCGTTGACCACCTTGCAGAAGTGGTGGGCCTCCATCTGGAGCTCCGGCTCGCCCTTGGCGCAGTGGAAGCCTGCGACGTAGACGTCGAACCCCTTCAGCGGTGCGGTGGTCTGCAGCAGCTGAGCGCCGAGGTCCAACGTCTTCAGCCACGCGCCGGTGGACGCACCGGCAGGGGTCACGGGGCTCGGGCGTTCGTGGGTCATCGGGTTGAGGGCCATGGCCCTGTCCTACCCGCTGCGCGTGAGCCCTGCACGATCACCCGAGCCCCCCGATCGGCGCAGCAGGCTCCAGCCGCGGCGCGCCCGTGCCGATGACGCAGGGACGTGACCGGTCAGCGGGCACCGACGACGAGGAGGACGACCGACGTGGAATCCGTGGCCGCGGTCGGCGCGCGCATCAGCGCGATCGAGGCACGCCTGGCATCCCTGGCGCACCCGCCGGCAGCAGCGCACCGAGGCGCCGCGAAGGTCCCGTCGACGGGGATGGCCGCCGCGGGCGCCGGGCTCGCCGCGTCCCTGGCCACCACCAGCACGGCCACGGCTCAGGCCGGGTCCTTCGCCCAGGCGCTCGCCGCAGCCAGCGCGCCCGCGCTCGCCCCCGTCAAGGCCGCCACCGCCCCGCTGACCGCCGCGGCCCTGAAGGGCTACGGCAACGGCCGCATCCCCGCGGCGTCGCTGACGTCCATCGGCGGCAAGGAGCGCCTGTGGGCCCCGGCAGCCGAAGCCTTCCTGAAGATGCGGGACGCCGCCAGGGCCCAGGGCGTCACCCTCGGGGTCAACGACTCCTACCGCTCCTACGAGCAGCAGGTGGACGTGGCCGCCCGCAAGGGCCTGTACTCCCAGGGCGGGCTGGCGGCGAAGCCAGGCACCTCCGACCACGGCTGGGGCAAGGCCCTCGACCTCCAGCTGGACGGGCGTGCGCAGGCGTGGATGCGCACCAACGGCGAGCGGTTCGGCTTCACCGAGGACACGCCGCGCGAGCCCTGGCACTGGGTGTTCAAGGCCTGACACGTCCGTGCCGTGCCGAGCCGCGGACCTCCCGGCTGGCGCCGGTGCCCCGCAGCGACCACGGTGTGGGCATGACTCTCCTGAGGTCCCTCTGGCACGGGCTGCTCGCGGGCGGCGCCGGCACCACCGCGCTGAACATCGTCAGCTACGCCGACATGGCCCGTCGCGGCCGCGACGCGTCCTCCGCCCCCGCGGACCTCGTCGCCGAGGTCGCACGGCGCCACGACGTCGACGTGCCCGGCACGGGTGACGAGCGCTCCCACCGCCTCAGCGCCCTGGGAGCGCTGAGCGGCTCCGCCTCCGGGCTCGGCATCGGAGCCCTCGGCGGAGTGCTCCGCGGGATCGGGGTGCGTCCCGGGGCGCTCGCGGGCTCGGTCGTCGCTGGCGCCGGGGCGATGGCCGCCACGGACGGCGCCCTGGCCGCCTACGGCGTCAGCGACCCGGCGTCGTGGTCGCGGGCGGACTGGACCGCGGACGCGCTCCCGCACCTGGCGTACGGGGCCGTGACGCACGCGACGCTCTCGGCGCTGGAGCGTGAGGACGCCCCCGTCCGCAAGGACGGCCTGCCGCCGCGGCCCGCCGGCGCGGGGCTGCTCGCCCGCTCCGCGCTGCTCGGGGTGGCTGCCGGCTCTCGCAGCTCGCTGGGCCTCGCGGCGCCGATCCTGGGGCGGCTGCGGCGCAGCGACCGTGCCCGCGGCTACGCCGGGTCCAGCGTGCTCGCCGAGGTCGAGATGAGCGACCGGGCCGAGGTGACGCTCACCGCCGTGGCCCCGCCGCCGCGCCCCAGCACGCCCGCCGTGCTGCTCGCCTCCGCCGCCGTGGTCCAGGAGCTGGTGGTCGACAAGCGCCCGGGCACCCCCAGCCGTCTCGGGTCGGAAGGGCTGGGCGCGCGGCTGGCCTCCGGCGCCGCCGGCTCCGTGGCGCTGTGCCGGCAGGAGGACGCCACGTCCTTCTGGCCCGCCGTGGCCGGTGGTCTGGGGGCGCTCGCCGGATCGCACGCGGGCGCCGCGTGGCGGGCCGCTGCCGCGCGGTGGATGCCCGACTGGCAGGCGGCGCTCGTCGAGGACGGAGTGGCGCTCACGGCAGCGGCCGTGGCGACGCTCACAGGACGGCGCTGACGGCCCCTCACCACGCGACCGGGGCCGCTGGCGACCTCACCGCCGGCTCAGGCGGCGACGTCGAGGTCGGGCAGGTACCCGTCCCACGCAGGCCGTCGCTGCTCGCTGCCCCGGACCACCCACGAGCCTCCGCTCGGAGCCCGCGGTGGCTGGACGAGACTCCATCCGATCTCGGCCGGCGTGCGGTCACCCTTGCGGCCGTTGCACGGCAGGCACGCGGCGACGAGGTTCTCCCACGTGTCCTGACCGCCGCGGCTGCGCGGGAGCACGTGGTCCACGGTCGACGCGCTGCGCCCGCAGTAGCAGCAGCGGTGGCCGTCGCGCCGCAGCACGCCGCGACGGGAGAGGGGGACGCGTCGCTGGTAGGGGATGCGCACGTACCGCGTGAGCACCACCACCGCGGGGCGGGCGAGGGTGCGCTCGGCGCTGCGGACCGGGACCTCGTCCGCGACGAGGATCACCGCCTTGCCGGCGAGCACCAGCGCGATGGCGCGGCGGAAGGGCACGATCGCCAGCGGCTCGTAGCCGGCGTTGAGGACGAGCGTGCGCACCTCGATGCCGCCCTACGCGGCCGACCGGGTCGTGGAGCGGGCGGGTCGGCGCGTCAGCAACCAGCGGGCGCAGGCCATCACGCCTCGGCGGGTGACGGCCCGGATGACCACCGGCTCAGGGTACGGCACGGCGGCACGGCGGCACGGCGGCACGGCGGCACGGCGACGTGGTCCTGGTCCGTCGCACGCGACGACGGGGGCGGCGGGCTCTTCTGGAGCCCACCGCCCCCGCAGGGTCGACCAGCGGTCAGCTGACGCGGGTGAAGGTGACGGACGACGACCAGATCTTGTGCATGCCCACGGTCTTGCCGGTCCGCGGGGCGTCCAGCATCATCCCGTTGCCGGCGTAGATGCCGTTGTGGTAGACGCCACCGGACCCACCGAAGTTGACGATGTCACCGGGGCGCGCCTCGGACGCGCTGACGCGGCGCCCGGCGTTGGCCTGGGCCGCAGCGGTGCGCGGCAGCGAGATCCCCATCTGGCGGTGGACGTACTGGACGAAGCCTGAGCAGTCGAAACCGCCGGGGGCCGAACCGCCGTAGACGTACGGCGTGCCCGCGTAGCGCTGCCCGATGGCGATGGCGCTGCTGCCGCTCGAGGAGGCGGCGGGCGCGGACGTCGAGGCGGTGGAGCCGGTGCTGGCCTCAGAGCTCGAGCCGGAAGACCGCGAGGCGCTGCGCGAGGAGCTCTCCCCCGCGGAACCGCGGGAGGACAGGGTGCTGGCGGCCGACTGCTCGGCGGCGGCGGCGCGGGCGGCCTCGGCGGCCTGGGCGGCGGCACGCTCGGCGGCGAGGCGGTCCGCCTCGGCCTTCTCGGCGACGGAGGAGTCCACGACGGCCAGCGCGCCGACGGCCAGGTCGACCTGTGCGGCGGAGTCCACCGTGAGGCCGGCGATGGCCTCGGTGACCGCCGGGATGGACTCGGTGGTGCCCGCCCGGTCGTCCGCCGTCTGCGGCGCCGCGATCGCGGTGGCCGGGAGCCCCATGGTGACGAGCAGCCCGGAGGAGGCGGCGATCACGGCGGAGCGGCGGCGGTGCTTGCGGGTGCTGGCGGCCACGGACGCCACCAGGGCGCTCATGGTGCTCTCGGAGCTGTCGCTGCGGTGGCGCGCCTGGGAGTGGCTCGTCGTCACGGGTTCAAGGCCTCTCTGACGCCTACGAGGTGAGCTGTCGGGTTCGGTCGAGAAGCATGACCGGCTGGCCAGGACCACGGCGGTCCGGGCCGGCTTGACCCCAGGAGCTCCGCACGCGGAACCCCGTGAAGCGGTGGGTCCCCCGCCCCTGCCAGCGGTGTCGTGGCCTCGGACCGGTGGCAGGGCTCGGCGTCCGGACGAGGGCCCCGCCGTGTGCTCTGACCGGGCGGGAGCGACACTAACGCGGCTACCGCCGTTCGGGGCAACCTCTGGTCACGGTTTCATAGCGTGTCGTGCATCACACTTCGTGAACGCTCGCACAAGTGGTCGATGATCATGCGGGGCGGTGCACGAGGACGTGGGCGGCGACGTCGTCGGACAGCTCGACCGCGTGCGCCCCGTCGGGGCTGCGCACCAGCACCAGGCCGCGGTCGGCGCGCAGCACCTGGACCGAGCCCCCGGGCACCAGGCCCACCTCGGCGAGCAGGGCCATCGAGGCGGGGTCCGTCTGCGCCGGCTCGCCCAGACGCCGCACGCGGACCTCCTGCGCGTCGTCGGCCGCGATCTCGGAGAGGGGCACGAGCCCGTCGAGGAGCGTCGGGATCTCGGGCCCGTCGCCACCGTCCGGGCCACCGTCGCCCGCGCCGTCGCCGGGCGGACCGGGGATCGGGTTCCCGTAGGGCGACTCCGTGGGGTGGTCGAGCATCTCGGCGATGCGCTCCTCGACGCGCTCGCTCATCACGTGCTCCCAGCGGCACGCCTCCTCGTGGACGTAGGCCCAGTCCAGGCCGATGACGTCGTTGAGGAGCCGCTCGGCCAGGCGGTGCTTGCGCATCACGGAGACCGCGCGCGCACGCCCGGTCCCGGTCAGCCGCAGGGACCGGTCCCCGGTGACCACGAGCAGGCCGTCGCGCTCCATGCGCGCCACCGTCTGCGAGACCGTGGGGCCGGACTGGGAGAGGCGGTGCGCGATGCGCGCCCGCATCGGGACCGTGCCCTCCTCCTCGAGCTCGTAGACGACCTTCAGGTACATCTCGGTGGTGTCGATCAAGTCGCTCACGGCACGCTCCCTCTTCGCCGGACCCAGCGGTGGATCCTATCCAGCGCGAACGCTCCCGCGTGGATACGGTCGCCGACGTGACCGACACCGTGATGTGGTTCCGCCGCGACCTGCGCACGAGCGACCACCCGGCCCTCCTCGCCGCCGTCGCCGGGGCCGACGGAGGGTCCGTGCTCCCCCTCTTCGTGCTCGACGACCACCTGCTCACCCCCGCCGGGGCCCCCCGCACCGCGTGGCTCTTCCGCTCGCTGCGGGCGCTGTCGGCCTCCCTCGACGGGGCGCTGCTGGTCCGCCGCGGCGACCCGGTCGACGTGGTGCCGGCGGTCGCGGCCGAGGTGGGCGCCAGCCACGTCCACGTCTCCGCCGACGCGGGGCCCTACGGGCGGCGCCGCGACGCAGCGGTCGCGAAGGCCCTGGTGGCCGACGGTCGCTCCCTGGTCGCCACCGGCTCCCCGTACGCGATCGGCCCGGGAACGGTGGTGAAGAAGGACGGCTCGCCGTTCGCCGTGTTCACCCCGTTCTCGCGGGCGTGGGGCGAGATCGGTGCGCCGCGGCCGGCGCGCGACCTTCCCGACGACGTCCGCTGGGTCCGCCGCCTCGCCGGCGTCGGCGTCCCCGAGGACCCCGACCTCGGCACGGTGACCCTGCCCCCCGTGGGCGAGGAGGCCGCGCGCCAGCGGTTCGGGGAGTTCCTCGACGCGGTGGACGCCTACGACGAGCTCCGTGACCGCCCCGACCGCCCGGGGACCTCCCAGCTCTCCGCCCACCTGAAGTACGGCGAGGTCCACCCGCGGACCCTGGTGGAGGCGCTGCGGGGGAGCACGTCGCCGGGTGCCCGGACCTTCCGCACCGAGCTGGTGTGGCGGGAGTTCTACGCCGACGTGCTCTGGCACCGCCCCGAGACGGCTCGCGAGTACTACCGCCCGGAGCTGAGGACCATGCGCTTCGACCACGGGCCCGCCACCGACGAGCAGGTGCAGGCGTGGAAGGCCGGGCGCACCGGGTTCCCGTTCGTCGACGCCGGGATGCGCCAGCTGGCCGCCGAGGGGTGGATCCACAACCGGCTGCGGATGGTCGTGGCGAGCTTCCTCGTCAAGGACCTCCACGTGGACTGGCCCGTCGGCGCCCGCCACTTCATGCAGGCCCTGCGCGACGGGGACCTGGCGAGCAACAACCACGGCTGGCAGTGGACGGCGGGCACCGGGACCGACGCCTCGCCGTTCTTCCGGGTGTTCAACCCGATCACGCAGGGCCAGAAGTTCGACCCGGACGGGGCCTACGTCCGCAAGTACGTCCCCGAGCTGGCGCACCTGGCCGGCAAGGCGGCGCACACCCCGTGGGACGCCGCCGGCGGGTACGACCACGGCTACCCGGAGCCGATCGTCGACCACAAGGAGGAGCGCGTCGAGGCGCTGGACCGCTACGCGGAGGCCCGCGGGAGGTGAGGCGGGGCCGACCGGCGCCGCCGGCGCGACCGCTGCACCCTCAGCACGACGCGCCGAGCGGAGGTGTCGCCGTGCGGCGTGTCGGACGAGGGCGCAGCGTCCGCGTCGGTGATGAGGGTCGGCGCCGGGACCACCCGCAGGGTCAGGGCACCGGGTGGCGGGAGTCGTAGTCCCAGAAGCCCCGCACCCGGGACACCAGCAGGGCCACGACCGCGATGCAGACGAGCCCCCCGACGAGCGGGACGACCGCCTCACCGAACGGTTCCGCCAGCGCTCCGGAGACCGCCTCCCCGAGGCGCGGCCCGCCCGCGACCACGACGATGAACACCCCTCCCAGCAGCCCGCGCTGGCCGTCCGGGGTCGCCGACTGCAGCACGGACTGGCGGAAGATCGCGCTCACCGCGTCGCAGGCCCCGGCCCCGGCGAGCGCGAGCATCGCGCCCCACAGGAACGGCGAGCCCCACGGCAGGCCGCCCGCGTCCCCGACCGCCGCCGACGCGTCCGCCAGCGGCGGGGCGAGCGCGAGCACCAGGCCGAACACCGCGATGCACGCCCCCCACGACATGATCGACAGCGTGATGGCGCGCCCGTGGCGGCGCACCCTGCCCATCCCGCCGGAGAGCACCGTCGCCAGCAGCGACCCGGCGGCGAAGGCGGCGAGCAGGGCTCCGGCGGTCTCGGCGCCGCCGCCGAGGACCAGCAGCCCGACGGCGGGGAACAGCGCCCGGGGCCACGCGGTGAGCATCGCGACGATGTCCAGGACGAACGTCATGCGCACGTTCGGCCAGGTCCGCAGCAGGCGCGCTCCCGCCACCAGCGCCGCCCAGCCGGCCCTGGTCGTGGGCTTCTCCAGCGGGGGCATCCGCGGCAGCCCCGCCAGCAGCAGGAGCGCGACGCCGAGGGCGATCGCGTCGACGGTGAGCGCCGGAGCGACGCCGAAGCGCGCGACGAGCACCCCCGCGAGCAGCGGCCCGACGACGGTGGCGAGGTTCTGGCTGGCGCCCTGCAGCGCGTTGGCGGCGGGCAGCAGCGCCGGGTCGAGCAGCCGCGGCACCATGGCGCTGCGGGCCGGGGCGTTGACGCCCTGCCCGCCGGCCTGGAGCCCCACGAGGGCGAGCACCAGCGCCAGCGACCCCACGTCCAGCCACGCCTGCAGCGCCAGCCCCGCGGCGGTGAGCCAGAGCACCGCCCCCGAGGCGAGCGCGACGGTGCGGCGGTCGTGGACGTCGGACAGCGTGCCGCCCCACAGGCCCATGACCACCAGCGGGGCGAGCCCGGCGAGACCCACGAGGCCGACGGCGGCGGAGGAGCCGGTGAGGTCGAACGCCTGGAGGGCCACGGCGGTGTAGCCGAACGCCGTACCCACCGCGGCGAGGGAGTACCCGGCCCACAGCCGGGCGAACGCGGGGCTGGCGCGCAGGGGGGTGAGGTCGGCGAGCGCCGCGCGCAAGCGCACCGGCGAAGTGTGCCGCACCGCTCGTCGTCGGGCACGGCCGTGCGGGGGCACGGAAGAGCCCGCAGGCTCCCCCTCCGTGGAGGGGGACGTCGCGCTGGACGAGGCGCGACCCCTGCGGGCTCCGGTGACTGCCGTGGATTCACTGGCCGTCCGGTGATGCCGCTGTCGGATCGACTAGCG
>JARICT010000119.1 GCA_029257185.1 Quadrisphaera sp.
GCGAGGTCGAGGACGTAGGCGCTCAGCGCGCCGACGTAGACGAGCATCGCCGAGTAGACCAGCCAGTTGCTGTACTCGGCCAGTGCCGTGGGGGTCATGGGGTGCTCCTCCTGCTCGCGCCGCCGTCAGCGGCACCGCCATCTTCTCTCTCGTCACGGCCCGAGGCATCGCCGGGGGCCTCCTCGCGCGGCGTGACGTCAGCCACGCTGCGGTCCGCCCGCGGACGGCCTCCCGGGCAGCGCCGTCACGAGATCGGCCATCAGGCGCTCCGCCTCCTCGCTCAACCCCCCGTCCTCGGAGCGCGCCAGGGCCCCGACCTCCACGCGGGTCCCCTCGTCGGGACCGGACGGGCCGGCCGAGCCCGCGGCGCCCGACGCTCGCGCGGGCACGGCGCGGATCCACACGCGCCGACGCGGGACGAACAGCGAGGCGGTGAGCCCGGCGATCGCCACCAGCGACGAGCCGAGCGCGAGCGCCCGGCCGGGGTCGCGCCGGATCGTGAGCCCGGCGAAGCGGTCCACGCTGTCCAGCGTCACGGTCCCCGCACCGTCCGGCAGGTCGACGGTCTCCCCCGGGCGCAGGATCTGGCGGAAGGGCTGGCCGTCGTCGCTCTCCAGCTGGGTCATCTGGTCGGTGTCGAGCACGTAGGCGTTCTGGGGCGCGCCGTCCAGGCCGAGGTCCCCGGTGAACGCGGTGAACAGCATCGCCGGGTCCTTCGCGTCCGGGAACACCGAGCGCGGTCCCTGCTCGGTCATGGTGTAGGTCGGGTAGAGGTCCGCGACGATGCCGATCTGCTCGCCGGAGGCGTCGGGCACCTTCACCACCCCCGACGAGGAGTAGAAGGTGTCCTGCGGCAGGAAGGGCACCTGGTCGCTGAAGGCGACGGCGCCGGTGGCGTCGCGCACGGTGAGGCGGGGCGCGTACCCGTTGCCGGCCAGGTACACCGACGCCCCGCCGACGCGCAGCGGGTGGTTGACCCGGAGCAGCTCTTGGCGCGGGTCGTCGCCGGGGGCGTCCGTCAGCGTCGTCGTCGCGGAGAAGTCCCGGGGAGCCGCGAACTGGTTGCCGGTGGCCTCGGTCTCGAACTCCACGTCGAGGTCGTCGAGCCTGACGCTGAAGGGCGGGAGGTCCTTCGGCTGGTAGAGACCGCCGCCGTCGAAGGTGTCGTAGCTGGTGAGGGAGTTGGCGAACGCCTTGCCCACCGGCACGACGGCCTGCCCGCGGTAACCCCACAGGCCGCCGACGGCCACGGCGACGAGCACGCCGATGAGGGCGACGTGGAAGACGAGGTTCCCGGTCTCCCGCAGCTCGCCGCGCTGCGCGGCCACCGAGGAGCCCCCGCCGTCCACGACCCGGTAGCGGCGACCCTCCAGGGCGGTGCGCGCGGCGGCCAGCACGGTCTCGGGGGCGAAGGGCACGTGGGCCGTGCGGTGGACGGGGAGGCGCTCCAGGCGGGCCGGGGTGGCCGGCGGCGGGGTCTTCAGCGCTCGCCAGTGGGCGCGGGTCCGCGGCAGCACGCAGCCCACGAGGGAGACGAACAGGAGGATGTAGATCGCCGAGAACCACGGCGAGGTGTAGACGTCGAACCCCGAGAGCCGGTCGATCCAGGGGGCGAGGACGGGGTGGTCCTCCTCGTACTGCGCCACGCGCACCGCGTCGGCGCCGCGCTGGGGGATGATCGAGCCGGGTACCGACGCCACCGCGAGGAGCATCAGCAGGAACAGCGCGGTGCGCATGGACGTCAGCTGGCGCCACAGGTACCGGCCCCAGCCGACGACGCCGAGGCCCTTCGGCGCGGGCGGTGGCGCAGCGGCCCCCGGGCGCGCGCCCTCGATGACCGCGCTCATCGACCCACCACCTCGCCTCGGACCATCGTGACCGTCATGCTCCCCACGCCCCTCACACGACCGTCTCGAAGCCGCCGATGGTGGCCTGCAGAGCGGACAGCCACGCCGTCCACACGCCCGTCACCAGCATGAGGCCCACCACCACGAGCACGCCACCGCCGATGCGGCCGAGGGCCACCCGGTGGCGGCGGATCACGGTGAGGGTGCGCGAGGACCGCCCGAGGCCGGCGGCCACCAGGAGGAAGGGGAGGCCGAGCCCGACGCAGTAGGCCAGGCCCAGGGTCACCCCGCGCCACGGGCTGGCGGCGTCGAGGGCGAGGGCCTGGACCGCGGCCAGCGTCGGGCCGAGGCACGGGGACCACCCGATCCCGAAGACCACGCCGAGCAGCGGGGCCCCGGCCAGGCCCGCCGCGGGGCGCCAGCGGCTGCGCCGGTCGGACTCCAGCACGGCGCCGAGCCTGGCGGGCAGGAACCGCGCGCCGCCGAGGAAGATCAGGCCCATCGCGATGACGAAGATCCCGAGCACCCGCGTCACCGCGTCCCCGTACCGCGTCAGCGCCCCGCCCAGCGCCCCGAACGCGGCGCCGTAGCCGACGAAGACCACCGAGAACCCGAGGACGAACAGCACGGCACCCAGCAGCACCCGTCCGCGGTGCTCGTCGGCGCGGGCGCTGGGCGCGCGACCGGCGACGGCTCCGCCACCGAGCCCCGTGAGACCGGTGACGTAGCCCAGGTACCCGGGGACCAGGGGCAGGACGCACGGCGAGGCGAAGGACACCAGGCCGGCGAGCGCGGCGACGGCCACGGCGGCGACGAGCGGTCCCGAGACGGCGGTGGAGGCGAAGGAGGACCCCACGGAGGCGACGACCGGCAGCACGGCTGCGCTCAGGCCCTCTCGGCCACGACGTCGTCGATGACGCCGGTGAGGATGTCCGGGTCCGCTCGTCCCAGCAGCCGCGCCGCGGGGCGCCCCTCGTCGTCGAGGACGATGGTCGTGGGGATGGCCTGGGGGCTCGCCAGCCCCTCGAGGGCGAGGACGGCCTCGCCGCTGTCCGCATCCAGGATGGAGGGGTACGGCACGTCGAAGGTGCGCTCGAAGCCGGCCGCGGTCTGCGCGCTGTCGCGGGTGTTGATGCCCACGAACGACACGCCCTGGTCGGCGCTCTCCTCGGCGATCTCCCCCAGCTCGCGGGCCTCCGCGCGGCAGGGTCCGCACCCGGCGTACCAGAGGTTGAGGACCACCACGTCACCGCGCAGCGCGGCGACGTCGAGGCGCTCGCCCTCGACGCCCTCGCCGGCGATGGCGATCGGCTCACCGCGCTCGGCGGGTGCGATCGTCAGGACGGAGCCGTCGCCGGCGATGTAGCCCTTCTGGTCCCCTGCCTGGGACGCCGGGTCGGACTGCTGCCCCAGGGAGCACCCGCCGAGCACGGCCGCGAGCGCGAGCGTCGCGGCGCCGGCGCGCAGGGCGCTGCGGTGGGGCGACGGCACGGGGCTCACGCGCCCGCGATCGACGAGGCGCCCGGCAGGAGCGCTGCGGCGGGCTCGCGGTAGGACACGCGCACGATCTCGGCGCCGTCGAAGGTGAGGGTCGTCAGGGAGGCGAGCGAGCAGTCGCGGTGGCGGGGGTCGTGCCACAGCCGCTGGCCGCGGGCGGCCCGCCGCGCGCAGACGATGGGCAGCTGGTGGCTGACGAGCACCGCCTCGCGGCCGGCCGCGCGCGCGGCGGCCTCGCGGGCGGCGGCCAGCACGCGGCCCTGCTGGCGGACGTACGGCTCGCCCCAGCTGGGTCGGAGCGGGTTGCGGTACCGGGGCCACAGCCTCGGCGACCACAGGCGCGCCCGGGCCCCCACCACGTGGTCGCCCTGGAAGGAGTTCGCGGCCTCGATCAAGCGCTCGTCGGTGCTCACGTCGAGCCCGAACGCCGCGGCCACCGGTGCGGCGGTCTCCTGGGCTCGCTCCAGCGGGGACGCCACGACGTCGACGACGTCGTGGCCGCTCGCCGCGAGGTCGTCGGCCACCACCTGGGCCATGCGTCGGCCCAGGTCGGAGAGGTGGAAGCCCGGCAGCCGCCCGTAGAGCACGGCGTCGGGGTTGAACACCTCTCCGTGGCGCAGGAGGTGGACCTGGGTGAGCGTCACCGCTCCAGTATGGCCGCGCTGCCCGGGTGCTCGGTGTGGGGCGGCGCGTCGGCGCAGGTCAGCGGCGGTGGCGCGCGTCAGCGTGTGGCCGAGGGAACAGCCGCGGCGGCCCTCGCGGCGTGCGGCAGGGCCTCGAGGACCTGGTCGAGGGCGGCGTCGTCGTGCGAGGCGGAGAGGAACCACGACTCGTAGGTGCTCGGCGGGAGGTGCACCCCGCGGGAGAGCATCTCGTGGAAGAAGGCCGCGTACGCCGCGGTGTCCTGGGTGCGGGCGGTGGCGTAGTCGGTGACGGGGCCCCCGACCTGCTCGGGCGTGGCTCCGGTCGCGGTGGTGAGGAAGATCGAGAACATCGAGCCGGCCGAGCCCACCGCGTGGGGCACCCCCGCCTCCAGCAGGGCGGCGGACGCGGCGCCCTTCAGCGTCGCGGCGGCCGCGTCCACGGCGGCGTAGACCTCCGGGGTGCACTGCTGCAGGGTCGCGAGCCCGGCGGCGGAGGCGACGGGGTTCCCCGACAGCGTGCCGGCCTGGTAGACGGGGCCGAGCGGGGAGAGCGAGGCCATCACGTCGGCGCGCCCCCCGAACGCCGCCACGGGGAAGCCGCCGCCCATGACCTTGCCGAAGGTGAACAGGTCGGGAGCGTTCCTGCCGTCCCTGCCGGCGCCGTCATAGGGACCCTCGAGCCCGAACCACCCCGAGCTGCTGCACCGGAACCCGGTCATCACCTCGTCGGAGATCAGCAGCGCGCCGTGCTCGGCGGTGGTGTCCAGCAGCGCCCGGGTGAACCCGGGCACCGGCGCCACCACGCCCATGTTGCCCGCCGCGGCCTCGGTGATCACGCAGGCGATCCGGGGGCCGTGCTCGTCGAAGGCCGCCCGCAGCGCCGCCTCGTCGTTGTAGGGCAGGACGAGCGTGTCCTTCGAGGCCGCCGCCGTGACGCCGGGGGTGTCGGGGAGCGCGAACGTCGCCAGCCCCGACCCCGCCGAGGCGAGCAGCGCGTCGACGTGGCCGTGGTAGCACCCGGCGAACTTCACCACCACGTCGCGCCCGGTGAAGCCGCGGGCGAGCCGCACGGCGCTCATCGTCGCCTCCGTGCCCGACGAGACCAGCCGGACCTGCTCCAGGGGGGCCACGCGGTCGACGAGCTCCTCGGCGAGCGCCACCTCGCCCTCCGCCGGCGTGCCGTAGGAGAAGCCCCTGCCCGCGGCGGTCGTCACCGCGTCGAGCACCGCAGGGTGGGCGTGGCCCAGGATCATCGGGCCCCACGAGCACACGAGGTCGACGTAGCGGCGCCCGTCGACGTCCCAGAGGTACGGGCCGGCGGCCCGGTCGGTGAAGCGAGGGGTGCCGCCCACGGCGCGGAAGGCGCGCACGGGGGAGTTGACGCCGCCCGGCAGGGCCGCGGACGCCCGCTCGAACAGGGTCGCGGACGCGGGGGCCTCGAAGGGATAGGGGACGGAGGGTGCGCTCACGGATCCATCATCGCCTCGGAGGGGCCGGCTCGAGGCGAGGGGCCCCCGGCCCCGTGGCCTCCTGGTGGGCGGCGAGCGTGGCCATGACGTCGCCCAGAGCGGTGAGCTGCTCGGGGCTGAGGGCGTCGAAGAGGTGGCCGCGGACGGACTCCACGTGCTCCGGGGCCGCCGTCTCCAGCGCCCGACGGCCCGCGGGGGTCAGCACGGCGAGCACGCCCCGCCCGTCGTCGTCGCACGCTCGGCGCTCCACCAGGCCGCGCGCCTGGAGCCGGGTGGTGGTGTGCGTGAGGCGGCTGCGCGAGTGCACCAGCTCGTCGGCGAGCACGGCCATGCGCGCGCTCGCGCCCGGGCTCTCCGAGAGCCGGACGAGCATCTCGTAGTCCCCCGTGCTGAGCGGCGGGTCCCCGGCCGCCAGGTCGTTCGCCATCCTCGCCATCAACCGCTGCGTGACCTTGAGGTAGTCGCGCCACACCCTCTGCTCGTGACCGTCGAGCCACCGGACCTCCCTCACCCGGACAGGCTAAGGGCGGGCGAGGGGAGCGCCCCGCACCCCGCTGCCCGCAGGGCCGCGGGGTGCAGGTGCCACCATCGTGGTCGTGGCACCCGCGAACATCGACCGTGCAGCGCGCGCCGACACCGGCGAGACGGAGTCCGCACTGGCAGCAGAGGGCTGGCTCGACGTGGGCTCGTGGAGCTCCGTCCCCGACCAGCACTACCCCGCGCACGCCCACCACTACGAGAAGGCCGTCGTCTGCGTGCACGGGTCGATCGTCTTCACCACCGAGGAGGCGCTGATCCCGCTCGGTGCCGGCGACCGCACGGCGCTGGACGCCGGTACGGTGCACGAGGCCGTCGCCGGCGCGGACGGCGCCGTGTGCGTGGAGGCCCGGGGACGCCGCAGGTAGGTTCTCCCCCCGCAGCAGGCTCCTCGTCGCAGGAGGGCCGCAGGCACCGGGCCTGACCGCCGCAGCCACCCGTCGGAGGACCTCATGTCACAGCGCGGCGACGCCCTGCCCCCGCCCGGCCTGAGGCAGAGCCTCGCGCGGATCGTGGTCTGGCTGCGCTGGCCCGTGGTCGCCTTCTGGGTCCTCGCCGCCGTGGCGCTGACCGGCTTCGCGCCCACGTCCCAGACCGCCGGCACCGGCCTCGACGCGCTCCTCCCCGAGGACAGCCGCGCCGCCGCCGCGGAGGCCAGGTCCTACGAGCAGTTCGACCTGCCGCTGCTCTCGCGGCTCGCCGTGGTCCAGCGGGACCCGGGCGGGCTCGACGCCGAGCAGGTCGCCACCACCGTGGCGGCCGCGGCCCGGCTCGACGCGCAGCGCCTGCAGGAGGGCTTCGAACCCGAGAAGAACGACCTCCTCGCGGCGTTGCCGCTGGTCAACGCCACGACCGCCCTGCCCACCTCCACCGGGGACGGGACCACGGCGATCACCTACCTCTTCGGGTCCCCGCAGGCCACCGCCGGCGCCCAGACGCGCGCGGCCGAGTCCTATGCCGAGCGGCTGGGCCCCGGCGCCGACGTCGTGGGGGTCACCGGACCCATCGCGGCGCAGCGCGAGCAGGGGCGGGTGATCTCCGACCGGCTGCCGTGGGTGGAGATCGGCACCGTCACCTTCGTGCTGCTCGTCGTCGGCATCGCCTTCCGCTCGGTGCTCGCCCCGCTGGTCACCGTCGGGACGGCCCTGCTGGCCTACCTCGTCTCCGTGCGGTTCCTCGGCCTGGTCGGCACGGTGATCGACGTCGCGGTGCCCCAGCAGCTGGAACCGCTCATCCTCGCGCTGCTGGTGGGCGTGGTGGCCGACTACTCGATCTTCTACCTCTACGCCGCCCGGGACCGGCTGCGCGGGGGCCTGGGCCCGCGGGCGGCGGCGCTGGGCTCGACCGCCTCGTACAGCAGCGTCATCCTGGCGGCCGGCCTCACGGTGGCGGCGGGGACGGCCTCGCTGATGGTGGCGCGGCTGCCGCTGTACAGCAGCTTCGGGCCGGGGCTCGCGCTCACGGTGCTGACGGGCCTGGTGATCTCCCTGACGCTGATCCCGGCCCTCATGGCGATCTTCGGCCGCGGGCTGTTCTGGCCCAGCCGCTTCCCCGCGACCGTGGGCACCCCGGGCCGGACCGGGCACGGCGTGAGCGCCTCCGGGCTCCCCCCGAAGCCGCCCGGCGCGCTGGTGCGCGCGCTCACGCGGCGACCGGTCGCCGTGCTCGCGGTGGTGCTCTGCGTCGGCGGGCTGGCGTTCGCCGCCGCGCCGGTGCGAGACCTCCGCCTGGACCTGTCCTTCACCGGCGGCCTGCCGGCCGACAACCCGGTCTCGCTCGCCCAGGAGGCCGCGGCGCAGGGGTTCGCCCCCGGCATCGTCTCGCCGACGGTGCTCGTCGTCGACGAGCCCGGCGTCACCGACGACCGCCGGGCCCTCACCCGGCTGCAGGACGAGGTCGAGCAGGTCCCGGGGGTCTCCGGGGTGGTCGGTCCCGGCGAGGTCGCGAGCGACCAGGCGCTGGGCGTGCTGCTCTCGAGGTCGGGTGACGCCGCCCGGCTGCTGCTGGTCCTCGACTCCGACCCCCTCAGCGCCACCTCGGTGGACGTCGTCGAGGACCTCCAGGAGCGGCTGCCAGGGATGCTCTCCGCCGCCGGGCTGCCGCAGGGCTCCGCCACCGTGACGGGCGACAGCGCGGTGGCCGCCGAGCTGGTGGGCGCCACCGCGGAGGACTTCCTGCGCATCGCCCTCGCCGCCTCGCTGGTGCTGCTGGCCCTGCTGGTCGTGGTGCTGCGGGCGCTGGTCGCCCCGCTGTTCCTGCTGGCCTCGAGCCTGCTGTCGGTCGCCGCCGCGCTGGGCATCAGCACCTGGGTCTTCCAGGACCTCCTCGGCCGGGACGGGCTGACCTTCTACGTGCCGTTCGCCACGACCGTGCTCTCCCTCGCGCTGGGCTCGGACTACAACGTCTTCAGCGTCGGCCGCATCTGGGACGTGGCGAAGGACAAGAGCCTGCGCGAGGCGGTGAGAGAGGTCACGCCGCGCACCAACGCCGCCATCCGCACCGCCGGCATCGCCCTGGCGGGCAGCCTGGCGCTCGTCGCGCTGGTGCCGCTCTGGCCCTTCCAGGAGATCGCCCTGACGATGGCGGTGGGCCTGATGCTCGACGTGTTCGTCGTCCGGTCGTTCCTCGTCCCCGCGCTGATCACGGCGTTCGGCCCCGTGAGCCGCTGGCCCGGGCGACGCCGGTCGCAGCAGCCCGCGTGAGGCGCTGACGCCCGCCCCCGACGCCCCGGTGCGCGGCGCTCAGACGATCGCGGAGGCCAGCCGGGCGAGGTTGTCGGCGACCATCACCGGCCACGACCGCTCCGCGTCGGCGTCCAGGCGGGTGCTGCGCGCGCGGTAGGCGTCCTCGACGGCGCCGATCCGGCGGACGAAGCCCTCACCGAGGACCAGGGTCGTCAGCTCCAGGTTCAGCTCGAAGGACCGGATGTCGAGGTTGGACGAGCCGAAGGCGACCACCTCGTCGTCGACCCGCACCAGCTTGGTGTGGAGCACCGCCGGCGACGGGTAGAGCCAGATCTTCACCCCCGCGGCCAGCAGGTCCGGGTAGTAGGAGCGCTGGGCGTGGTGCACGAGCCACTGGTCGCCCTTCTCGCAGACGAACAGCTCGACGTCCACGCCCCGCTGCGCGGCGCTGGTGATCGCCAGCATGAGCGCCTCCTCGGGCACGAAGTACGGGCTCACCACCACCAGCTCGCGGCGCGCCGCGTGCACCAGGCCCGTGAAGACCCGCAGGTTGTTGCGCGTCGGGAAGCCGGGGCCGCTGGGCAGGAGCTGTACCTGCTGGGCGCAGCGAGGGTCGACGCGCCGGGCGGCGGCGTCGGCCACCTCGCCGATCAGCGCGTCGCCGGTCTCGCTGAACCAGTCGGTGCGGAAGATCCCGGCGAGCTCGGTGACCGCCGGCCCCTCCACGCGGGCCATGAGGTCGACCCACCGCAGGCCCTTGCGCACGTTCGCGCGCTTGTTGTAGCTGGGGTCCACCACGTTCTGGGAGCCGGTGAACCCCACGATCCCGTCGACGACCAGCAGCTTGCGATGGTTGCGCAGGTCCGGGCGGAGCCACTCCCGCGTGGTGGGCCACAGCGGCAGCATGGGGCGGGCGAGGACCCCGTCGGCCGTCAACCGCCGGCGCATCGCCCGGTAGCCGGGCGAGCGCAGCGAGGCGAGGTGGTCGAAGAGCACCCGCACGGTGACGCCGCGGGCAGCAGCCCGCTGCATCGCCCCGAACAGCGGCTCCGTGGTGGCGTCGAGGGCGACGAGGTAGAACTCCAGGTGGACGAAGCGCTCCGCGGCGTCGACCCCGCGAGCCATCGCCGCGATCCCCCCGCCCTCCTCGACGAGGTCGACGGAGGAGCCTCCCACCACCGGCATGGCCCCGAGCCGCTGGCCGAGGCGGGTGAGGCCCGCGAGGCGCTCGTCGGCGACGTGCTCGCTCTCCTCGTCCACCGTGGACGCGCGGATCGCCTCGTCGACGAAGCGCTGGCGCTGGCGACGGCGGCGAGGGAGCCGTCTGCTGCCGATGACGAAGAAGGCGAGCAGCCCGACCACCGGCACCAGGAAGATGGTCAGCACCCAGGCGATCGCGGCCGAGGGCCGGCGGTTCACCGAGACGAGGGCGACGCCCGCGACGACGAGCACGAGGTTGAGGACGAGCGCGGCCACCCCGGTCCACGCTGGCCACCCGTCGGGGACGAGGGTGACGAGGTTCACGGCGCCGAGGTTAATCGGGGCGGTGGGTCTCGGCTGGAAACACACCACGGCGTCGACCGTGAGGGTGGTGGAGGGGTCGCCCTCAGCCCCGGCGCAGCCAGGTCGCGGCCTCGACCGCCCAGTAGCTGAGCACGGTCGACGCCCCGGCGCGGGTGATGGCCAGCAGCGTCTCCAGGACGGCGCGCTCCCGGTCGATCCAGCCGTTGGCGGCGGCGGCCTCGACCATCGCGTACTCCCCCGACACCTGGTACGCCCAGGTCGGCACCCCGCGGCTGCCGGCCGCCGCCACGACGTCGACGAGGACGTCCAGGTAGGGCAGCGCCGGCTTGACCATGACGGCGTCCGCGCCCTCGTCGATGTCGAGCGCGACCTCGCGCAGCGCCTCGCTGCGGTTGCCGGGCTCCATCTGGTAGGTGCGCCGGTCGCCCTTCAAGGCCGAGTCCACCGCCTCGCGGAAGGGCCCGTAGAACGCGGTGGCGTACTTCGCGGAGTACGCCAGGAGCGCCACGTCGGTGCGTCCCGCCGCGTCCAGGGCGGCGCGCACCGCGCCGACCTGGCCGTCCATCATCCCCGAGAGCCCGAGCAGCGAGGCCCCCGCGGACGCCTGGGCCAGCGCCAGGTCGACGTAGCGCACCAGCGTCGCGTCGTTGTCCACCCGCCCCTCGGCGTCGAGGACGCCGCAGTGGCCGTGGTCGGTGAACTCGTCGAGGCAGGTGTCAGCCATGACCACGCAGCTCTCACCCACGGCGGCGGCCACGTCGGCGAGCGCCTCGTTGAGGATGCCGTCCGGGTCGGTCCCCGCGGAGCCCCGGGCGTCACGCTCGCTCGGCACGCCGAAGAGCATGACGCCGCCGACGCCGGCCTCGACGGCCTCGCCCACGGCGTCGACCAGCGAGGCTCGCGAGTGCTGGACCACCCCGGGCATCGAGGTGATGGGCGACGGTGAGGCGAGGCCCTCCTTGACGAACATCGGCAGCACCAGGCGCTGAGGCGCCAGGTGGTGCTCGGCGACGAGCGAGCGCATCGCCGCCGAGCCGCGCAGCCGCCGCGGGCGCTGGGCGGGGAACCCCCCCACGGTCAGCGGGACCTCCGCCGCACCGTCCCGCGGCGGTCGCTGGGCTTCTGCAGGGGCGTCCCCTCGGCCTCGGCGGCCTCGCGCAGCGAGGCGCCGTGCGCGGCGAGGGCGTCCACCACCGCGGTGGCGCTGGGCTCGGGCGCGACCACGTCCACGCGCAGGCCCAGCTCCTCGGCCGCGGCGCGCGTGGCGGGACCGATGACCGCCACGACCGTCGCCGGGTGCGGCTTGCCCGCGATGCCCACGAGGTTGCGCACCGTGGAGGACGACGTGAAGACGACGGCGTCGAAGGCCCCGGCCTTGATGGCGTCACGGACCGGCGCCGGCGGAGGAGCCGCGCGCACGGTGCGGTAGGCCGTCACGTCGTCGACCTGCCAGCCGGCCGACACGAGGCCCTCGACGAGGCTCTCCGTCGCGATGTCGGCACGGGGCAGGAAGACCCGGTCGATGGGGTCCAGCACCTCGTCGTAGGGGGGCCACTCGGCCAGGAGGCCGGCTGCGGACTGCTCACCGGTCGGCACGAGGTCCGGCTCGATGCCCCACTCGCGCAGCGCGTCGGCGGTGACGCCACCGACGGCCGCCACCTTGAGCCCGGAGAACGCGCGCGCGTCCAGCCCGTAGTCGGTGAACTTGGCCCGCACGGCCTCCACGGCGTTGACGGACGTGAAGCCCACCCACTCGTAGCGCCCGGTGACGAGGCCGCGCACCGCCTTGTCCATCTGGTGCGGGGTGCGGGGCGGCTCCACGGCGATCGTCGGCACGACGTCGGCCGCCGCGCCGTGGCCCGCGAGCGCCGCGACGATCCCGGAGGACTGCGCCTGCGTGCGGGGGACCAGGACGCGCCACCCGAACAGCGGGCGCGTCTCGAACCAGGACAGCCTGCCCCGCTGGGTGGTGCCCGGTCCCACCACGGCCACCAGCGGGTCGGGGAGGGACTCGTCGCTCTCCGACAGCACGTCCGAGAGCGTCCCCAGCGTCGCCGTCATGGTGCGCTGGGCGGTCGTGGTGCCCCGCGAGGTCACCGTGACCTCGCGGCCCTCGGGCCGACCGGACGCGACGAGGGCCTTCGCCGCGGTCACGAGCGCCTCGTGACCGCCGCTGAGCACCAGGGTCCCGGGCGCGGAGGCCAGCGCGTCCACCCCGGAGGAGTCCAGGTCGACGTCGAGGACGTGCACGTCGCACGCCTTCGCCGTCGCCACCGGCACACCGGCGTACAGCGGCACGGCGACCGCGGGCGAGACGCCCGGCACCACCTCGTAGCCGAGGGACCCGCGGCGGGCGGCGGCCATCTCCTCGCCGAGGTCGGGGCGGGAGGTCCCGTCACCGGGGAAGAGGCGGACCACGCGCCGGCCCGCCTTGGCGGGGGCCGTGACGAGCTTGGCGCGCGCTGCCGTGGTGGGCGCCGAGACGGGGTCGACGACGACCACCTCGACGTCCTGGCGGGCGTGCGCGGTGATGGCCTCGCGGGGCGTGGTGGTGTCCACCACCACCACGTCGGCGGAGGCCAGCGCGCCGACGGCGTGCAGGGTCATCAGCCCCGGGTCACCGGGACCGGCGCCCACGAAGGAGATGGGCGCCGAGCTGGTGGTGCGGGTCGTCGCGGGCGCGGGGGGTGCGGGGGTAGCGGTGCTCACGTGGATCGCCTCTCCGACGGCTCGTCGGCCGCCGTGTCGTGCTGCTCGTCGCGGCTGCCGGTGTGCTCGGCAGCGGTGCGGTGCTGGTCGTGGGGTGCCGGGGAAGGGGGTCGGGGTCGGTCGCGGCCGGTGTCGCGGCCGCCTCCGGTGGACGGGGTGGGGGCAGGAGGCTCGGCGAGGGCGTCCGGGTCCACCAGGGTGGCGGCGCCGTCGGCCAGCAGGGCGCTGGCGACGTCGCAGCCGAGCGCGGCGGCGGACACGGACACCTCGGCCCCGATGGCTGCCGCCGAGGCGGACCTGGCGACGCTCACGGAGCCGTCCGCGGCCAGGACCACGGCCCGCAGGTGGACCGAGCCGCCGGTGTCGGCCCTGGCGAGCGCTCCGACGGGGGACGTGCAGCCGGCCTCGAGGGCGGCCAGCAGCGCGCGTTCCGCCGTGACCTCGGCGCGGGTGAGCGCGTGGTCCAGCCCGGCGCACGCTGCGGCCGTCACCGCGTCGTCGGCGCGGCACTCGACCGCCAGCGCGCCCTGGCCGGGGGCGGGCAGCAGGACCTCGGGGTCGAGGACCTCGGTGATCTGGTCCTCGAGCCCGAGGCGCACGAGGCCGGCGCGGGCGAGGACGATCGCGTCGAGGTCGCCGGACGTGACCATCTCGAGGCGCCGGGGGACGTTGCCGCGCACGTCCACCACCTGGAGGTCGGGGCGGGCCGCCAGGAGCTGGGCCGCCCGGCGCGGCGACCCGGTGCCCACCCTCGCCCCGCGCGGCAGCGTGGCGAGCGTGGCGCCGCCCGCGGCGACGAGGGCGTCGCGGGGGTCCTCGCGCTCGGGCACCGCGGCCAGGGCGAGGGCCGGCACCGGCGCCGTGGGCAGGTCCTTGAGGGAGTGCACCGCCAGGTCGACCTCACCGTTCTCCAGCGCGGCACGCAGCGCGGACGCGAAGACCCCGGTGCCGCCGATGGTGGTCAGCGACGCCGTCGAGGTGTCTCCCTGGGTGATCACCTCGACCAGCTCGACCGCGCGGCCCGTGCTCAGCGTGATGAGCTCCGCGACGAGCGACGACTGGGTCATGGCCAGCCTGCTCCTGCGCGTCCCCAGGCGCAGGGGCGCCACGGGGTCGGCGCTCGAGCGTGCTGCGGCTCCCGTGCCCGTCGCGGCGGTCATCGCCGGACCCGGCCCGGAGCGGGGGCGAGCGCGGACACCCGGGCGTCCAGGACGGCGGAGACCCCGCGCACGGCACCCTCGCCGGACGACAGCTCGGCGTCGCCCGGCAGGTCGAAGAGCTCGCGCAGCGCAGCGGCGTACTCCTCGCCGGACCCCTCCACGGCCAGCGCCTTGACGCGCACCGTCGGGGTGTGGAGCAGCTTCTCCACGACCCGGTGGACCGTGCTCTCGATCTCGGCGCGCACGCGAGGGTCCAGCTCGCCCCTGCCGCGGTCCGCCCGCTGGACGAAGCGGGCCATCTCCGCGTCCACCACCTCACCGGCGCGGGCGCGCAGCGCAGCCACGGTCGGCCCGACCTGGGCGGCGCGCGCGCCGGCCAGGTGGTCCGTCAGCTCGGCGGCCACCACGGCACGCGCGGCGTCGACGTCGAGGTCGGTCCCGGCGAGCCGCTCGCGCAGCGCAGCGAGGTCGACGAGGTGGACGCCCGGCACGTCGGCCACCGCCGGCTCGACGTCGCGCGGCAGGGCGAGGTCGACCAGCAGCTGGTCCCCGCCCCCGGCCGCCGCCCGCAGGGACCGCGCCCGGGCCACCAGGTCCTCGCCGAGGACGAACCCGCTGGCGCCGGTGCAGGTGACGACCACGTCGGCCGTCGAGAGCGCCGCCGCCATCGCGGGGTCGTCCCCGAGGCTCACGACACGCCCGCCGACCTGCGCGGCCAGGCGCTGCCCGCGCGCCGCGCTGCGGTTCGCCACGTCGACGGTGGCGAAGCCCCGCCTCACCAGGGTCGTCGCGGCCAGCCCGCTCATGGAGCCCGCGCCGACGACCAGGCCGCTCAGCCCCGCCAGGTCGTCGCGAGCCATGGCCGCGGCGCCGCCGTCCAGGGCCGCGCCGACCAGCGTCGGCCCCACCCGGTCGATGTCGGTCTCGGCGTGGACCCGCTTGCCGGCGCGCAGCGCGTGCTGCACCACCGGGGAGAGCCGTGGGCCCACCGTCTGGTCGTCCTGGGCACGCCGCAGGGCGAGGCGGACCTGGCCGAGGACCTGTGACTCCCCGAGCGCCATCGAGTCCAGACCCGCGCTGACGGTGAAGACGTGCTCGACCGCCGCTTCACCGTGGTGGAAGTAGAGGTGGTCGACCACGTCCAGGAGCGGGGACCCCGACGCGACGGCCAGCGCGGCCGACAGCTCGCTGACCCCCGCGTGGAAGCTCGGCACCTCGGCGTAGATCTCGAGGCGGTTGCACGTGGCGAGCACCACGACCTCGGTCACGGCTGCGGTGCCCACCAGCCGCCGACCGAGGCTGCGCGCCTCGTCGGCGCCGAGCGCGGCGCGCTCGAGCAGGTCCATGGGTGCGCTGCGGTGGGACAGCCCCACCACGAGGGTGCTCACGAGACACCTGCCAGCGCGCGAGGAGAGACCGTGCCGGCGGCTGCCTCGGCGTCTGGCGCAGCGGGGGCCCGGCACCCCTCGCGGTAGGCCAGGATGGCCAGCTCGCTGGAGAGGTCGACGCTGCGGAGGTTGACGTCGGGCGCGACCACGAGGTCGGCGCGGACGAAGCTGAGCACGCTGCGCACGCCGGCGCGCACGAGGCGGTCGCAGAGCGCCTGTGCGGGCGCGCTCGGCACGGCGAGGACGCCGATGCGGACGCCGAGCGCCGCGATGTCAGCCTCCAGGTCCACGGTGTCGCGGACCGTCAGGCCGGCGACGTCGGACCCCACCAGGTCGGGGTCGGTGTCGAACAGCGCGACGACCCGGGTGCTGAGGCCGGCGAAGCCGTCGTGGTTGGCCAGGGCGCGCCCCAGGCTGCCGAGGCCCAGGACGGCGACGTTCCAGCAGCGGCTCGCCCCGATCTCCTGCTCGACGCGGACGAGGAGCGCGTCGACGCCGTAGCCGACGCCGCGCGTGCCGAAGGAGCCCAGGCAGGACAGGTCCTTGCGCAGCGTCGCCGAACCGACGCGCGAGGCGACGGCCAGCTCCTCCGAGGAGACGGTGGTCACCCCGCGCTGGGCCATGGCCCGCAGGGCTCCGACGTACTGGGGCAGGCGGGCCACGGTCGCGTCAGCCAGTCCGGGCCGAGCGCCCGCTCGACCCGTGGCCGTGGCCGTGGCCCGGGAAGGCGTGGTCGTGCTCACGAGAGGTGTGGCTCCAGTCGGGCGAAGGGGTGTCGGCCTGACGCGGCGTCCGCGCCAGGACCGGTCGCGGGGCGTCCAGGAGTCGATGGTAGTGCTTGTGAAGCGATGCACGAACTCGGCGACGAGGGCGCCGGGAGCACCGCTCAACCGGCGGGTCGTGACAGGGCGTGCGCCAGGTCTCCCGGGTCCACCCGGTAGTGCGCGACATGACGACCGTCCACGGTCACCACGGGCACCAGGTCGGTCCACCGGTCGTGGATCCCCTGGTCCCGGGACTCCTGCGAGTCGACGTCGACCTCCACCCACGCCTCGCCCCTCGGGCGGCAGACCCGGGCCACCTCGGTGCGAGCCAGGTCGCACAGGTGACAGGCATCACGGGTGTAGAGGACCACCCGGCCCCGGACCGGGACGACGTGCGCCGCCGAGGGTGGGAAGGAGGAGGTCACGGCGCCGCCGGGGCGCCGTGACCTCGGGGTCACTTCTTGTTGCGGCGCTGGTGGCGCGTACGACGGAGGAGCTTGCGATGCTTCTTCTTCGCCATGCGCTTGCGGCGCTTCTTGATGACGGAGCCCATGGGTCCTCGCGTTCGCTTCGTGCCGCTCGACGGGGCGGCGGTCCGGCCTCTTCTCGGCACACCGGCTGCCGCCGGTTCCCCCCCAGGCTACAGCCGGTCGCCGCCGGTGGCCGCCAGCGGCCGGTCGCCCCGCCCCACCCCCGCGGGTGGGCTCAGGCGGACTCGATGAAGGAGTGCTGCAGGTACTGCTCGACGGCGGCCTCGGGCACGCGGAAGGAGCGTCCGACGCGCACGGCCGGCATCTCCCCGGAGTGCACCAGCCGGTACACCGTCATCTTCGACACCCGCATCATCGTGGCGACCTCCGCCACGGTGAGGAAACGTGTGCCGCTCAGCTCTCGCTCGCTGGCCATGTCTTCTCCGATCGTCGTCCCCGACTCGACCGGGGTGAGGCACCACCATAGGGGCTGATGTGACTGCTGTGAATGAGGAACCCGCGGCGGGGAGGGCTTCGCACACGGGACCCGGGACGGTCTGACGCCTGCGCCTCTCCACCGGGAGAGACATAACGCCACGGAACGTCACCAATCGCGCGGGACGCTCGCCCATCGCGCCGGGAGCGGACGGGGACCTCGTCACCACCGGAGTCGGTGACTCAGGCGCGGTCACCCATCCGGGAGGGCCCCGTCAGCCCGGTCGTGGCGAGAACCTGCTCCAGCCACCTCCGGGGCACCGGCTCGGCGAGCCCGACCGGCACGTGCGCGGCGATCCCGACGACGTGGGCCCACGCGCGGGGCACGACGTCGACGAGGGAGTAGCCGCCCCCGCCGAGCGCCAGCCAGCGCCCGTCGGCGGCACGGTGCGCCACCTCGTGGACCGCCATCGCGGCCCAGCGCTGGGCGTCGACGCTCACCTCGAGGTGGGTGAGGGGATCGTCACGGTGGCTGTCGGCGCCGTGCTGGCTCACCACCACCTCGGGGGCGAAGTCCTCCACGCGCTCGAGCGCGCTCGTCACCGCGGCCGCCCACGGCGCGTCCGAGGTCCCCGCGGGCACCTCCCAGGAGAGCGCCGTGCCGCGCGCCGCCGGTCCGCCCGCGTCGCCGGTCACCCCCGTGCCCGGGAAGAGCGTCTCGCCGGACTCGTGGACGGACACGGTGAGGACGCGGGGGTCGTCGACGAAGGCCTCCTCGACCCCGTCCCCGTGGTGGGCGTCCACGTCGACGTAGGCGACACGGGGGCACCCGTCGGCGAGGAGAGCCGCGAGCGCCGCCGCGGCGTCGTTGTAGATGCAGAAGCCGCTCGCACGCGCGCGCAGGGCGTGGTGCATCCCGCCCGCGAGGTTCACCGCGTGCAGCGCCTCTCCACGCCACACCGCCCGCGCCGCGTCGGCTGACGCCGCCACCACGCGCCGGGCCGCGTCGTGCATGCCGACGAAGGCGGGCACGTCGACCGTCCCCAGCCCGAACCGCCCGTCGGCGAGGGACGGGCGCGCGGACGCGGCCCGCACCGCCTCGACGAGGCTGGGGTCGTGGACGGCCTCGAGGTCGACGTCGTCGCCCGGCAGGGGCGCACCGACCACCTCGACCCCGGGAGCGCGCAGCAACCCGAGCTCGTCGGCCAGCGCCATGGCCAGCACCAGGCGCACCGGCGCCATGGGGTGACCGGGACCGAAGTCCAGGGCGGCGAACGACGGGTCGCGCACCACCCGCACGAGAGCCGTCACGAGGTCGCCGGCGCGTGCTGCGCAGACCCTGCCGGGACGCGCCGGCGCCCGGTCCGCCTCACGCCGCGGGAGCGACCAGGTGCCGCCGCGCGTACGCCAGCGCATCGGCCAGCTGGCGCTCGCGCTCACCGGGGCTCCGCGACGTCCTCGTGCCCACCTCCATGACGACGACCCCGCTGAAGTCGACCGCGGCGAGGTGGCCCAGGAGCTCCGCGACCGGCTGCGTGCCCTCACCGGGCAGGAGGTGCTCGTCCTTGGCGGAGCCCCTGCCGTCGGTGAGGTGGACGTGCTTCAGGCGCTCCCCCAGGCCGCGGGCCAGCTCGAGGCAGCTCTGGCCCGACGTGGCGGCGTGCGAGACGTCCAGGGTGACGTCGGGGAACATCGAGGCCGGTGACCTCGCGGTGTCCCAGTGCGGGAGGTAGGCCTCGATCTCCCTGGAGCCGGCCCGCCAGGGGTACATGTTCTCGACCGCCATGGTCACGCCGTGCTCCTTCCCGATGCGGACCACGCGCTCCGGGAAGGTGGAGGCGTACTCGCGCTGCCACCGGAAGGGGGGGTGGACCACGACCGAACCGGCGCCGAGGCGCGCCGCCATCGCCGCCGCACGCTCCACCTTGGGCCAGAGCGCGGTGCCCCAGACGCGCTGGGTCAGCAGGAGGGTCGGGGCGTGGACGGCCAGGACGGGCACGCCGAAGTGCTCGGAGAGCTCGGCCACCGCATCGGGGTCCTGGCTGGTGCGGTCCGACCACACCATCACCTCGACGCCGTCGTAGCCGAGACGGGCGGCCATCTCGAAGGCGTCGGCACACGTCTGCGGATACACCGACGCCGTCGACAGGGCCACAGGAGGGGTCACCGGAGCACTGTAGGTGCAGCCTCGGGGGGCCCCGGCAGGCCGTGGTGGGGCCCCGCTGTCGTGGCGCGGTTGCCGTGCGACCGACCTCTGACGCAGAGTGTCCCCATGTCCAGCCCCCAGCCCCCGACGAGCTCCGAGAAGGACCCGGAGGCCCCGGTCGCGCGCTCCATCGCGCCCATGCGGTGGCCGAAGCCGTCCGGAGGAGGCCTCGGGCTGTTCGCGCTGTGGGTCTTCGGCGGCCTCGTGGGGGCCATCGCCCCCGCCTTCGTCGTGAGCCCCGCCGACACCACCGCGTCCACGTCGGCCCTCCTCGGGGCCTTCGGCCTCACGGTCCTGGGCGTGCTGATCATGGTGGTGGCCTGCGTGCTGCTCTACCGCAGGGGCCGCGACGGCGCGGTGATCATCCTGGCCGTCGTCCCGACGGGCGTGCTGCTGGCCGGCGGCATGATGCTGCTCGGCACCAAGCTCTTCGTCTGATCTCGGCAGCGAGCCCGGACGGCCACCGCCGCGGCGCCCTCCGGACGGCGCGAGGACCCCGGGCGTCCGCCTATCATCGGCGTGGTGAGCAGCATTCCTGACGACCAGGGAACCCTGCTGCTCGCCACGCTCGCGGCGGTCGCCCCGGGCACGGCGCTGCGCGACGGCCTCGAGCGGATCCTGCGGGGGCGGACCGGAGCCCTGGTGGTCCTGGGTGACGACGAGTCGGTCGAGGCGATGTGCTCCGGCGGGTTCTCCCTCGACGTGGACTTCGCCGCCACGCGCCTGCGCGAGCTGGCGAAGATGGACGGCGCCATCGTCTGCAACCGTGCCGGGACGCGCATCGTCCGCGCTGCGGTCCAGCTCGTGCCGGACGCCTCCATCCCCACCACGGAGTCGGGGACGCGCCACCGCACGGCGGAGCGGGTGGCCAAGCAGACGGGGCTCCCCGTGGTCTCGGTCAGCGCGTCGATGAACATCGTGGCCCTCTACGTCGGGGGGACGCGGCACGTCCTGGAGGGCTCCGAGTCCATCCTGGGGCGCGCCAACCAGGCGCTCGCCACGCTCGAGCGCTACCGGGCCCGGCTCGACGAGGTGAGCGGCACCCTCTCGGCCCTCGAGATCGAGGACCTGGTGACCGTGCGCGACGTGGCCGTGGTGGTCCAGCGCCAGGAGATGGTCCGGCGCATCTGGGAGGAGATCGCCGGCTACGTCGTGGAGCTCGGCAGCGACGGGCGGCTGCTCTCCCTCCAGCTCGACGAGCTCGTGGCGGGCCTGGGTCCCGACCGCGAGCTGGTCGTGCGCGACTACCTCCCTCCGGAGGAGACACCGGGGAACCCGCACGGCACGACCGCCGCGCAGGTCCTGGCAGCGCTCTCGGCGCTCGGTCCCGGAGCCCTGGTGGACCTCGGCGTGGTCGCGTCGACGCTCGCGCTGGGGAGCGGCGCCGACGCCCTCGAGCGGGCGGTGAGCCCTCGCGGGTACCGGTTGCTCTCCCGGGTCCCCCGTCTCCCGCGCTCGCTCGTGGACCGGCTCGTGCAGCACTACGACGGGCTCCAGAAGCTCCTCGCGGCGTCCACCGACGACATCGTCGCGGTCAGCGGCGCCAGCGCGCACCGCGCCCGCACGGTCCGCGAAGGGCTCTCCCGCCTGGCGGAGTCGTCCCTGCTCGACCGCTACGTCTGAGCCCGGACGTCGGTCCCGGAGCAGCGACGGAGCGGCGCCGGGGCCGCTCGAGCGGCGCTCAGCCGCTCGTGAGGTGCAGCACCAGGGCGGAGGCGGGGTTCATGACCGGCATCGGCAGCCCCACGGTCGAGAGCACCGCGCCGGGGACGCTCATGCCGTCGACCGCCGCCGCGCACCACGCCGGCTGCCGGATCGCGGGCCCCAGCAGCGCGGGCGGCGTGTCGCGTCGTCGGAGCCGGTACGTCCGTGCCGGGTCCAGCCCGGGGAACCGCACCCGGCCGGGGCGCGTGCGCGGGGACGTCACGAGCTGCTCGTAGGCGAACACCGCCTCGCGGGCGTCGGCGCTGACCACCCCGTGCAGCCGGGCACCGTCGTCGAGCGGGTCGGCGTGCACCACGTCGCCGGTGTGGAGCAGCCCGCGAAGCTCCTTGTGCACCGTGATCCACGCCGCCAGCCGCTCGCGTTCCTCACCGGTGGCGGCGGTGATGTCCCACTCGACGCCGGCGTGCCCGAAGAGCGCCACGCCGGCCGCGAAGGACAGCGACGCGGTGCGGCCGGTGGTGTGCGAGACCGGGGGGCCCACGTGCGCGCCGACGAGCTCGGGCGGCAGCAGCAGGGAGGTCCACCACTGGATCGACGCGCGCTCCAGGGGGTCGTTGGTGTCCGAGGCCCACACGCGGTCGGTGCGCTCGAGGATCCCGAGGTCCACCCGCCCGCCGCCGGACGCGCACGACTCGATCTCGAGGTGGGGGTGGCGCTCGCGCAGCGCGTCCATCAGCGCGTAGACCGCGAGGGTCTGCCGGTGCGCACCGGCCCTGCGCGAGGTGGGGGCCCGGTCGGTGCCGCCGGCGACGGGCTCGGCGACCATGAGGTCGCGGTTGTGGTCCCACTTGAGGAAGTCCACGCCGTTCTGCTCGACCAGCGCGTCGAGCCGGTCGAGCAGGTGGGCGAAGGCGTCGTGGTGGGCCAGGTCGAGGACCTGCTGGTTCCGCGCCAGGGGGGCGCGCGGCGTGAGCACCCAGTCGGGGTGGTCACGGGCGAGGTCGGAGTCGGGGTTGACCATCTCGGGCTCGACCCACAGCCCCACCTGCATCCCCAGGGAGCGCACACGGTCCAGCAGCGGCGAGAGCCCGCCGGGCCACACCCCCTCGTCGACCCACCAGTCCCCCAGCCCCGCGGCGTCGTGCCGGCGGTGGCGGAACCACCCGTCGTCGAGGACGTAGCGCTCGACGCCGACGGCCGCGGCGGCCTCCGCGAGAGCGGTGAGCCGCGCCAGGTCGTGGTCGAAGTAGACGGCCTCCCAGGTGTTGAGCACCACCGGGCGCGGGCTGGTGGGGTGCTGCGGACGGGCACGCAGGTGGCGGTGCAGGCGGCGCGACACCCCGTCGAGGCCGAGGCCCGAGAAGACGAAGACCACGGGCGGCGCGTCGTAGCGCTCCCCCGCCGCCAGCCGCACCTCACCGGGCTCCAGCAGCTCTCCACCACCGATCACCGCCGACGACACGCCAGCCCCCTCGGGCAGGCGCTCCACCAGGTGGGCGTGGTCGCCGCTCCACGCGACGTGGGCGCTCCACACCCGTCCGTCGCGCTGGCCGAAGCCCCGCGTCCCGGCGGTCAGGAGCAGCGTCGCGTCGTGGCCGGTGCGCCCGCGACGCGACGCCCGCAGGTGAGTCCCGTCCTGCAGGGCGCTGCGCTGGGGGACGCGCTCGCGCGCCCAGCGCCCGCTGAGGTCCAGGACCTCCAGCGCCTCGGGCGGCAGGGGCATCAGCGCCGTGAGCCCCGAGACGTCGTACGCCCCCTCGGCGGTGGCCGTGAGCGCGGGGGTGAGCGTGAGCACGCCGTGGGGGTCCAGCTCGAGGGCCAGCTCGAGCTCCAGCCCCGCGTCCTGGTCGACCGCCCGGACGACCAGCCGTCCGCCGGCCTCTGCCCCGCCGGCCCCGCCGCTCGTCGCCGGCGCGAGGTCCCCCCGGTCCGTCACGGTCCAGGCGGGGAAGACGCCGGCGCCGGCGCGGTGCCCGGCGACGCCCTGCGTCCCCAACCACCCGTCGACCTCACCGGCCAGCAGCGGCAGCCCGGCGAGGTCGTCGACCCCGTTGGTCGCCACCGCTCCCTGGGTCAGCAGGGACGCGCCTGCGCGCAGCAGCTCGGGGTCGATCTCCTCGCCCCAGTGCAGCACCCGGGGCAGGGAGGGGCCCGCGACGTCGAGCACCACGCTCACGCCCGCCGCGGCGAGGACGACCAGCACCGGCCCAGCATCGGTCTCGTGCACTGACGACTGGTCGCTCATGACGCCATCATGCGCGTCGTCCCCGGCGGCCGGCGTCCGCGCCCGGCCGGCGAGGGGGTGGGGGCGCGGCGCCGCCGCCGAGCAGCGCCGCGCCAGCGCCGTACGGTTCTCGCGTGAGGCAACCGGGAGGGCCGGAGCGCGTCGGTGCTCCCGGACGGAGCGTCGACGAGCTGCACTCCCGCGTCCTGGAGTGGTACGCGGAGCACGCTCGGGACCTCCCGTGGCGCCGCGCGGACGCGAGCCCCTGGGGCGTCCTGGTCTCCGAGATCATGCTGCAGCAGACGCCCGTGGTGCGCGTCGAGCCGGTGTGGCGCGAGTGGATGGCCCGGTGGCCCACCCCGGCCGACCTCGCCGGCGCCGCCGCCGGTGACGCGGTGCGCGCGTGGGGTCGCCTCGGCTATCCGCGCAGGGCCCTGCGCCTGCACGCCGCCGCCGGCGTCATCGAGGCGGAGCACCGCGGCGCCGTCCCGGCGGACCTGGCGGGCCTGAGGTCGCTGCCCGGCGTCGGCGCCTACACCGCGTCCGCGGTGGCCGCCTTCGCCCACGGCCAGCGGTGCGCCGTCGTCGACACCAACGTCCGTCGCGTCCAGGCGCGCGCCGTGACGGGGGCGGCCCTGCCGGCGCCCGCGCTCACGGCGGCGGAGACCGCGCTGGCCGAGCGCCTGGTCCCCGACGACCCTGCCGTCGCCCCCGCCTGGGCGGTCGCGGTCATGGAGCTCGGCGCCCTGGTGTGCACCGCGCGGGCGCCCCGCTGCGGGGTCTGCCCCATCGCGGACCTGTGCGCGTGGCAGCGGGCCGGCGCCCCGGCGCACGACGGTCCGGCTCCCCGAGGGCAGGCCTGGCACGGAACGGACCGTCAGGTCCGGGGACGCCTGCTGGCGCTGCTGCGCGAGAGCGACCACCCGCTGGACGACGCGGCGCTGTCCACGGCGTGGCCCGACGACGACGTCCAGCGCGCCCGCTGCCTCACGTCCCTGCTCGCCGACGGCCTCGTCGCCCGCCACGGGGACTCCTACCAGCTCCCCGCCTGACCCGCACTTCCCCGGACGAGTGCGGCGGGCAGCAGTCGACGGATGCGGAGGGACGTCACGGGCCGTCATCGGAGGCGTCAGAGGTGGCGGATCATGCGGGTGTTGCCCAGGGTGTTCGGCTTGACGCGCGCGAGGTCGAGGAACT
>JARICT010000062.1 GCA_029257185.1 Quadrisphaera sp.
GCACTGCTACGAGAGCGGGAAGGACGCCGCCGACGCCTTCGGCCCGGCTGCCGACCACGCCAGAGCCCTGGACGTGCCGGGACGCCCACGCTGGACGCCGGCTCAGCTGGCCTGGACGTGGACCGTCATCCTGCTGCTGGTCGGCGGGGTCTGGACGATCCTGCTGGCGACGCTCCCCGTCGCACGTGGCGAGCAGGTGGACATCGACGTCGGCCTTCCCTGGCGGGGCATCCCGGTCGGCTCGCTGCCCGCGGGGCCCACGCTGGCCGTCGGCGTCGCCGCGATCGTCGCCGCCGTCGTCGTCGTGGTGGTCGGGCGCCGGACGGGGCGGTCCCTCGAGGACCCTCTGCTGCCGCCGCGCCGTCGCCGCTGAGCGGGGACGACCGGCAGATGGGCGTCGACGCTCGGGCGACGGCTACCGCGGCTCGTGCTCGTCGGCGTGGAACCCGCGCCTCGCGGCGACCTCGACCATCCGGTCGTGGGACCCCGGGCCGGGGCCGACGTGCGGGATGCGGGTGATCAGGAAGCCACCCACCAGGGCCCAGCCACCGAAGATGGCCCACTCGTACGGCCAGATGAGCGCTGCCGGCATCGTGGGCAGGAACAGCACGCCGAGACCCGTCGCCAGGACGGCCGCGACGACCCCCGTCGCCTTCCCGCCGGGGGTGCGGAACGGACGCTCCATCTCCGGCTCCCTGCGCCGCAGCACCACGAAGCTGATCGCGACCATCGTGAAGGAGATGATCAGGCTGACGCTCCCCGCGTCGACCAGCCACACCAGCATCTGCCGGCCGAAGACCGGCGCCAGCACCGACAGGCCGCCGATGAAGAGCAGGGCGTTCTTGGGGGTCTTGTACCTCGGGTGGAGCTCACCCAGCCACGCCGGCAGCATGCCTGACTCGGCCATCGCGTAGACCAGCCGGCTCGCGCCGATCAGGAAGCCGTTCCAGGACGTGAGGATGCCGGCGATGCCGCCCAGCACCAGGATCTTGCCCATCGCCTCGCTCTGCCACAGGTCCGACATGCCGTCAGCCACGGCCAGCGGGGACTCCGCGAGGGCGTCGGCCGGCAGCGACGAGCCGACGGTGAGCATGATGATCACGTACCAGCTGACGGCGGCCAGCAGCGACACCAGGATCATGATGCCGATCTTGCGAAAGGGGAGGTTGATCTCCTCCGCCGACTGCGGGATGACGTCGAAGCCGACGAACAGGAACGGCGTCGCGACCAGCACCCCGATGATCCCCGCCGCGCCGCCCGCGAACCACGGGTCCATCTCCGAGACCTCACCGCCGGTGAACGACCCGAGGACCAGGGCCGCCCCGACGGCCATGAGGAAGAGGACGGCGATGGTCTGGAACACCGCCGCGGCCCGCACGCCCCGGTAGTTCAGGTACGTCATGACCAGGGCGGCCCCCACCCCGACGGCGACCCAGGACAGGTAGACGTCGTACCCGGCGATCGTCCACAGCTTCCCCGCGAGCATGTCGGGGAAGAGGTACAGCACCGTCTGGGGCAGCGCGACCGCCTCGAACGCCACCACCGAGACGTACCCGAGCACCAGGAACCACGAGCACACGAAACCGGCCCTGGACCCGACCGCGCGGAGCACGTACTGGTGCTCGCCCCCGGCCTGCGGCATGGCGGCGACCAGCTCGGCGTACGTCAGGGCCACGAAGCCCATGACGACGCCGCCGATGACGAAGGCCAGCGCGGCACCACCGGTCCCGGCCTCCTGGAGGAACCCCCCGGTCAGCACGATCCAGCCGAAGCCGATCATGGCCCCGAACGCGATGGCCAGCACGTCCCACTGGCCGAGGACGCGGCTGAACTTCGCCTCGGTCTGTCCCTCAGGCGTCGTTGCCATGGCGGAAAATACCACCGTTCACGGGGCTCGGCCCGCCGGCGGTGTCGACGGGCGGTAGTCCGCCAGCGGCCCCACCCCCGGCTGGGACGACGGGTCCTTCACCGCGAGCGCCCGGGCAACCCCTCGCCCACGGCGGTGAGGTCACGGTCGATGCTGCCCACGACGGCGAGGGGCACCACCCCCTCCGTCGCGGCCGTCGTCGCCCTGCGCCGGGGCCGGCGCGAGCCGCCGCAGCGTCTGCACGAGCTGCGGGGCGAAGGCTTCCTCCAGCGCGAGCACCACGCGGCAGCGCGCACCGGGCACCTCGGGGTACCCGGCGTAGCGGCCGCGCAGGTCGCACACCGTCTGCCCGCGGCCGGGGCCGTCGGTGGTGTCGACGACCGCCCTCACCGTGGGGGCGAGGGCCAGCGCGACGTCACCGAGGGCGACGGCCACGGCCAGGGGGTCGTGCAGCGCGGCGGCGCGGCGCCCCACGACGCCGGAGTAGAAGTCGAGGTAGTGCTGCAGCATCTGCGCGATCGCGGGCAGCGCCGGCTGGTCCATGGCGGCGATCTCCCGCACCCGCTCCTCGTCGAGGAGGTGGTCCATCGTCACGTCCAGCGGCACGAGGGTGACGTCCCAGCCGGCGGCGAGCACCTCGGCGGCAGCCTCGGGGTCGCCCGCGATGTTCGCCTCGGCGGCCGGCGTCGCGTTGCCCGGCGCCATGGCCGCCCCGCCCATGACGGTCACCCCGGCCACGAGGGTGGTCAGCGCGGGCTCGGCGCGCAGGGCGAGCGCCAGGTTCGTCAGCGGGCCGACGGCGATGACGTGCAGGCGGCCGGGGTGCTCGTGGGCCAGACGCACGAGCATGTCGGCGGCGCGCTCCCCCGTCGGCTCGGCGCCGGCCCGCGGCAGCTCCACGCCACCGATCCCGTCGTCGCCGTGGACGCGGGCAGCCCCGCCCTCGTACGGCGACGTGAGCCGGTCGTGGGACCCCACCGCGACGGGCACGTCGCCGCGCCCCAGCAGGGCGAGGAGGTCGAGGGTGTTGCGGGCCGCGGTCTCGGCGTCGATGTTGCCGCTGACCGTGCCCACACCCAGCAGCTCCGCCGAGCGCGGCGACGCCGCGAGGTAGGCCAGCGCGAGGGCGTCGTCGACGCCGGTGTCGCAGTCGAGGTACACGGGGAGGGGGGCTGCGGCGTCCATGTCCTCATCCTCTCCGCCGCTCCGGACGCCCCACCGGCAGGCCTCAGCGGCGGGTCCACCGCCACAGCCGGCTCGCCAGCGCCCGCAGCCGCGTCCGCGCGAGCACGGTCAGCGCGAGGACGACGACGCCCACGATCACGACGGTGAGCCCCGGGGAGGCGGCGCCGCCGCTCTCGTCCCCCGCGCCCCCGGGCTCGCCGCGATCCGCGTCGTCGGTCGCGTCGCCGGTCGCGTCGCCGCCGCTCGCCCCGTCGTCGGCCGCCGTCGGGGTGGCCGAGGGGGCGAGGGGCGCCGCGGCGACCTGGCGGTGCACCAGCCGGGCCGCCTCGGCGAGGTAGGGGTCGGCCTGCTCGCTCGCCAGGCGCCCGTCGTCGACCTCGGACAGGACGACGAGCACCGTCTCCCGGCCGGGCTCGAGCAGGTAGGCGCCGGCGTGGCTCACCGAGTCGGTGTCGCCGGTCTTGCTCGCCACCGGCACGCCCGGCAGCGCCGGGGCGAGCTTCGCGTCCATCTGCTGGTCGCGCATCCAGCCCAGCAGCAGGTCGCGCGAGGCCGGGCTGAGCACCTCGCCCTCGTAGAGCGCGCGCATCAGCTCGACCGTGCTGGCGGTGTCCAGGCCGTTGCTCTCGCTCCTCGGGCCGGAGGAGAAGAAGAGCCGGCCCATGTGCGTCGGCTCGAGGCCGAGGTCCTGGACGAGGACCTCCACGGCGTCGAGCCCCACGAGCTCGGCCAGGACGTTGCTCGCGGTGTTGTCGCTCACCGTGATGGCGAGCTCGCCCAGCTCGGCGACCGTGGCGTCGTGGGGAAGGGGTTGGTCGGCGAGCACACCGGCGCCGGGCGCGGCGTCGCTGCCGGTGACCGTCTCGACCTGGTCGAGCGAGAGCTCGCCGCGGTCCACCTGGCGCAGGACCGTCGTCACCAGCGCCAGCTTGACCAGGCTCGCGGCGAAGTAGCGCTCGGTCGAGCCGACGACGACCGGCTCGTCCGTCAACGTGGCGGCGCCCAGGGACTGCACGCCGACGGACAGCCGCACGCCGTCGGCTGCCGCCTCGTCCACCAGCGCCTCCAGCGGGGCGAGGTCCAGGCGGTCGGTGGCGCTCGCCGTGGCGGGCGGCGCGGGCTCGCTGCTGGCGCTGCTCGCCGGTGGCGCGGCGACGACCGGCACGGCCTGCACCGCGAGCGGCGCCGCGACGACGCAGCCGACGACGAGGGCGGTGAGCGGCGAGGGCACGCGTCGATCATGAGCCCTCCCGGCACCCGCGCCGAACGGGCTGCGGCCGGCAGGGTCTCCTCATCACACCGCGTGGTGTCCTGGTGGCTGTCGTCCGGCCGTCGTCCGTGGCGTGTGGGAACCTCGACGGTGACGGCGCCGCCGCCGTCGCAACGTCCCGGAGGGGGGTCGTCGTGGTACCGCAGGAAACAGCACCGTCGTCGGGCGGGGGTGCGTCGTTGCCGGCGCGCGCCGAGGTCGTGGTGGTCGGCGGTGGGGTGCTCGGCGCCTCGATCGCCCTGAACCTGACGCGAGCGGGCGTGCGGGACGTGCTCGTCGTGGAGTCGAGCGAGGTCTGCTCCGGCTCGTCCGGCAAGCCGATCGGCGGGGTCCGCGCGCAGTTCTCGGACCCGCTCAACGTCGCGCTGGCCGCCAGGAGCCTGGGGTTCTACGAGCGCCTGCACGCCGACGTCGGCATCGGCCTGGACCAGGTGGGCTACCTCTTCCTCCTGCGCCAGGCCGGTCACGTCGCCAGCTTCGAGGCCGCTGCGGCGGTGCAGGCCGGCTTCGGCGTCGAGTCGCGCATCATCGACGTCGACGAGGCCCGCGCCCTGTTCCCCTACCTGGACCCCGCGCCGTTCATCGGCGCCGCGTGGACCCCGCGCGACGGGCACGCCCGCCCGCGAGCCGCGGTCGCCGCCATGATGGAGCAGGCCGCTGCCGGCGGGGCCACCGTGGTGGACCGGTGCGAGGTCACCGGGATCGACGTCCGCGGCGGCGAGATCACGGGCGTGCGCACCGACGCGGGCACCGTGGCCACCTCCACCGTGGTGTGCGCCGCCGGGGCGTGGTCGCGGCGCATCGGGGAGATGGCCGGGGTGGACCTGCCGGTGGAGCCGGTCAAGCGCCAGATCGCGCTGACCCGCGCGCCGAGCCCCTCGGTGCGCATCCCCTTCGCCATCGACGCCTCCACCACCTTCTACGTCCACGGCGCCGACAGCGGACGCGACCGCGGCCTGCTCCTCGGCATGTCCGACCCCGCCCAGCCCGTGGGCTTCGAGCGCGCCTACGACCCGTCGTGGCTGCCGAGGCTGCGCGAGCTGGCCCAGGGGTTCGCCCCGGCGCTCGCCGACCTCGAGGTCACGGAGGGCTGGGCCGGGCTCTACGAGCAGACCCCGGACGCCAACGCGCTCATCGGCGAGGCCCCGGGCGTCGGCCGGTTCCTCTACGCCACCGGGTTCTCCGGGCACGGCTTCTGCCAGGCCCCGGCCGCCGGAGAGGTCGTCGCCGACCTCGTGGTGGGGCGCCAGCCGTTCGTCGACGTCCGCCCGCTGCGCGCCGAGCGCTTCGCCGAGAGCGCCCCCGTGCTCGAGGCCAACATCGTGTGACCCTGGACCCCAGCACGCCGTCCTCCCCGCGTCATCCACCCCGTCGGAAGGTTCCTCCCGTGACCACCAGCACCACCGCCCCCGCCACCTCGACCCTGGGCCGCAGCGGTGACGACCTGACCTCGATGGCGACCGCCGCCCTGGCCGCGTGCGGCGCCGACACCTCCTCGCTGCCGGGTTCCGGCACGGTCGAGGTGGCCAGCCCCATCACCGGCGACGTCGTCGCCACCGTCCCGCGCGCCGCGGCCTCCGACGTGGAGGCCGCGATCGCCGGCGCCCACGAGACGTGGCTGGAGTGGCGCTCGATCCCGGCGCCGGTGCGCGGGTTCGTCGTCAAGCGCCTCGGCGAGCTCCTCACCGAGCACCAGGAGCACCTCGCGGACCTCGTCGGCATCGAGGCCGGCAAGGTCCGCTCCGAGGCGCTCGGCGAGGTCCAGGAGATGATCGACGTCTGCGACCTGGCCGTCGGGCTCTCCCGCCAGCTCGAGGGCCGGACCATGCCGTCGGAGCGCCCCGGGCACCGCCTCATGGAGACCTGGCACCCCGTCGGCGTGGTCGGCGTCATCTCGGCGTTCAACTTCCCCGCCGCGGTGTGGGCGTGGAACTCCGCGCTCGCGCTGGTGTGCGGCAACACCGTGGTGTGGAAGCCGTCGGAGGCCACCCCGCTGGTCGCCGTCGCCGCCACCGCGCTGCTGGAGCGCGCCGCCCGCGACCGCGGCGCGCCGGCCGGGCTCGGACGCGTGGTCGTCGCCGACGCCGACGGCGCCGCTCCGCTGGTGGACGACCCGCGCGTCGCCGTGGTCTCCGCGACCGGCTCGACGCGGATGGGCTCCGAGGTGGGCCCGCGCGTCGCCGCCCGGTTCGGGCGCTCGATCCTCGAGCTCGGCGGCAACAACGCCGCGGTCGTCACGCCCAGCGCCGACATGGACCTGGCGCTGCGCGGCATCGTGTTCGCCGCCGCCGGCACCGCCGGCCAGCGCTGCACCACGCTGCGCCGCCTCATCGTCCACGAGGACGTCGCCGACGCCCTCGTGGAGCGCATCGCCTCCGCCTACGAGAACCTGGCCGTCGGTGACCCGTTCTCCGAGGGGACACTCGTGGGCCCGCTGCTCAACGGCGCCTCGTACAAGGCCATGGAGGCCGCGCTCTCCGACGCCGAGGCCGCCGGGGGGACCGTGGTGGCCGGTGGCGAGCGGGTGGACGTCGGCGTCGACGCCGCGTACTACGCGCGCCCGGCGCTGGTGCGGATGCCGTCACAGGCCGACGTGGTGAAGCGCGAGACGTTCGCGCCGATCCTCTACGTGATGACCTACTCGGACCTCGACGAGGCGATCGCCCTGCACAACGACGTCCCGCAGGGCCTGTCCTCGGCGATCTTCACGCTCGACCAGCGCGAGGCGGAGCGCTTCATGGCCGCCGAGGGCTCGGACTGCGGCATCGTCAACGTGAACATCGGCACGTCGGGCGCGGAGATCGGCGGGGCGTTCGGCGGCGAGAAGGCCACCGGGGGCGGGCGCGAGTCCGGCTCGGACTCCTGGCGCGCCTACATGCGCCGGGCGACCAACACGGTGAACTACTCCACCGAGCTGCCGCTGGCGCAGGGCGTGGACTTCGCCTGACGGACGCGGGGGCTGGCGGTCAGCCGAAGACCACCAGCCCCAACCGGCCCATGGCCTCACGCACCGACGCGTCCTGCTGCGCTGCGTACAGGTCCATCGGGTCCGCGACGGTGGCCCCCATCACGCCGGACAGCCGCTCGAGGTCGTACTCCGCGCCGGACTGGTCGTCGTCGCGCGAGCCGTCACCGTCGAGGTTGGAGGCGAAGATCCCCGCTGCAGAGCGCGGCAGGAAGTCCTCGTAGACGATCGGCTCGGCGACGAGCACCCCCGCGGCGACCATGCGGGCGAGGTCCTCCGGCCCGGGCACGTCCTCCCAGGTGGGCAGCGGGGCCTCCGCGGCGTCGGCGCCGTCGGGCACCCGGTAGGTGAAGAAGGCCAGCCCGCGCTCGGCGAGCCCCGCCTCGGTGGTCGGCAGGTGCTCGCGCCACACCTCGCGGGAGACCTCCACCCGGGTGCGCCCGTCGCCGCCGGCCATCGCCTCGTCCACCTGGGCGACCATCGCGTCGTACAGCTCCCGACCCGCCGGGGTGAGCGCGATGCCGCGCTGCTCCACCTCCCCGAAGCGCACGCGCAGGCTCCCGGGGGCCACCGTGCCGTCCTCGTGCCGGAAGACCCGCTCCTCCGCGAGCGCCTTGAACGAGGTCTGGCGCAGCAGCACGTCCGGGCCCTCCCACGCCGGCGGGCCCTGCACCTCGTCGATCATCGCGATGCCGCGGTCCTGCATGCGCGCGTAGAGGTCGTCGATGTCCAGCACGCGGGGGGTGAGGTGGTTGATGTGCGTCGACGGCACCCCGCCGATGTCCGCGGCCACCGCGGAGATCGCGGCGAGGTGGTCGTACCAGGCCTTGTCGATGGGCTCGCTCGACAGCTCGAAGGCTGCCGTCGCCAGCTCCAGCAGCTCGTCCGCCTCGTCCTGGACCAGGGCGCCGCGGGCGGCGGCCCGGTCGCTGAGCTCGAGCAGGCGGGGGCCGAACAGCTCGCGCGCCGCGACGAGCTCCTCGAGCCGTGCCTGGGTCGCGGCGTCGAAGAAGCGCCGGTCCTCGGTGACGAGCATCGAGGTGAACACCCGGAAGGGGTTCTGCGCCAGCTGGGCGGGGTCGGTGGGCCGGAACGCGGTCGAGACGACGGGCACCGAGGTGGCCGAGGCGTCGCGCAGGTCGTAGAAGCCCACCGGGTGCATGCCGAAGCCCGCGAAGACCCGGGCGACCTGCGCCATCTCGCGGGCAGACCCCAGCCGGATGGCGCCGTGGCGCTCGGCGGTGACCCGCTCGAGGCTCCCGAGGCGCTCAGCGCCGCCGTGGCGCTGCGTCCACGTGCCCGAGGCGGCGCAGTCGGCGTTCACCTCGCGGGAGACCTCGACCAGCGTCGTGTACAGCGGTACCTCGCGCCCGTACATGACCGCCAGGGCCGCGGCGAAGCCCGCGCGGAGCCGGACCTGGGGAACCGTCGTGGTCGTCATCGCCCCATCCTCCTCGATGGGCGTGGCCGCGGCGACCTCCTGGCTCCGTGCGCCGCGCCCCTACGATGAGCGGTCACCGCTCCACCGGCGAAGCGGTGGGAGGAGGTACCGGTGACCGACCACGCCCTGACCATCGACGCGGACCGCGTCGCGCAGCTGCTCACGCACGACGCCGCGCGCGCCAGCCAGCGCGAGGCGTTCCTGGCGCTGCACCGCGGCAGCGGCACGTCGACGCCGCGGGCGGTGCTGCCCATCGACGAGGGGTACTCCTTCAGCTACGCCGCACGGCACGCCCCCGATGCCGGCGCCGTGGTGAAGCTCGGTTCCTTCGTCCCGGACAACCCGACCCGAGGGCTGCCGGCCGTGTTCGCGACCGTGCTCGTGCTCGATCCCGTCGACGGCCACCTGCGGGCGACGATCGACGGCACCGCCCTGACCACGCTGCGCACGGCCGCGGCGAGCGCGGTCGCCGTGGAGGTCCTCGCCCCGCCCGGGGCCGCCGCGGTGGCGGTGCTCGGGAGCGGGGTGCAGGGCCGCGCGCACGTCGAGGCCGTGCGCGAGGTCCTCGACATCACGTCGCTGCGGCTGTGGAGCCCGACGCGGTCCGTCGTGGAGGCCTGGGCCGAGGAGCTGCGGGCCGAGATGCCCGGCACCGAGGTCACGGTCGCCGGTTCGTCGGTGGAGGCCGTCGCCGGGGCCGACGTGGTGGTGTGCACCACCATCGCCCACGACCCGCTGTTCGCCGCCGACGACCTGGCGGCCCAGGCGCTGGTGGTGAGCGTCGGGAGCATCGCCCCGGACCGGCACGAGGTCCCGGCCGCGCTGGTGGACAGCGCCCGCGTCGTCGTCGACTCCCCCGACGACGCGAGCTCCACCTGCGGACCGGTGGTGGGGGCGATCGAGCGGGGGACGCTGGACGCCGGCGCGCTCACGAGCCTCGGCGCGGTCCTCGACGGAGCCGCGCCCGGCCGCGGTGACGGACGCACGGTGTACCTCAGCCTGGGCATCGGCCTGCAGGACGCCACCGCGGCGTGGGCGGTGCTCGACGCGTCCGGCGCCGGGCGCTGACCCACCCGACACCCGCGCACGTCTCCACGCTCCCGTGCAGCTCGCGCGCGAAACGCGGTGTCGAGGCGCTCGCGCACCGCAACTCGCGCGCGAACTGCGGTCATGCGGGGTCTGCCGAGCGCGTTTCGCGCGCGAATCGCAGGTGGGGTGGGGTGGGGCGGCGGAGGTGGGCTGGCGGGTCAGCCGACGACGGCGGCGGTCGCCGCAGCCAGGGTGGCCCGCACGTTCCCGGCCTCCAGGGCGGCGAGGCCCTTGGCGGTCACCCCGCCCGGCGACGTCACGGCGCGGCGCACGGCGAGGGTGTCGTGGTCGCGGGCCTCGAGCAGGGCGGCGGTCCCCCCCATCGTCTCGACCACGAGCGACGACGCCTGCGCCGGCGACAACCCGTTCGCGATGCCGGAGTCCACGAGGGCCTCGACGAGCAGCGACCAGTACGCCGGACCCACACCGCACAGCGAGGCGGCGGCGACGAAGAGCCGCTCGGGCACCTCGACCACCTCCCCGAGCCGGCCGAACCACTCCTTGACCTCGGTGACCAGCCCCGCGTCGACCTCGCCGTCCGGCGCGGCCATCACCATCGCCCCGCGCCGGACCTCCGCGAGCGTCGACGGCTCGATGCGGAGCACGGGCACCCCGCCGAACGCCTCGCGCACGGAGGCGACGGTGGTCCGCGCCAGCACCGAGACGATCGCGTGGGCCCTGACGTCGCCGAGCGAGGCGGCGACGGTCTCCAGGTGGTACGGCTTCGCGGCGAGGACGACCAGGTCGGCGCGCTCCGCCACCTCGGCGTTGGACGCCAGGGCCTCGCCGCCGAGGTCCTCGGCCATGCGGGCGGCGCGCCCCGAGCCTCCGTCGCTGCAGAGGAAGGGCTCGCCCCACCCCGCTGCCATCGCGCGCGCCATGTTGCCGGAACCCAGGTAACCGATCAGCATGGTGGGCAGCGTAGGCGTCAGCCGGAAAGACGGGCCGGAGCCCAGGTCAGCGGGAGGTGGCCCTCTCGCGGACGACGCGCTGAGCAGCACCGGCCTCACGGGAGCCGGACGTCAGCATCACCTGCTCGAAGCGTGAGAACGCGAGGAGCGCTGGCAGGGCCAGCAGGGGAAGCACCAGGGCGATCCAGATCACAGGACCATCTTCGTCGGCCGCGCGAGGAAGGCGAGGGAGAACCGCACAACGATGCGGTGTTGTGACCGGAGTGGTGAGTGGGACGTGAGGCGTGGCACGTCCTCGGGCCCGGCAGCGAGCGGTCTCCGGTGGGACGATGGGGCGTGAGCTCCCGCGACACCGCACCCGCACCGCCGAGCCCGACCGCGAGCGACGACGCGGCGCCGTCGGACCCGGAGCACGCCCCCGCGAGCAGCAACGCCAGAGCGCGCGCCGCTCTGGCCGGGGTGCTCGCCGCAGCGCTGGCCCTCGCGGTGGCCACCCTGCTGGCGGCCGTCATCAACCCCTCGGCCTCCCCGCTGCAGTCGATCGGGTCAGCCGTCGTCGACCTCGTCCCGCAGTGGCTGAAGCAGGGCGTCATCGCCCTGTTCGGCACGGCGGACAAGGCGGTCCTCTTCCTGGCCATGGGCGCCGTCGCCGTGGTCCTGGCGGCGCTGGCAGGCCTGGCATCGCTGCGGGACCGCCGCCTGGGGACCGCCGTGGTGGTCGTCCTGGGGCTCATCACCGTGGCGGCCGCGGTCACCCGCGCGTCCGGCGGGGCGAGCGCCGCGATCCCCTCGCTGGTGGGGTTCGGGGCCGGCGTGCTGGTGCTGCGACCGCTGGTCGACGCCGCGCGGCGCGCCCCCGGCGCCCCGGCCGACGACGGCACCTCTCGCCGCTCGTTCGTGACGCTCGCCGTGGCCACCGCGCTCGGCGCCGGGGTCGCAGCCGCCGGCGCGAGGCTCGTCACCGCGGGAGGCCAGGTCGTGACCTCGGCCCGCGCGGCGGTCCGGTTGCCGCGGCCGACCGCGCCGGCGAACCCCCTGCCGGAGGGGGTGTCGCTGGGGATCGACGGCGTCGCGCCGTTCGTCACCCCGAACGAGGACTTCTACCGGATCGACACCGCCCTGCGCGTCCCCCAGGTCGACCCGGCGGACTGGTCGCTGCGGATCCACGGCCTGGTCCGGGAGGAGATCACCCTCACGTGGGACGAGCTGCTCGAGAGCGACCTCGTCGAGTCGTGGGTCACGCTGGCGTGCGTCTCCAACGAGGTCGGCGGGGGCCTCATCGGCAACGCGCGCTGGCTGGGGCTGCCGACGGCGGCCCTGCTCGAGCGCGCGGGGGTCGAGCAGGGCGCCGACATGGTGCTGTCCTCCTCCTCCGACGGCTTCACCGCGGGCACCCCGATCGACGCGCTCGCCGACCCGTCGCGCGGGTCCCTGCTCGCGATCGGCATGAACGGTGAGCCGCTGCCGGTGGAGCACGGCTTCCCCGCCCGGCTCGTGGTCCCGGGGCTGTACGGGTACGTCTCGGCGACCAAGTGGGTGGTGGACCTCGAGGTCACGCGCTTCGCCGACGCCACGGCCTACTGGACCCGTCGCGGGTGGTCCGCGGAGGGGCCGATCAAGACCCAGTCACGCATCGACGTGCCGCTTCGGCCGGTGCCGGCGGGGACAGTCACCGTCGCCGGCGTGGCGTGGGCGCAGACGCGCGGCGTCGCGGCCGTCGAGGTGCAGGTCGACGACGGTCCGTGGAACCGGGCACGGCTCGCCGAGGCCCCGAACGCGGACACCTGGCGCCAGTGGGTCTACGCGTGGGAGGGAGCCACCGCCGGCCAGCACCGCCTCACGGTGCGGGCGACGGACGAGGACGGCGAGACGCAGACCAGCGCGCAGGTCGGCGTGGTCCCCGACGGCGCCACCGGCTGGGACACCATCACCGTGGAGGTGACCTGAGCCGACCGCCGGACCGGCCGCGCACGCCCGCGGACCTCAATCGGCGAGCATCTGCTCCATCTCGTCGATCTCCGCCTGCTGGTCGTCGATGATGCTCTTCGCCAGCTCGATCGCCTCGGGGTTCTGACCCTCGTCGATCTCCGTCTGCGACATCTCGACGGCGCCGCGGTGGTGCTCGATCATGCCGCGCAGCCACATGTCGTCGAAGGTCCGGCCCGACGCGGACCGCAGCGCCGCCATGTCCTCCTCGCCCATCATCCCGGCCATGCCGCCGTCCATGCCTTCCATGCCTGACATGCCGTCCATCCCGGACGTGCCGTCGCCCGAGGGGACGGGCTCGTCCCACGCCTGGAGCCACGAGGTCATCTCGTCGATCTCCGGGCCCTGGGCCTCGATGATGCGTCCGGCCAGCTCCTCCAGGCGCGGGTCGTCCGCCCGCTCGAGCGCGACCTCGGACATCGTGATCGCGCCCCGGTGGTGGACGAGCATCCCCTGGGCGAAGGTCACGTCCGCACTGCTGTGCTCCTCGGCGGGTGCGGCCGAGGAGCCGGACGAGGACGAGGACGAGGCGGAGGGGCTGGAGGTGCTCGACGGGGAGCTCGCCTCGTCGCTCTCGCCGGGGGCCGACCCGCCGCACGCGCTCAGGGCGAGCGCCAGCGCGCCGCTGCTCACGACGAGGGCGGACCGACGGGCCAGGGGGGAAGAAGTCATGCCGCCACCATAACCCTAGGGGGGTATGGTGTGCAGCATGGACGAGGGAGCGGAGCACCACCACGGGTACATCCACCGCAAGGACGACTACCTCAAGCGCCTCAAGCGCATCGAGGGCCAGGCCCGCGGCCTGCAGCGCATGGTCGAGTCCGAGCAGTACTGCATCGACATCCTCACGCAGGTCTCCGCGATGACCTCGGCGCTGCGCTCGGTCTCCCTCGGGCTGCTGGAGGAGCACATGAGCCACTGCGTGGTCGAGGCCGCGCGGGCCGGCGGGCCCGAGGCCGACGTCAAGGTCAAGGAGGCCTCCGACGCCATCGCCCGGCTCGTCCGCTCCTGACGCACCGCCCCGTCCAGCCCCGTCCAGCACCGCACCGTCACCACCGATCGATCCACCGGAGGACCCATGGACACCACCTACACCGTCACCGGCATGACCTGCGAGCACTGCGTGGCCTCCGTCACCGAGGAGGTCAGCGAGGTCGACGGCGTCAGCGACCTGTCCGTCGACCTGCCGGCCGGTCTGCTGCGGGTGCGCGGCGACGTCGACGACGCCGCGGTGGTCGCGGCCGTCGAGGAGGCGGGCTACGCCGTGGC
>JARICT010000075.1 GCA_029257185.1 Quadrisphaera sp.
TGGACAAGGTCGAGGTGCTCGCGCGCCTCCTGCAGTCGCGGGGCCGTGGCCTGTCCATCGTCTTCGCCCGCACCAAGCGCACCGCCGCGAAGGTCGCCGACGACCTCGCCTCCCGCGGGTTCGCCGCGGCGCCCCTGCACGGTGACCTCGGTCAGGGGGCCCGCGAGCAGGCCCTGCGGGCCTTCCGGGCCGGCAAGGTGGACATCCTCGTGGCCACGGACGTCGCCTCGCGGGGGATCGACGTCACCGACGTCACGCACGTCGTGAACTACCAGTGCCCCGAGGACGAGAAGACGTACCTCCACCGCACCGGGCGCACCGGGCGAGCGGGAGCCTCGGGCACCGCGGTGACGTTCGTCGACTGGGACGACCTGCACCGCTGGGCCATGATCGACCGGGCCCTGGACCTCGGCATCCCCCAGCCGGTCGAGACGTACTCCACCTCACCCCACCTGTTCACCGACCTCGACATCCCCGAGGGCACGAAGGGGCGCCTGCCCCGCAGCGAGCGCACCCGCGCGGGCCTCGACGCCGAGGAGGTCGAGGACCTCGGTGAGACGGGTCGCCGCGGTGAGCAGGACGGCGGCCGCGGCTCCGGCGGAGGGCGCGGCTCCGGCGGAGGGCGCGGGTCTGGCGGACGCCGCGAGGGCAGCCGTCGCGAGGGCGGAGAGCGGGACGGCAGCCGGCGCGAGGGTGGACGCGCGGGAGCCGCACCGGCACGTCAGGTCCGGCGACCCGTGACCGCGGACGACCCCATCGACCTCCCCTCCGGCGGCGGGAACACCTCGAGCGAGACGGCCCCGGCGCCCACGAACGGCCCCGCCGCCGGAGGCGCCGACGGGTCCGCCGAGGGCTCGGCCCCTCCGCGCCGGCGGCGACGTCGCGGTGGCCGCGGCCGCTCCGGCGGGGGTTCGACCCCCGCGACGGGCACCGACGCGGCAGGATGAGCCGGTGAGCGCCGTACCAGCGAGCCCCTCGTCCCCCGGTCGACCCGTTCCCCCCATCGGTGCGGACGGGTCGACCGGGGCGCCGGACACCGGCTACTTCGGCCCGGGCAGCGCGACGTGGCTCATGACGGCCGACCCGCTCACGCCCCTGGCCGGGGTGAGGGCGCTGCTGCTGCAGGCCCTCCACCCGGTGGCGATGCGGGCCGTCGCCGACCACTCGAGCTACCGTGAGAAGCCCTGGCAGCGCCTGGCGGCCATCGGCGAGTTCCTCTCGAGCACCACCTACGGGACGCGCGCCGAGGCCGACGCCGCGGCGGCGCGGGTGCGCCGCGTCCACACCTTCATCGGCGGGCACGACCCGGTGACCGGGACCACCTACCGGGCCGACGACCCTGACCTCCTGCTGTGGGTCCACGCGGTGCTGGTGGAGTCCCAGCTCGCGGTGGTCGGGCGGGGGCGCCCGAGCGGGCTCGACGCAGGCCTCGCCGACGACTACGTGGCCGAGCAGGTGCAGGCCGCGCGGTTCGTGGGGCTGGACCCCTCCGTGGTCCCCGCCAGCGCCGCAGACCTCGACGACTACCTGGGCGAGGTGCGACCCGCGCTGGCGGTGACACGCCCTGCGCGGGAGGCGGCCTCCTACATCCTGGTGCCGCCGATGCCGGGCAACCGCCTCCTCACCGCTCCGGCGCGTCCGCTGTGGGCCGCGGTCATGGCGCTGTCCTACGCGGCGATGCCGGGCTGGGCGCGGGGCATGTACGCCCTCCCCGGGCTCCCCGGACGCTCGCGGGCCTCTGAGCCCGTGACGACCGCGGCGCTGCGGACCATGCGGGTCACGCTCACCGGCGCGGGCGTCCTCGCCCCGGAGCTCATGCACCCCGAAGCGCGACACGCCCACCGCCACGCGCAGCTCGCCGCGTAGCGCCGCGCAGGGCGGCTCCGGACCTGGACAGGCTCGGGCTCGCTGCGTCAGGCCTCGAGCCCGGTGGCGATCGCGACGATCCGCTGGAAGGACCCAGGGGTCGTGCTGTTCTCCCCGAGACGGTTGCGCTTGCCGCTCCCGTGGTAGTCCGAGGAGCCGGTGGTGAACAGGCCGTGGCGCCGCGCGAACGCCCGCAGCCACGCGCGGTCCTCGCTGCTGTGGTCCCGGTGGTCCACCTCGATACCGGGCATCCCCGCCTCCACCATGGCTTCGAGCACGCCCTCGTCGATGATGGCGCCGCGCGAGCGGGCCAGTGGGTGGGCCACCACCGGCACGCCGCCGGCGCGCAGGACGAGGCGGACCATCTCGACGGAGTCCGGGGAGCCGAGCCCCAGCATGTAGGGCGAGGTGGTCGCCAGCACGCTGGCGAAGGCCTCGTCCCGGCTGCGCACCACGCCCGCGGCGACCAGGGCGTCCGCCACGTGCGGGCGGCCGACGGTGGCGCCCACCGCCGCCTGGGCGAGCACGTCGTCCCAGGTCAGCGGGAAGTCGGCGGACAGCAGCTCGGTCATGCGCCGGGCCCGGTGCAGCCGCGTGGCCCGCGCGTCGGCCAGCAGGTCGGAGAGGTCGGTGTCGCCCGGGTCGTGCAGGTAGCTGAGCAGGTGAACGCTGACGGCGCCGACGCTCGTGGTGATCTCCGCCCCGGGGACCAGCAGCACGCCCAGCGCGCGCGCCGCCTCGGCCGCCTCCGCCCACCCCGCGGTCGAGTCGTGGTCGGTGATGGCCAGGACGTCGATCCCCGCGTGGGCGGCGCTCGCCACCAGCCCGGCCGGGGTCTCCGTACCGTCCGAGGCCGTGGAGTGCGCGTGGAGGTCGATCAGCACGTCCCAACCCTAGGCGGGCACCTCGCGGGTGACGTGGTGAGACCGTGGTGGGAGCATCGAGGGGTGAGCGAGCACCCTTCCGAGCCGATGACCCCGACGGACCCCGACAGCGACGGCGCGCAGCCGCTGGCCGAGCGCGGCGCCAACCGCAGCCTGCGCCCCACCTCGGCGGCGTTCAAGGAGCTCATCGCCCGCGGGTGGGGCGAGCGTCCGCCGCCCCCGGAGCGCGCCGAGGCCGCTCCCTGGGCGGCCGGCCGGCGCGAGGTGCTCTCCCAGCTCTTCCCCGGCGACCGGCTCGTGGTGCCGGCCGGTCCCCTGAAGGTGCGCAGCAACGACACCGACTACCGCTACCGCCCCCACGCGGCGTTCAGCCACCTCACGGGGCTGGGCGCCGACCGCGAGCCCGACGCGGTCCTGGTCCTCGAGCTGCGTGCCGTCGACACCGCCGCCGGCGCCGACGGCGGAGGGCACGAGGCGCTCCTCTTCGTCCGGCCGCGCGCCGAGCGGGACAGCGAGGAGTTCTACGCCGACGCCCGCTACGGGGAGTTCTGGGTGGGGGCACGGCCCTCGCTGGAGGAGACCACCGCCGAGCTCGGCATCACCGCGCGGCACGTCGACGAGCTGGCGGCCCTGCTCGCGGCCCCGCTGCCCGACGGCAGCGACCCGGCACGCGAGGAGACGACCGGCGAGGACGACACCCCCGACACCGCCGGCGAGGGGCCGGACGCGCCCCGGCTGCGCATCGTCGTCGACGCCGACCCGGCCGTCTCCGCAGCGGTCGGCCGCTCCTTCTCCGACGGGGCCCCCGTGGCGACCGACGGCGACGACGAGCTCTCCGAGCTGCTCTCGACGATGCGCCTGGTCAAGGACGAGTGGGAGGTCGGCCAGATGCGCGAGGCCGTCGCCGCGACGGTCACCGGGTTCGAGCAGGTCGTCTGCTCCCTGCCCCGCGCTCTCGCCCACGCCCGCGGGGAGCGCGTCGTCGAGACCGCATTCGAGAGCGTGGCGCGCCGCGAGGGCAACGGGGTGGGCTACGACACGATCGCCGCGGCCGGCGAGCACGCGTGCACCCTGCACTGGATCCGCAACGACGGAGCGGTGCCCGCGGGCGGGCTCGTGCTCCTCGACGCGGGCGTGGAGATGGAGTCCCTCTACACGGCCGACGTCACCCGGACCTTGCCCGTGTCCGGTCGCTTCACCGACGTGCAGCGCCGGGTCTACTCCGCGGTCCTGGACGCCGCGGACGCCGGGTTCGCGGCCTGCCGGCCCGGGGCGCTCTTCCGTCACGTGCACGACGCCGCGATGGAGGTCATCGCGGCGCGCCTGCACGAGTGGGGGATCCTCGACGTCAGCGTCGAGGAGGCCCTCGATGCCGAGGAGGGTGGCCAGCACCGGCGCTGGATGGTCCACGGGACGTCCCACCACCTCGGCATCGACGTCCACGACTGCGCGCAGGCCCGGCGCGACGCCTACCTGGACGCCGAGCTGGTGCCCGGGATGATCCTCACCATCGAGCCGGGGCTGTACTTCAAGCCGGACGACCTCCTGGTCCCGGAAGAGCTGCGCGGCATCGGGGTGCGCATCGAGGACGACGTGCTCGTGACCGCGGACGGCTGCGAGAACCTCTCGAGCGCGCTGCCGCGAGACCCGGGCGCGGTGGAGGCGTGGATGGCCTCGCTGCGCTGAGCGCCGAGGACGCGAGCCGGCCCCCGTCCCGGGCAGGGGGGCGGGGGCCGGGCCGTGTGGCGGCGAGGCCTCAGAGCGCTCCGGCTCCGGGCTCGCCGAGGTCGTGCACGCCCTCGAGGTTCTCCAGCAGCGCGCGCGCCCTGGCGACCTCCTGGGAGCAGAGCACCGAGTAGCGGCTCGCCATGATGGTGTTGACGGCCGTGAAGTCGCGCTGCCCCCGCGTCGCGGCGTGCGAGACCACGCCGAACAGGATGCCGAACGCCGCACCGATGAGGATCGCCGCCAGCACCGAGCTGCCGAGGCCAGCGCCTCCCAGCAGCGAGAGCAGCAGCCCCACGAAGAGACCGAACCAGGCTCCGGACAGCGCCCCGCGCAGGGCGACCTTCCCGTAGGTCAGCCGCCCCAGCACCTTCTCCACGCTGCGCAGGTCGGTGCCCACGATCGCGGTGTGCTGGACCGGGAACTCCTGGTCGGACAGGTGGTCCACCGCACGCTGCGCCTCGAGGTAGGTGGCGTAGGAGGCGACCTCCACGCCCTGCGGCAGGGCCATGCCGAGCCGGCCGGCAGCGGCGCTCGGCTGTCCGCCGCCGGGCGGCCTCGTCATCGACATGTCAGGAGGACTCGCCCTCGCCGGCCTCGGCCAGCTGCGCGGCCTCGCTCTCGTGCTTCGCGCCGCCGGTGGACAGCTCCCCGGCCGAGTTCTCCAGGTGGGCGCGCACGAACCACTGGAACTGCTCCAGGTCGGTGCTCTGGCCGATGAGCATGTCGTTGGTGATCGGGTCCAGCGTCTCGGTGGCGTCGATGCCGGCGCGGTGGTCGGTGATGACGCCCGTGTACACCAGGTCGAGGGCGCCCATGTGCTCGATGGCCCCGGCGCGGCCCACCGAGTAGTCGTCCCAGCTGCGGGCCGTCACCAGCGCGCCCGGCGTGCCCACCGGGCTCTGGCCCAGGGTCGCGATGCGCTCGGCGACGGTGTCCACCATCTTGCGCACCGCCTTGACCTGCGGGTCCAGCATCTCGTGGATGCCGATGAAGTGGGTGCCGACGACGTTCCAGTGCACGTGCTTGAGGGTCAGCGCCAGGTCGTTGAGGGCGTGGAGGCGGTCCTGGAGGATCGTCGCGACCGCGGTGCTGTCCTCCACGGACATGCCGGGGACGCCGTAGTGGCCGCCGCCGCCGGTCGCAGCGGTGGGTGCAGAGGTGTCTGTGCTCATGGCACCACGGTAGCGAGGCTCGCGGGATCGCACCATCACAGCCTCACCGGTTGCCCGGCGCCCACTATGGTGCGGACGTGCCGTCCACCCCGCTCCGCGTCTACGCCGCGCGGCTGGCCGGCTCGGACGTCTTCGACCCCCTGGGCGACCCGGTGGGGCGGGTGCGCGACGTGGTCCTGCTGCGGCGCGGGGCCCTGCGCCCCCGCGCCGTGGGCCTCGTGGTGGAGGTGCCGGGGCGCCGTCGCCTCTTCGTGCCCATGACCCGGGTCACGTCCATGGACGCCGGGCAGGTCATCACCACGGGGCTCCTCAACATGCGCCGGTTCACCCAGCGGCCCACCGAGGTGCTGGCCCTCGGCGACCTGCTGGAGCGCACGGTGACCGTCCCCGCCGACACCCTCACGTCCTCCCGCGGCGGCGCGAGCGCCACGGCGAGAGGGGGCGACGAGCGCACCACGAGCGCGGCGACCGTCGAGGACGTCGCCCTGGAGGTCCAGCGCAACCGCGACTGGGAGGTCACGCGGCTCTTCGTCCGCGAGGTCACGCCGCACACGCTGGGCAACCGGCTTCGCCGACGGCGCGGCACGTCGGCGGTCGTCGACGTGCGCGACGTGGACGACCTGTTCGACGCTCGCGGGGAGCAGGGCGCGGTCATGCTCGCCGCGTCCTACGCCGACATGCGCCCGCCGGACGTGGCGGACGCGCTGCACGAGATGTCGACGCGGCGCCGCGTCGAGGTGGGCCTCGAGCTCGCCGACGACCGCCTCGCCGACGTCCTGCAGGAGCTGCCGGGCGAGGACCAGGTGGAAATCCTCAACGCCCTCGGGCGCGACCGCGCCGCCGACGTCCTCGAGGAGATGGAGCCCGACGACGCCGCGGACCTCCTCGGCGAGCTGAGCGAGGACCAGCGGGAGCAGCTGCTCGTGCTCATGGAGCCCGACGAGGCCGCCGACGTGCGCCGCCTCCTGGCCTACGGGGAGAACACCGCCGGCGGGATGATGACCACCGAGCCGGTCATCCTCGGCCCCGAGGCCACGGTCGCCCAGGCGCTCGCGACCGTGCGCCGCGAGGAGCTGCACGCGTCGCTGGCCGCCGCGGTGTTCGTCTGCCGCCAGCCCCACGAGACGCCGACCGGGCGGCTCGTGGGCATGGTGCACCTCCAGCGCCTGCTCCGGGAGCCGCCCCACGAGGCGATCGGCGGCATGGTCGAGAAGGACGTGGAGCCGCTGCCCGCCGACGCCCCGCTGGAGACGGTCACCCGTCGCCTCGCCACCTACGACCTGGTCACGGTGCCGGTGGTCGACGAGGCGGGCCGGCTGCTCGGAGCCGTCACGGTCGACGACGTGCTCGCCCACCTCCTGCCCGACGACTGGCGCGAGGCCGACAGCCGTGAGCGCGACAGCTCCTCGGAGGCTCCGTCCGCACCGCCGCGCCGCGCCGCGGCGCAGTCGGGCTCGTCCCGCGGGGCGCCGCGTGGCTGATCGGCGCGGCGACCTCGACACCCCCCGCGAGGCCAGGCGCCGGTTCCTGCCGCGCACGAGGGTGGACCCCGAGAGCTTCGGGCGCCTGTCCGAGGGGTTCGCGCGCTTCATGGGGACCCCGAAGTTCCTGCTCTACATGACGCTGTTCGTCACGCTGTGGCTGGTGTGGAACACGTTCGCCCCGGAGACTGCGCAGTTCGACCCGCGGGCGCTGAACTACACGCTGCTCACGCTGATCCTCTCGCTGCAGGCCTCCTACGCGGCGCCCCTGATCCTCCTGGCGCAGAACCGCCAGGACGACCGCGACCGCGTCTCCCTCGAGCAGGACCGGGTGCGCGCCGAGCGCAACCTCGCCGACACGGAGTACCTCGCCCGCGAGGTCGCCGCGCTGCGCATCGCCGTCGGCGAGGTCGCCACCCGGGACTTCGTGCGCTCGGAGCTGCGCTCGCTCCTCGCCGAGCTCGACCGGGCCGCCGACGACCGCGCCGAGGCGGAGCGCGACGCGGAGGACCGCGCGGCCGACGAGCGTGAGGCCGAGCGGACGAGCGGTCGCGGCCCGCTGAGCGGCGGCGCCGACGATCGGGTGACCACCTCCACCGACTGACTACACCCGGACGGGTGATGTGCCGATGGAGCCCTCATGGACCGCTCCACGCTGCTCTCCCCGGGAACCCGCGCGGCGCCGGCTGGTGGTGGCGCCGGTGGTGGTGGCGCGACGTCCCTGCGCTCCCTCCAGCGCCGCCGGCTCGGCGACGTGCTGGTGGCCGCCGAGGTCATCACCGACGAGCAGCTGGTCGACGTCCTGCGCCACCAGCGCGCCGCCACCGGGCCGCGCAAGCGCCTCGGTGAGCTGCTCGTGGAGCTGCGCCTGACCGACGAGCGAGCCATCGCTCGAGCGCTGGCCAGCCAGCTCGGCCTGGAGACCGTCGACCTCTCCCGCTTCCAGCCGGCACCCGACGTGGTGCGGATGCTCCCGCAGGCCGTGGCGGAGCGCTCGCGCATCCTCGTCATCGACCGCAACGCCTCCGGGCTCGTGGTGGCCACCGCCGACCCCACCAACGTCATCGCGCTCGACGACGTCAAGCTCCACACCGGCGCGCCGGGGCTCCTCGTCAAGGTCGCCCCGGCCTCGGCCATCCGCGACCAGCTCGCCCGCGCCTGGAGCCTGGGCGGTGGGAGCTCGGACGGCTCCAGCGTGTCGACGATCGTCGACGACGACGACCTCTTCGACGGCGCGGCGGACCCCCGAGCCTCAGAGACCTCCGACGACTCCGCCGACGACGAGTCCACGCCCATCGTCCGGCTCGTCACCAAGATCCTCGCCGACGCCGTGAAGCTGCGGGCCTCCGACATCCACGTGGAGACCCAGCGCACCGAGCTGCGCGTGCGCTACCGCATCGACGGGGTGCTGCGCGACGTCATGACCACCTCGCGCCGCGCCGCGGGCACGGTCGTCTCCCGGCTGAAGATCATGTCTGGTCTGGACATCGCGGAGCGCCGCGTCCCCCAGGACGGGCGGGCCCGCATCAGCGTCGACGGCACCGCCATCGACTGCCGCGTCTCCACGCTGCCGGCGCTGCACGGCGAGAAGGTGGTGATCCGGCTGCTCTCGCGCGGGGAGGACGTCGCCCCGCTGGAGACCCTGGGCTTCGACCCGCCCCAGCTGGCCGCCTTCACGCGGGCGCTGTCGGTGCCCCAGGGGCTCGTGCTCATCACCGGGCCCACCGGCTCCGGCAAAACCAACACCCTGTACTCGGCGCTGGCGAAGATCCTCACGCCGGAGAAGAACATCGTCACCCTCGAGGACCCCGTCGAGGTCCAGCTCCCCGGGATCACCCAGGTCCAGGTGAACGTGCGCGCCGGCATGACGTTCCAGGCGGGCCTGCGCTCGATCCTGCGCCAGGACCCGGACATCGTCCTGGTCGGCGAGGTGCGTGACACCGAGACCGCCGAGCTGGCGCTGAAGGCCTCGCTCACCGGCCACCTCGTGCTCACCACCCTGCACACCAACTCCGCCGTCGCCGCGCTCACCCGCCTGGTGGACATGGGGGCGCAGCCCTTCCTCGTGGCCTCCTCGCTGACGGCGTCGATCGCCCAGCGCCTGGTCCGCCGGCCGTGCTCCACGTGCGCCGCGCCCTACGTCCCCGCCGACGACGTGCTGGTGCCCCTCGAGCTGACCGCCGAGGACCTGCGCCACGCGACGCCCCTGCGGGGCACCGGCTGCCCGGAGTGCGGCGGCACCGGCTACCGCGGGCGGACCGCGGTCTACGAGGTGCTCGCCGTCGACGCCGAGATGCGCGCCGCCCTCATGCACGACGCCTCCGAGACCGCCATCGCCGCGGTCGCCGAGCGCAAGGGCATGGTCAGCCTGCGCGGCTCCGCGATCGCCAAGGCCATGCGCGGCGAGACCACGTTCGAGGAGGCGCTGCGGGTGACGTGAGCGAGCCGCCCCGGTGGCCGGTGCTGCGCCGTGCGCGGCGTCCGTAGCCTGGAGGGATGCCTGACGCAGCCCCCACCGAGACCGCCGTCCGGGACGCGCTCGCGGGCGTGCTCGACCCGGAGATCCGCCGACCGCTCACCGAGCTGGGCATGATCGACGCGGTCCACGTCGACCGCGGCGACGACGGCGCGCAGGTGGCCGTCACCGTGCTGCTCACCACCTCGGCCTGCCCGCTGCGCGGCACCCTGACGGAGTCGGTGCGCGCCGCCGTCCTCCCCCTGCCCGGCGTCGTCGACGTCGACGTGACGCTCGGGGTGATGGACGCCGACCAGCGCGCCGCCCTGCGTCTGACGCTGCGCGGCGGTCGCCCGGAGCGGACCATCCCCTTCGCCCAGAAGGGCTCGCTGACCCGCGTGATCGCCGTGGCCTCCGGCAAGGGCGGCGTGGGGAAGTCGACCGTGACGGTCAACCTCGCGGCGGCGATGGCCGCCGCCGGGCTGGCCGTGGGGGTCGTCGACGCCGACGTCCACGGCTTCTCGGTGCCCGGGATGATGGGCGTGGCCCACCCGCCGGTCACGCTGGACGACATGATCATCCCGCCCGTGGCGCACGGCGTGAAGGTGGTCTCCATGGGGATGTTCGCCCCCGCGGGCCAGCCGGTGCTGCACCGCGGGCCGCTGCTGCACCGGGCGCTGGAGCAGTTCCTCACCGACGTGCACTTCGGCGACCTCGACGTGCTGCTGCTCGACCTCCCGCCGGGCACCGGCGACATCCCCATCTCCCTCGCCCAGATGCTGCCGGGCGCCGGGCTCCTCGTCGTCACCACCCCGCAGCCGGCCGCGGCCGACGTGGCGGTGCGAGCCGGGTCCCTGGCCCGCCGCACGGGCTCACCGGTGGTCGGGGTGGTGGAGAACATGGCGTGGCTGACCCAGCCGGACGGCTCCCGGCTCGAGGTCTTCGGCTCCGGCGGGGGGGCGGCGGTCGCCGCGGCGCTGTCGACGCAGGAGGACGCCGTCGAGCTCCTCGCGCAGGTGCCGCTGGACCCGGCGCTGCGCGAGGGCGGCGACGCGGGGCTGCCCGTGGTGCTCAGCGCCCCCGACTCCCCCGCCGCGGTGGCCCTGACCGCTCTGGCCGACCGCCTCGGCCACCGGCCCCGCGGCCTGTCGGGCCGCTCGCTCCGGCTCTCCGTCGGCTGAGCCCGCCGCTCAGCCCCACCCGTGGTCGGACCGCAGGCGGCGCGCCACCGCGTCGAAGCGGTCCCGGGCGAGCACGGAGCCCTCACGGCGCACGTCGCCGTCCTCCACGACGAGCACCCGGTCGAGCCGCAGCCACGAGGCGCGCTGCTCGCGGTCCCACGCGCCCGGGCCGAGCGCGAGCCACCCGTCGTCGCCGTCGTGGTTCCTCGAGGACAGCATGAGGGCGAGGACGTCGCGGCCGTCGCGGCCCACCACCAGCACCGGGCGGTCCTTGCCGCGGGTGGGGTCCTCCTCGTAGGCCACCCAGGTCCACACGACCTCACCCGGGTCGGCGTCGCCGTCGAGCTCGGGGGCGTAGGAGACCTCGCGGGCCACCTCGCGGGCGGGGCGGTGGCGGGGCGGGCGAGCGCGCCCGGCAGGGGGTGAGTCCCCGCGGCTGCCCCCCGCCGGCCGGCGCCGGTCGGTGTGCCGGCCACGACCGGACGTCCCGCCGGGAGAGGTCCGGTCCACCTGGACGGGGGGAGCCTCGTCAGCCGGCTCTCCCCGCGGCGGCGCGCTGGCGGTGCCCGGCCGCAGCGCCAGCTCCACGACCTTCGGGGCGCTGCGCTTCGCCGCCCTCAGCACCCGCCGGCCGATCAGTGCCCATCCGCTCGCCACCCGGACACCCTAGAGAGGCGCCGGTCAGGTGGCGTCGGAGTCGTACGGGGCGCTGGGCGTGGCGTCCGCGGCCGGAGCGGGAGCCCCGGCGTCGCCCGTCGTCGCGTCGCCCGCCGTCGCCGCTGCAGCCCCGCCGATGGCGCCGGCCCCGCGGGGAGCGCGGGGCGCGCGGGCGGATCCCGAGGAGCGGCCCGACGTCGAGGACGTCGGCTTGACGTCGTCCTCGAAGGTGTCCTTCAGCGCGTCCTTGACGATGCGGCGGGGGTCGTACTGCCGCGGGTCCAGCTTGCGCCAGTCGACGTCGTCGAACTCCGGGCCGATCTCCTCGCGGACCTGCTCGCGCAGGCCGAGCGCCATCTTGCGGCCCTCGCGGACCAGGCGGCCCAGCTGCTCGGCGTACCTCGGCAGCCGCTCGGGCCCGATGACGATGAGCGCGATCACCGCGATCACCGTGAACTCCCCCAGGTTGATGCCGAACATCAGCCCTCCTCGTTCGCGTCGAGCTCCAGGACGACGTCGCGGGTGGACCCGCCTGACCCGGCGAGGGTCAGTGTCGCCTGGTCGCCGGGGCGCTGCGCGCCGATCGCGACGATCAGCTCGGCGTTCTCCCGCACCGGCCGCCCGTCGAAGGCGAGGATGACGTCGCCCGGCTCGATGCCCGCCTCGGCGGCGGGACCGCCGGGCGTCACCGGGGTGCCCTCCGGCGCGTCGCGGGCCACGCGGACGCCGGGGCCGCTGTACTCGCCGTCGAGGACGACCCCGACGACCGGGTACGTCGCGACGCCGGTGTCGATGATCTCGGTGGCGGTGCGCGCGGCCTGCACCGCGGGGATCGCGAAGCCGAGCCCGATGCTGCCGCCCGCCGTGCCGAGACCGCCGGGCAGCTGGGCGATGGCGGAGTTGATGCCCACGACGTCGCCGTCCAGGTTCACCAGCGGCCCCCCGGAGTTGCCCGGGTTGATGGCGGCGTCGGTCTGCACCGCGTTCATGTAGGAGGTCTCGTTGACGGCCTCACCGGCCGTGACCGGCCGGTCGAGCGCGCTGATGATCCCGGACGTCACGGTCGACTGGAGCCCCAGCGGGGCGCCGACGGCGACCACCGGGGACCCGACGGCCACCGCGGTGTCGGCGAAGCGCAGCGGCGTCAGCCCGGAGCGGTCCACCCGCAGGACGGCGAGGTCGTAGCGGGTGGTCGAGCCCACGATCGTGGCGGGGAGCGACGAGCCGTCGAAGAGGACCACGGAGACGTCTCCGTCGCGCGCGCCGTCGATGACGTGGTTGTTGGTCAGCAGCAGGCCGTCGGCGTCGATGACGAACCCCGAGCCGGACCCCGCTCCCCGGTTCGTGCGCACCTCGACGGTGACGACCGAGGGCAGCACCTGCTCCGCGACCGCGGCCACCGTCCCGTCCTCGGGACGCGGGGCCGGCTCCTGGCCCGGCGCCAGCGGCTCCTGGGCGACGGGCGGCCTGGAGGGCCCCGAGCCGGTGAGCCGGTCGCCGAAGCGGTCCACGAGCAGCGCGCCGGCCACCCCTCCGCCGAGCCCGAGGAGGAGCGCGACCACCGCGGTGGCCCCGAGGAGGGCCCCGACACCGCGCCGGCGCCGCGGGGACCTCGGCGGCGGTGGTCCCGGTGGGGGTGGTGCCGCGTCGGAGGACGTCTGGGGCGACGCGTCGAAGGAC
>JARICT010000080.1 GCA_029257185.1 Quadrisphaera sp.
CCAGGGCCACGTCCACCCCGCGCACCCGCACCATGACCAGGGCCTCGCCGGGGACGAAGACCCGGAACTCGTCGAAGACGCCGTACGTGGGCAGCACGTGCTTGGCGTAGCGGGCCACCACGCGGCCTCCGTGCAGCACGGCCGCGCCGTTCTGCGGCAGCCCCTGGGGCAGCGCGTCGCCGGAGCGCTCGCGCTCCTCGGCGTGCTCGCCCCTCCACGCCTCGGGGTCGGCCACGCGGTCGAGGTGGCCGACGACCACCGGGAGGTCGCCGAGGCCGTCGGCCGCGAGGTCGGCCGCGAGGCCCTCGAGCGCGGTCCGGGAGGCCTCGACGAAGGAGGAGCGCAGGGCGAGGTCCTCGACGGGGTAGCCGGTGAGGACCATCTCGGGGAAGGCCACGAGGTCGGCGCCGGCGCTCGCCGCCTCACGCGCCCGGGAGCGGACGAGGTCGGCGTTGGCGGTCAGGTCACCGACGGTCGCGTCGACCTGGGCGAGGGCCACGCGCAGCTGGGGCATCGGGCGAGCCTAATCCGAGGACCCGCGCCGCGCTCCGACGTGCCGGGGCCGGCGTGACCGGGTCGCTCAGCCGTGGTGGGCGGGGGCGACCCGCTCCGCGTCCGGGTCCTCGTCGTCGCGGGCCCGCTGCGCGTCACGGTCGTGGGCGGCGGTGCGCCGCACGTCCACGATCGAGACCACCAGCGCCGCGAGGACCAGGGTGATGGTCGCGGTGAGCCCGGCGGCCAGCCCGTCGGCGATCGTCGCGGCGGCGGTGACGGCGAAGAACACCGAGCCGACGACGGCGATGCCGAAGCCCGCGCCCAGGCGCTGGAAGGTCTGGAAGACCCCCGAGGCGCTCCCCGCGTCGCGGCGGTCGATCTCCACGAGGCTGATGTTGGTGTTGGGCGCGATGACCTGCCCGCTGCCCGCCCCGGCGATGAGCAGCGGAGCGATGAGCAGCAGGCCCACGGTGTCCGCCTCCACCCCCGGCGCCAGCAGCTCGACGACCGCGATGACCAGGCCCAGCCCGACGACGACCATGATCAGCCCGCGCACGGTGAGCTTCCTGCCCTGGGTAGCCACCGCCCGGCTCGACAGCGGCGAGGAGATGCCGGCGGCGATCGCGAAGGGCGTCTGGGTCAGCCCCGCCTGCAGCGCGCTGTAGCCGAGACCGTTCTGCAGGTACAGCGTGATGGTGAAGAACACCGCGGTGAACCCGGCGAAGTACAGCGTCGCGATGAGGATGCCCGGGGTGAAGCCGGGGGTGGCGAACAGCCCGGGCCGGGCGAGCGGCAGCCCGCCGCGGGCGGCGTAGCGCCTCTCCCACCGGGCGAAGGCCCACGCGCTCACCGCGGCGAGGGCCAGGCCCGCCGCGACCAGCGGCCAGCCGATGACGTCGCGCTCCTGGATGGCGACGAGCGTGAGGACCACGGCGGTGCCCAGCAGCGCGGTCCCCACGAGGTCCAGGCGCTCACGCCCGGCGGACGAGCGGTTCGAGATGAGCTTGAGCCCGAGGACGAACGCGACGGCGGCCACGGGCAGGTTGACCCAGAACACGTAGCGCCAGGACTCGGCGAGCGGGACGATGTCGATGATGACGCCGCCGAGCAGCGGTCCGACCGCCGTGGAGAGCCCGACGACGGCGCCGAAGTACCCGAAGGCCTTGCCGCGCTCGCTCCCGCGGAACTCGGTGTTGATGATCGCCGTGATCTGCGGGTTCAGCGTGCCGGCGCCGAGGCCCTGCAGCACCCGGGTGAGCACGAGCATCTCCGGGCTCTGGGCGAGGCCGCACCCGACGCTGCCGACGGTGAACACCACCAGGCCGACGAGGAAGATCTTCTTGCGACCGAAGGAGTCCCCCAGGCGCCCTGCGGGCACGAGCATGAGGCCGAAGGCCACGGCGTACCCGGTGATGATCCACTGCAGCTCGCTGGTGGACGCCCCGATGCCCTCCTCGATGGAGGGGAGGGCGACGTTGACGATGGTGACGTCCAGCAGGGTCATGAACCCGGCCACCAGGCAGACCCACAGGACCTTCCACCGGTTCGGGTCGAGGACGTCGTCCTGCGGGGGCGGCGCTGAGCCGGGTGGTCGGGTGCCGGGTGCGCTGCTCACCGCGCCATCATCGCCTGCACCGGCGCTGCGCGCGGCTCGCGGTGGCGCGACGCCGAGGACGCCCCAGCCCGGGGGCACGGTGACACGATGGCCACCATGGACAGGCAGCAGGACTTCGTGCTCCGCTCGGTCGAGGAACAGGACATCCGCTTCATCCGGCTGTGGTTCTCCGACGTGCTGGGCTCGCTGAAGTCGGTGTCGGTGGCGCCCGCCGAGCTCGAGGGCGCCTTCGGCGAGGGCATCGGGTTCGACGGCAGCGCGGTCGAGGGCCTCACGCGGGTCTCCGAGGCGGACATGATCATGCGCCCGGACCCGTCCACCTACCAGGTCCTGCCGTGGCGGGTGGACTCGGAGACCGGTCAGGGCACCGCCCGGATGTTCTGCGACATCCTCACCCCGGAGGGCGCGCCCGCCCAGGCGGACAGCCGGCAGGTGCTCAAGCGCGTGCTGGCGGGGGCCGCCGAGCGGGGCCTGACGTTCCACACCCACCCCGAGGTCGAGTTCTACCTCCTCGACTCCGACGGGCGACGCAGCCCCGACGGCCGCCGCGCCCGGCCGCCGCAGCCCGTGGACCGGGGAGGCTTCTTCGACCACGTCCACCACGGCGGCGGTCACGACTTCCGCCGCCGGGCCATCTCGATGCTGGAGCAGATGGGGATCTCCGTGGAGTTCAGCCACCACGAGGGTGGCCACGGTCAGCAGGAGATCGACCTGCGCTACACCGACGCCCTGTCGGCCGCCGACAACATCCTCACCTTCCGCACGGTCATCAAGGAGGTGGCGCTCGCCCAGGGCGTGTACGCGACCTTCATGCCCAAGCCCTTCATGGACCAGCCCGGGTCGGGCATGCACACGCACCTCTCGCTCTTCGAGGACGACGTCAACGCCTTCCACGACCCGTCGGGGCAGTTCCAGCTCTCCACCACCGCCCGCCGCTTCGTCGCCGGGCTGCTGCGCCACGCCCCCGAGATCACCGCGGTCACCAACCAGTACGTCAACTCCTACAAGCGGCTGTGGGGCGGGGACGAGGCGCCCAGCTACGTCTCCTGGGGCCACAACAACCGTTCCGCGCTGGTGCGCGTCCCGCTGTACAAGCCCCACAAGGGGGGGAGCGCGCGCGTGGAGTACCGGGCCCTGGACTCGTGCGCGAACCCCTACCTCTCCTACGCGCTGCTGCTCGCCGCCGGGCTCAAGGGCATCGACGAGGAGTACGACGTGCCCGAGCCCGCCGACGACGACCTCATGCGCCTGACCGGCATGGAGCGCCGAGCCATGGGCGTCGGCTCCCTGCCCGGCGACCTCGGCGACGCGATCAAGCTGCTGGAACGCAGCGAGCTCGTCGCCGAGACCCTCGGCGAGCACGTCTTCGGCTACCTGCTGCGCGAGAAGACCCAGGAGTGGGAGGCCTACTCGCGCCAGGTGACGCCCTACGAGCTCGACCGGTACCTGCCGGTGCTGTGACCGAGCGCCGGAGCGCCCGACCCCCTGCGCAACCCTCCGGCGGGCAGGGCGCGACGAGCCGCGCGGACCTCGCCCGCGCCGGCTTCGAGGACACGGCGGCCGCGCTGCGCCTGCTCGGCGACGCGGTGCTCGCGGACGTGGACGGGCCCGCGCTCGTCGCCGCGCTGGCCGCCACGCCCGACCCCGACCGGGGGCTCCTCGCCGCGGTGCGGCTCCTGGCTGCCGCGGAGACCGGCGGGCAGGGGCTCGGCGACGACCTGCGACGCGTGCTGCCCGGAGGTGGTCCGACCCCGGGGCCGGCCCGACCAGGAGACCAGCGCGGCCCGCGCGGCCCGGGCGGCGCGCCCAGCGCCGAGGACCGGCTCGGCACCGGCACCCGCCTCGTCGCCGTGCTCGGCACGTCGGTGGCTCTCGGCGAGCACCTCATCGCCCACCCCGACGCGTGGCGCGAGCTCGTGCCCGGCGCCCACGCCGACCAGGACCCCAGGGAGGTGCTGCTGCGCGCCGTGGGGGCGGACCCTGGCGCCGTCGTCCCCGTCGCCGACCCGACGCTGGGCCGTGACGGGGCGCGCGACGCCCTGCGCCGCGCCTACCGGCGCCGACTGCTGGGGATCGTCGCCGACGATCTCGTCACGCCGGCGCCCGAAGCCCGCCTCGAGGACGTCACCGAGCGGCTCTCCGACCTCGCCGACGCGGCCCTCGAGGCCGGCCTCGCCATGGCCAGGGCACTGGTGCCCGGGCACCGGGACGTGGCCCTCGCGGTCATCGCGCTGGGCAAGTGCGGAGCCCGCGAGCTCAACTACCTCTCCGACGTCGACGTCGTGCACGTCGTCGCGCCCGCCGAGAACCCCGACGGCCCCGACGTCGACGAGCCGCGGGTGGTGGAGGTCGGCACGCGCCTGGCGCAGGCGCTGGCGCTGGCCTGCTCGGCCACCACCGCGGAGGGCAGCTTGTGGGAGGTCGACACGGCGCTGCGCCCGGAGGGGAAGAACGGACCGCTGGTGCGGACCCTCGACAGCCACGTCGCCCACCACCGCCGGTGGGCCGCCACCTGGGAGCTGCAGGCGCAGATGAAGGCGCGTCCCGCCGCGGGGGACCCCTCGCTGGGGGCCGCCTACGTGGAGGCGCTCGCACCGCTGGTGTGGCGCGCGGCCGAGCGCCCCGGCATGGTCGCCGACACCAGGGCGATGCGCCGGCGCGTCGAGGAGCAGCTGCCGAGCGCCGACTCGCCCCACCAGCTGAAGCTCGGTCCGGGCGGTCTGCGCGACGTGGAGTTCTCCGTGCAGCTCCTCCAGCTCGTCCACGGCCGCGCCGCACCGGCGCTGCGCGTGCGCGCCACCCTCGAGGCGCTCGCGGCGCTGTCCGCCCACGGCTTCGTCGGCCGCCAGGACGCCGCGCGGCTCGACGCCGACTACCGGTTCCTCCGGGTCCTCGAGCACCGCCTCCAGCTGCACCGGATGCGACGCGCCCAGCTGCTCCCGCGCGACGAGGACGGGCTGCGATGGCTGGCACGGGCCGCCGGGGTGCCCGGGGGAGCCGAGGCCCTGTCGCAGCGGCTCGGGGACGTGCGCCGGCGCGTGCGCCGCCTGCACGAGCAGCTGTTCTACCGGCCGCTGCTGGAGGCCGTCGCCGCCCTGTCCACCGAGGAGCTGCGGCTGACGCCCGAGGAGGCCCGCGAGAGGCTCCAGAGCCTGGGGTACCGCGACGCTGCCGGAGCGCTGCGCCACATCACCGCGCTGACCACCGGGGTCTCGCGCCGCGCGGCCATCCAGCGCCAGCTCCTCCCGGTGCTGCTGGGCTGGTTCGCCGACGGATCCGACCCCGACGGGGGGCTGCTCGCCTTCCGGCGCATCAGCGAGACCCTCGGCTCGACCGCCTGGTACCTCGCCATGCTGCGCGACGAGGGCACGGCGGCCGCGCGGATGGCGAGAGCCACGTCCACCTCGTCCCTGGTCGCCGGGGGACTGGTCGCCGACGCCCAGGCGGCTCGCTGGCTCGGGGACGACGCAGCGCTGGTCCCCCGTGGCGAGGACGACGTCGGGCACCTGCTCGCCGGAGCGCTCGGGCGAGCGGGCGGCGCCGCCGAGGCGGCCAGGGCGCTGCGCACGGTGCGCACCCGCGAGCTGCTGCGGACCGCGCTGGCCGACGTGCTGGGCCTGGTGAGCGCCGCGCAGGTGCGCGAGTCCCTGTCCGGGGTCGCCACCGGTGCGATCCGTGCCGCGCTCGGCGAGGCCGGCCGGCGCGTGGCGCGGGAGAGAGGGGCGTCACCGACGGCCATCGCCGTCATCGGCATGGGGCGCCTCGGCGGCCAGGAGATGGGTTACGGCTCCGACGCCGACGTCGTCGTCGTCCACCGGCCGCTGCCCGGCGCCGACGCCGAGGCCGCTCAGGAGCACGCCGTGGCCGTGACCTCGGCGATGCGGGGCATCCTGGCCACCCCGGGTCCGGGGCTCCCCCTGGAGCTCGACCTGGCGCTGCGTCCCGAGGGGCGGAACGGGCCGCTGGCCCGCTCCCTCGACTCGTGCGCCGCGTACTACGCACGCTGGTCGAGCACCTGGGAGAGCCAGGCCCTGCTGCGTGCCCGCGTGGTCGCGGGTGACGCGGGCGTCGGCGCGGCGTTCCTCGACCTCGTCGACCCGCTGCGCTACCCGGTGGGCGGCCTCCCCGCGGACGCCGTGGTGGCCGTGCGCCGGATGAAGGCCCGCGTGGAGTCCGAGCGGTTGCCGCGAGGGGTCGATCCGCACCGCCACCTCAAGCTCGGTCCCGGCTACCTGGCCGACGTCGAGTGGACCGCCCAGCTGCTGCAGCTGCGCCACGCAGGGCGGGTGAGGTCCCTGCGCACCGCGTCGACGCCAGGAGCGCTGTGGGCGGCCTGCGCGGCCGGGCTGCTCAGCGAGGTCGACGCCCGGGTGCTCGTCGCGGCGTGGGACTCCGCGGCGCGCACGCGCGACGCCGTGGTGCTGGTGCGCGGGCGCATCGACGACGTGCTGCCCACCGATCCCGAGCAGGCGTCCCAGGTCGCGCACCTGCTGGGGTTGGACCCGGAGACCGCGGAGGAGCTGACCGGGCACGTGCGGCAGGTGGGGCGCGGCGCGCGGACCGTGGTGGAGCGGGTCTTCTACGGGTGACGTCGACGCCGTGGGTACCGTGCCGGCGTGAGCCGACACCTGGCGCACGCCGTCCAGGCGGGCGCGCCCACCAGCTCCCGCCCGGCGCGCACGGACCGGCTCGTCCTCGTCATCGCCGCGGTGATGGTCCTCGTCCTGGTCGGCGGGATCCTCGTCGAGAGCGTGCGGGCGCGCGGCGTCGAGGAGGCCCCGGGGGCCGTGCAGATCCTCGTCTGGCGGGGCGCGCGTCTGCTCTACGCCGACGCGGAGGCGAACCTGTGGGCGTGGCTCTCCTCGATCACGCTGGCGCTCCTCGCGGTGACGTTCGCGGTGTCCGCGCTGGTTCGCCGGGGTGCGGGGCAGCCGTGGAGAGCCATGGTGTTCCTGTCGGCCGTGGCCCTGCTGCTGTCCGCGGACGAGGGGGCGATGCTCCACGAGACGCTCAACGAGATCGGGACGCGGATCACCGACGCCCTCGGGGAGTTCAACGCCTGGCTGGTCCCGGGCGTGGTGCTGGTGGTGGTGGCCGGCGCGGTGCTCCTGCGGGTGGCGCGGGGGCTGGACCGGCGCCTGCGCTGGCGGCTGGTGCTCGCCGGGGGGGTCTTCCTCGCCGGTGCGCTGGGCATGGAGGCGGTGGGTGCAGCCTTCGCCCTGTCGTACCCGGGTCCTGACAACCCCTGGGAGACGGGGACGTACCGGCTGCTCGTGGGGGTCGAGGAGGGGCTGGAGGGGCTCGGTGCGCTGATGGCGCTGCGGGCGGCTCTCGCCACGGTGACGGTGCGCTGGGGGGCGGGCGGGTTGTCGGTCACCCCGCGGGCCGGTGGTGCGACGATCGACGCATGAGTGATCCGGACGAGGGATTCGTCCTGCGCGGCCTGCACCACGTCCAGCTCTCCGTCCCCGCGGGGGCTGAGGACGGGTGCCGGCGGTTCTGGACCGGCGTGCTCGGCATGGTCGAGCTGGAGAAGCCGCCCGTGCTCGCCGCGCGCGGCGGGGCATGGTTCCGTGGGGGAGGTCTGGAGGTCCACTGCGGCGTGGAGGAGCCGAGCGTGCCCGCCCGCAAGGCTCATCCTGGGATCCTCGTGGAAGGGCTGGACGCGGTGGCGCGCCGGCTCGAGGCGGCGGGGCACGCGGTCGTGTGGGACGACGCCTTCCCCGGCTTTCGTCGCTTCCACAGCGCAGACCCGTTCGGCAACCGGCTGGAGCTCATGGCGCCTGTGAGCGCATGATCGTCGCCGTCCGACCCCGAACAGCGGCGGTGGCGGCGGCCTGGTGGGTGGCGATCGGTCGGCAGCGCGCTACAGCGGACTGTGCAGCGTGGTGGGGGTGGTCTTGATCTCGGTGAGGTGGTGACCGATGACGTCGACCATCCAGGCGCGCACGTCGCGGTGCTCGCGGACCACCTCGTGGCCGCGCAACCACAGGACCTTGCCGGTGGACCGCGAGACGACCACGGTGTCGTGCCCCTCCTCCTCGGGTGCGCTGGAGGCGAGGACCAGGAGCTCGTCGGCGTCGCCTCCCTGGGCAGACACGACCGCGCGCAGATGGGTCACCGCCGGCAGCATGCGGTCGCGTGAGGTGAGCTGGTCGGTGGAGAGCAGGTCGATGGAGACCAGGAGCAGCGGCCAGCCGTCGGCGGCCCGCAGCAGGTCCGCGTGCTGGGCGTCCAAGGGGGCTCCCCAGCGATCGCGCACCGTGCACAGCTGCTCCTCGCTGGCTCCGGACGGGGCGGGAGAGCTCCACAGCTCACCGACGCCGCGGGTGGCCAGCACGGACTTCAGCCCCCCCAGGGCGCGGACCAGGGTCGCCCACGGCCAGGGCTTGGCGGGAAGCCTCACCACGAGGCGGGCCAGAGCCTCGGGATCGCCCGTGCCCGGGCCGCCGCGGCCGCCGGCCGAGTCGCCCGGGCTCCGTTCGCCGAAGGTCACCGGCCGTGCGCCCTCACCCTGGACGGCGCGCTCGTAGGTGGCCAGGCAGTCCAGGAAGTAGTCGTAGAAGGTGGGGGACCGGCTCCCGCCCGAGCTGGACGTCCACTCGATCACCTGACCGGCGAGCGGGGTGCCGGCGCGCCCCATCATCGCCAGGGAGCCCCACGCGTCCGGGGTGCCCAGCGGCATCACGTGCTCGAGGACGAGCTGCTCGGGCTCGAGCCCGCACTGCTCGTGGTACGTGGCCAACGCGAGCGCGTTGGCTGGTTCGAGCAGCGCTGCGGTGTCCAGCAGGGCTGCCCCCCACAAGAAGTCCTCCCACCCGTCGACGTGGGCCAGGAAGTCGCGGTAGCCGGCCTCCAGGGGGCCCCAGCGCTCCTCCACCGCGGCAAGCTGGTCCTCGGTGGCGCCCAGTCGTGGAGGGACGAAGGGGAAGGCTGGGTCGAGCTCGGCCAGCTGCTGCTTGAGCAGCACCATCGCCCCGATCAGCACCGGCCACCCCGGGTGCTCGTCGTCCTCGTGCGTGCTCATGGCAAAGGCTCCCACTGTCCCAACCGGTCGATGAATCGCTGGTCCAGCGGCCCGACGATCTCATCGGCCTGGAACCCTCGGGGGTACTTCGCGGCCTGCGAGCCCAGAGACCTGTTCACCGAGGGGTCCAGGTCCAGCCAGCCGTGGGCATCCGCGCGGCCGGTCCACGTGCTGTCAGGACCGTGGGAGATGTCGCCGTCGAAGCTCCTGCCCGTCGCCGCCAGCTCCTGAGCAGCGGCGCTCTTGGCCCGCTGTGCCTCTTTGGCGATCTCCTTCATGAGGGCCGCGTCCTCCGGGTCCGTCGTGCTGAGGCGACCCTCAGGACGGAACCAGCCCGCCTCCCTGGCGGCCCTGGCGGTCTCGGCGTAGTCCTGGGTCCCCAAGATCTGCGGCGCGGTGGGGCTCTTGGGGGGAAGGTCCACAGCCCGCCGCTGGTGGGGCGGTCAGCCACGGCTGCGGGCCAGTCCGGTGGCTTGCTCGAGGCCGGTGAGGCAAAGCGGGTCACGCTGCCGTTGACCGCATCGGTCCTGAGGGTGTCCGCGAGATGGGCGCGGCGCTCGGCCATGGCCAGACGCCACGGTCCGGTCAGCCCGTCATGACCGACCTCGGTGGCTCTCGCCGCCCGAGCCGCGGCCGCGCCCTCGGCCGTCTCGGCGGCCTTCCGGGCGTCGGCGTCGGCGACCTTGGCCAACGTGGCGGCGCGCCGCGCCTTCAGCGCCGCGCGTCCGGCGAAGCCGGCCACCCCGACCACGGGAACCATCGCGACCCCTGAGAGGGCGGCGTGGCTCCAGTCGCCGCGCGCGGCGTAGACAGCGGTGTTGACCGCGTCGGTGACGATCCCCACCGCCGGGATCAGCCCCGCCAGCCCCAAGGCGTCCTGGGCGGCGTCGAGGGCCCCGCCGCCCTGCCCGGACCCAGCGGCCACCTCGGCGTCCGTGCGAGCGGGGAGGACGTCCCCGCGGGCGTCCACCCCTCCGTGGAGCGCGGGACGCCCCGGGCCCCCGGTGCTCGTCCGCGCTGGCTCACCCCAGCCGGCGGCGTCGGGCGAGCGAGCGGCCACCGGCGCAGCGATGGTGGTGCGCATCGCTGCCATCTGCGCGCTCAGGGCACCCACCGCGGTCGCGGCGATCTGGTGGGCGACCTGCTCATCAGCGATGGCGGCGTCCATCTCGCTGTCCGCGGCGGCGCCGTCCTCTGCGGCCCGGTCGAGCGCAGCTCCCGCGACGAGGCGGCGCTGGGCCAGAGCCGGGTCATCGCCGACCGTCGACGTGGCCGCGACCGCGGCGACCTGGGCTCGAGCGGCGTTCCGCGTGGCGCTCGCGGCAGCAGCAGCCTCCTTGCCGGCGGCGAAGCGGGCTCGAGCGGCGCGCAGCGCCGCGGCGTAGACGGTCAGGATCGCCGGAAGGCCCAGCAGCACGTCGCCGCCGATCCCTGCGCGGCCACCGCCCCCTCCGTCGACGGCCGCTACCGGCACGGAGGGCTCACCTCGCCACGTGCGCGCCGAGCGCCGCCGCAGCCGAGGTGTCGTCGCTGCTGTAGCGCTCCGCGTCGGCGGTCAGCGTGGTTCCCGCGGTGGCGATCGCGGCGGTCGTCTCGGAGCAGCGGGTGCTCACCTCGTCGCCCAGCGCGTCCAGGGCCGCGACCAGGGGCCCACCAGGAACCCCGGACCCAGCCTGGCTGATCGCACCGCCGCCCCTGGCGGCCGCCGTGGCCAGCCTGGTGGAGTCGGTGGCCAGACCTCGCGCTCCCGCGTCCAGCTCGGCGAGGGTGACGTCGAAGGCCTCGGCCACGGTGGCGCCTCCTCCTGGTGGTCCTGGCGGCGCTGCTCCTCGCCGTGCGCGCGCACCATGCACCACTCACCGCGCCCACCGGAAGCCTGGAGGACCCCGCGGGCGGCAGGACCACCCGAACGGCCGGCTGCGTTCACCAGCGGTGCGCGAGCCCGAGCGTCCGCCCGGGCTCGCACGGGTGGCGGTCGCCGGTCGCGGAGGTCAGGTCGCGCCGGTGCGTGGTGACTCCTCGCCGGGTTGGGCTCGGCCGTGCTCGGGGTCGGTGGTGGCGACCTGGACGAGGGTGGGGGGGTGGGCTCGGCTGGTGTGCAGGGCGCGGCCGGGGGGCAGGGAGCGCATGCGCGTGCCGTGGGCCACGGGCCCCTCGTCGGCGGGTCCGGAGTGCAGCAGGGCGGGGGTGGCGATCTCCCGCAGACGCCGCAGCACCGGGTTGGTCATGGTGGCGGTGGTGATGCCGCCGGCGGTGCGCGCGACCACCACGTGCAGGCCGACGTCGCGGGCCAGGGGGAGCAGGGGCGCCAGCTCGGCGAGGGGGTCGGCTCCCGTGGCCGAGACCAGGTCGTGGTCGTCGACGACGACCAGTGCCCGGGGGCCGCTCCACCAGGTGCCCGCGCGCAGCTGCTCGTGGGTGACGTCGGCTCCGGGCAGGCGCGCGGTGAGCTTCTCGGCCAGGGTGGCCAGGGCGGCGATCGCCACGGGCGCCGAGGCGCAGTAGGTGGACAGGTGGGCCTGCGGGACCGTGTCGAGCAGGGCGCGGCGGTAGTCGACGACGACCACGCGCAGCTGGTCGGGGGTGTACCGGGAGGTCATCGCGGCGATCAGCGTGGCCAGGGTGGTGGTGCGCCCTGAGCGGGGCTCACCGACCACGAGCAGGTGGGGGTCCTCGCCCAGGAGGTCGATCGGTGCCGGGCCGAGGTCGGCTTCACGCAGACCGAGCGACACCCCGGGCCCCTCGACGCCCCGGGCCGCGATCTGGGCGTGGGGCACCACCGTGGGCAGCAGGCGCACGGGGGCGGCCACGGGTCCGCTCCATGCGGCGCCCAGGGCCGCGCCCAGCGCGGCGGCGGTGGCCGGCGCCGGGGGGCCGTCGACCTCACCCGTCACAGGGCTCAGCAGGACGTGGGGGGTGGCGACCTGCACGCGCACGTCCCCTGCGGTGAGGATCCGCCCGGGGGTCGTGGGCATGGTGCGCGCCACCGCGCGGGTGAACACCGAGTCCCCACCATCGCCCAGGCGAGCCTCCAGGCGCGTGCCGATGGCGTCCTTCAGCGCCGGACGGAGGTCCACCCACCGCGGGCTGGCCACGACCAGGTGCAGCCCGTAGGCCGCCCCGCGGACGGCCAGCGCGGTGATGGCGCTCTCGAGGTCCTCGAGCTCTGCGCGCAACGTCGCCCAGCCGTCGACGAGCAGGATCACGTCGCCGCCGAGGTCACCGGGCGGGGCCACCGGTCCCGCGCCGTGCTGGGCGTCGTGGTCGGTGGGGGCGTCGGGGTGGCGGGTGGCGCGCAGCGCTGCCATGGACTCGACGCCGTCCCGGTGGAACCAGGTCTCGCGCGCGTCGATCATCGCGGTGACGTGGGCGACGGTGCGTCGCATCAGCTCCGGGCGCGAGCGCGGGGCGACGGCCGCGACGTGGGGCAGCGTGGCCAGGGGTGCGAGGGAGCCGCCACCGAGGTCCAGGGCGTAGACCTGCACCTGGGCGGGGGTGTGGGTGATGGCCAACGAGGTGATCAGGGTGGCCGCGGTGGTGGACTTCCCCGTCCCCGGGGCGCCGACGATGCCCACGTGGCCGCCGGCGGCGGCCAGGTCGACGGTGAACACGCGCTGGGACTGGGTCTCGGGGTGGTCGCTGATCCCCAGCGGGACCCGCAGCGCCGCCCCGGGGCCGTCGACGACCAGGCCCCGGCGGGCGACGCGGCGCAGCGGGCCGAGCAGGTCGTGCAGGGCCACGCGGGCGGGGAGGGGGGCCAGCCAGACGGGGGCGACGGTGGGGGCGGCGCCTTCCAGGGCGGCGGTGGCCACCGACAGCGTGGACCGCTGGGTGGGATCGGACAGGTCCAGCCCCAGCGAGGGCAGGGCGTCGGGAGCGGTGCGCGCGGTGGTGAAGGCGACGGGGTCCTCGCTGGGCGCGGCGGCGCGGCCGACCCGGGCGGTGGGAGGTGCGTAGGGGGCGGAGACGGTGGCGACGCGCATCCGTCGCAGGTCGGTGGTGCCTGCCTTGAGGTAGGCCGATCCCGGCACGGGGGGCAGCTCGTAGGCGTCGGGGGTCGCGATGACCGCTCGGGACTCCGCGGCGGAGAAGGTGCGGAGCGCGATGCGGTAGGACAGGTGGCTCTCCAGCCCCCGCAGACGTCCTTCCTCCAGGCGCTGGGTGGCCAGCAGCAGGTGGACCCCGAGGGATCGTCCGAGGCGGCCGACGGTGACGAACAGGTCGATCAGGTCCGGTTGCTGGACCAGCAGCTCGCTGAACTCGTCCACGACGATCAGCAGGTGCGGCATCGCAGGGAGCGCGGAGCCGGCGAGGCGGGCGGCGCGGTGCTCGCGGGTGCTGCTCAGCCCGGCGTCGGCCAGCAGCACCTCGCGCCGGCGGAGCTCACCGCGCACCGCCGCGGCGAAGCGGGCGACGGTGTCGGGGTCGTCCTCGAGGTCGGTGACCGATCCGGCCAGGTGCGGCAGGGTCGAGAGCCCCGCGAAGGTGGCCCCGCCCTTGAAGTCCACCAGCACCATCGCGAGCTCGTCGGGGCCGTGGGTGATGGCCAGGGCGAGCACCAGGGTCCGCAGCAGCTCGGACTTGCCCGAGCCGGTGGCGCCGACGATCAGCCCGTGGGGGCCCATGCCCTCCAGGGCGGCTTCCTTGAGGTCCAGGTGCACCGCGCGCCCCTGCTCGTCGACGCCGAGGGGAACCCTCAGGAGCTCGCGCACCGGACGCGTCCGCCAGGTGGTGCGTGCGTCGATGGCTCCGACGTCGGCGATGCCCAGCAGCGCGGGCAGGTCGGAGACCTCGGTGAGGGAGACCTCCCCGACCTCGCGGGAGAGGCGCAGCGGGGCCAGGGCCCGGGCGAGGGCGTCCGCGGCGGGGACGTCGAGGGAGTCGGCGGTGACCTGCGTGCCGAGCGCGGCGCCCGCCTCGCCCGGGCGGCCGGCATCGGGGGCACGGTCGACGACCTGGACCATCGGCGTGCTGGCGGGGCCGGCGCCGGGGGTCAGGCGGATGCTGACCACGACGTCGGGGCCCTCGACGTCGTGGCCGTGGACCAGGTGGACGACCGCCACCCCGATCTGCGCCGCGTCGCCCAGCCCCGCGGCCTCCGCCTCGCTGAGCGGCCCGTCGACGAGGATCACCAGGGCTGGTCCTGCGGCAGCGGCGGACGTCAGGGCCGTTCCGCGCTGGGTGACCGAGGCGCGGCGGCGCTCGAGCTCGGCGCCCAGGACCACGCTCACCTCGGCGGCGCTGGGGGCGATCAGCAGCGCCTCGCCGCTCTGGTCCTCGCCGGGGGAGGGGTGGTGGGTGTGGGGCAGCCACTTGGCGTGCTCCCACGCCGCGCCCGCGCCCGGGCCGGCGGGGGTGGCGATGGCCAGGCGCACGTCGTCGGGGGCGTGCAGCGCTGCGAGCTGGGCGACCATCGCCCGGGCCAGGGCGCGCACGTCGTCCACCTCGCCGACCACCGTGGTGGTCCCCGCGCGCAGCGCCAGGGCCACCGGCACCGCCTCCAGGGTGGCGGAAGCCTCGATCAGGGCGGTGGCGGCCGCCTGCGCTGCCGGGTCCGGGGCGGCGGTCGGCCCCTGGTCGTGGGCGGCCGGGGCCGCGGCGGCGGGCACGGTCCCGGTGCCCAGGCGCAGGTGCAGGAAGTCGCCGTCTCCCGGGCGGCGCTGCCAGGTACGGCTGCCCTCGCCCACCAGCGCGCCCAGCGCGCCGGGGTGGGGGTGGGCGGCTGCGGCCCGCTCGCGCTGGCGGTCCGCGGCGGCGCTGAGCTGCTCGCGGGCATCGGCCAGGTGGGCGAGGTAGCGGTCCCGGCTCTCGAAGCGCTGAGCGGCTGAGCGCCCACGCGTGGTGATGAACATGACCAGGCCCATGCCCAGAGAGCCCAGGACGAACACCGCGCCGGCGATGAGGAACAGCGGGTTGGCGCGCACCAGCGCGAAGACCAGCATGCCGACGCTGCCGAGCACCGGGAACAGCGCGTAGGTCCACGCCGTCGGGCCACCCGCGCCGTCGGCGATGGCGGGCGGGGGAGCGATGGTCACCGGCGTGACGTCATGTCGACGCTGATCGGCCGGGCGCGCAGGGCGACGGTGGACCAGCACGGCGTTCACCGCTGCTCCGCCCGGGTGAGGGCGGCACGCGCGCACGGGTGGGAGGTGGCTCCGGCGGTCTCCATCCCCGTGGTGTCGGTGCGCATCGTGGCCGCCATGAGCGCGACCCACCACCTTCCAGCCAACGCCACCCCGGTGTCGCCCACCTCGCCCGGCTCGCGAGCGTCGGAGCAGACCTGGCAGGGCGACGGGTGGTGCCGGGTGCGCGTGCACGGCCCCGCCGGGGCGGTGGACGTGGCGCTGCCCACCTCGCGCACCGTCGCCGACCTGTGCGCCGAGCTGGCCGGACGCCTGCTGCCCGGGGCGCCGCTGGTCGCGCAGGCGCCCTTCCAGCTGCACCGGGTCGGGCAGACCGCCCTGGACCAGGGCCGGCCGCTGGCAGCCGCCGACCCGCGCGAGGGAGAGGTCTTCCACCTCTCGCCCTCCCCGACGCCGTCCCCGGCGCGCGTGGTCGACGACGCCCTGCACACCCTGGGCACCTCCGCCGGCGCCGCGGGGGTCTGGGCCCCGGCCACCCTGGCAGCCGCTGCCACCACCGGCGCGATGGTGGCCTCGGTCACCCTGGCGCTGGCCGTGGCGACGATCGTTCCCGGCGTCCCGGCCCTGCCCCTGCTGGGCGCGGCCGCGCTGCTGGCCGCGGCCCTGGTCATCCCCCACGAGGCCACCGGCTCGGACGTCGCCCGAGCCACGGCAGCGGCGGCGGCCCTGCCGCTGTGGGCGGGGGCCGGCCTCGCGCTGGCGCGCGCCACCGCGACGTCGGGCCCGGGCACCTTGGCGCTGGCGGGCCTCGCCCTGGCGGTCGGCGCCGGCGCCGCGCTGGGCGCGGTGCCCACCAGAGCGGCGCTGTGGGCCACCCCGATCGCCGCCGGGGCGCTGGTCGGTGCGGGGGGCCTGCTGGTCGCCGGCGGCGTGACCACCAGCGCGGGGGCGGCGGGCGTCATGGGCACCGTGGTCCTCGTGGCCGCGGCCGGCGCGCCCTGGCTGATCGCGCGCAGCGCCCGGTGGTCCTCCCCCCACCCCGGACCCGTCGGGCGCGAGGAGCTGACCGCTGCCGCCGCGCGCACCCGCGCGCTGATCACGGCGCTGTCCCTCGCCGGGGCCGGTGCGCTCGCGGCGTGCTCGCTGGTGCTGGCCACCAGCGGCGCGGGCCTGAGCGGCGGGCAGGTGACGATGGCGCGCTGGTTGGCCCTGGCCCTGGCCCTGGTCGCCGGCCTCCGTGCCCGGCGCACCCGCTTCGCGCTGGAGTCGGCCTCGATGGTCACCGCCGCCGTCCTTCCTCTGGTCGCCCTGGTGCTGGTGGTCGTGGCCCTCGCCGCTCCCGGCGCCCGCTGGGCGCTGGTCGCCGCCCTCACCGCTGCCCTGGCCGGCGTGCTGGCCCTGGTGGTGGTCCTCCGCTCCGCGCAGGACGGGGACCGGGGAGCCCTGTCGCGCCTGACCCGCCCGCGGGTGCGCCGGGCGCTGTCGATCGTCGAGGGCGTGGTCGCCGTCTCGGTCATCCCCCTGCTGGCCGGGGTGCTGGGTGTGTACGCCGCAGCGGCCAACGCTGGCACCTCCCTGTAGGGGACCGCGCCGCCGGACCGCGATCGACCCCGCACACGCCCGGCCCGGTCGGGCTGCCGGTCCTGCACCGGCTCGTCCCGCCTGCTGTTCGCTGCGGGAGCCGTCGAGACCGTCACCCGGTCGCCGGCGCTCTGTGCCTCAGCCGGACCCCCGTCGCCACCGCCGGTGAGCTCCGACTCACCACCGGTGGCTGTGGTGGGGTCATGATGCTGCCCTGGCACGATGCTGTTCTGGTCACGGGGATCCCTGGTGTCGCGTGGTGCCCGCGCTGCGCGGTCCTCACGACCTGCGGTCTGCTCGAGGTGGTGTCGGTCCTGGCTCCGCGCCGGCGGCGCCCACCACGACCAGTCCGCCGCTCTTCCACGCTCGGTAGGTCCCCGCGTCGGCACCGGTCACGGATCTCCTCGACTTCTCGGCCTCGGGAAAGCCGGCGATGATCGTGCTGGCCCTTGTCGAGAAACGTAGCACCGGCCATATACCACACGCTCGGTCATGATTGTTCACTCCTGTGTTCCAGCGCCTACCATTCCGGGGTGGCCAGCCGTCGGACGCTTGTCGACGTCGAGGACTTCAACCGCCGTCGCGGGGTCGCGGCGTTGTTGCGGGGGGACTCCCTCGACCTCGAGGAGGTGCCCCCGCGCCCCAACGCTGCCATCGCCGGCGGGGTGATCATCGCCCTGCTGGTCGGTGGCGCCTCGGTGGCCGGCGCCTATCTCTCCGGGCGAACCCCTGACGGGTGGCGCGGTGACGGGACGCTGGTGCTGGACGAGAGCACCGGAGCGCGGTACGTCGCCGAGGACGAGGTGCTGCGTCCGGCGCCGACCCTGACCGCCGCGCTGCTGGCGGGGGCGCGTCCGGCTCCGGTGCTCGTGCCCCACGACGCGGTGGCCGCGGCCCCCGTCGGGGCCGCGCTGCCCGGCGGTGACCTGCCCGAGAGCCCGCCCACGCTGCCCGCACGGGCCAGCGGGTTCACCGCCTGCTTCCAGGAGCCGGCGGTGGAGGTCTACGCCACCGTCCCGACGATCACCCCGGCGGCCGCCGAGGCGGTGCTGGTGGCCACCCCCGCCACGCCCGACGGGGCCGCGGTGCTGGTGGCCGGACGCCTCGCCCACCCGGTCAGCGCCGCCGCGATCACCGCGCTCGGCTACTCGCCCGCCCAGGTGCGTCAGGTGCCCCGTGCCTGGCTGGACCTCGTGCCCACCGGTCCCGACCTGGACCTGCTCTCGCCCCGGGTCGACCCGGCCCGCGGGCTCGAGGGGATCGGGGTGGCCGGCGAGGTGGTCGAGGAGGCCGGTACCGGGCGACGCTTCCTCGTCGGCGAGGACTCCCTGGCTCCCTTCGTCAACGCCACCTCGCAGGCGTTGGCCCCGCCCCCGGTGCGCCAGGTTCCCCGGGCGGCGGTCACCGCCGCCCCGGCCGCACCTCCGACGGGGATCATCGAGGCTCCCACCGCCCCGCCGACGATCCCTGCGCGCGAGGAGCCCGCCGTGCCGTGCGTGGACAGCTCGCCGTCCGCCGTGCTGATCGCCTCGGCCGTGACCGACACCGGCACCATCCCCACCCCCGGCCTGGACCTGGGCGGGACGCAGGAGGGCAAGGCTCCCGACGGCACCGGGGGGGACGGCGCGGTGGAGGTGCGCTGGCACTTCCGCCCCGGGCACGGCGCCCTGGTCGGGCCCACCACCCTCGACGCTGCCCCGGTCCCCGAGCAGCAGGGCACCGGGGGTATCCGCGTGATCGACGCCGGCATCGCCTATCCCGTGCAGGACCTGCCGGCACTGGGCGTGCTGGGTTATCGCCGCGAGGAGACCGTGCTGCTCGCCGACGCCTGGTTGGCCCTGACCGCCCGGGGAGCGCCCATCGCCTCGTCGCGCTGAGCGATGAATCCTTTCGCACGGCTTACCGAATCGTCCGTCCGGGGAATGCGAGCTACCGGCGGGAGTCTCTGTGGTGCCACAGTAGGTGAACGACGTCTGTCGCACCCACCGCGCGCCACGGAGAGCCACATGCCCGGGTTGTTCGATGCCTCCACGGTGGCGATGCGCCAGAGCGCCACCGAGGTCGAGCAGGACGCCGACGCGATCCGCACCGAGCTGCAGGCCCTGCTCACGAGGCTCTCGGCGCTGCAGGGGCAGTGGATCGGTGATGGGCGCACCGCCTTCATCGGCGCCCAGAGCCGCTACAGCGACGCCAACGCCCGCCTCAACCAGGCCCTGACCACCATCGCGGGACTGATCAAGACCAACGAGGCGCGCTACACCGCCGACGACGCCCAGGCCTCCGGCTCGCCGAGCACCGCCGGCGCCGCCTTCGACGTCCCCGGCTTCTGACCCCCACCGCACCCCTCCACAGGAGCCACGACCATGGCAGACCAGATCAGGGTCAACCCCGCATCGATGGGCACCGCCATCTCCGACATCGCCACCGGGGTCGCCACCGCCGGGACCCGCCTGGACGACCTCAAGGCCGCCATCGCCCCGATGGTGGCTACCTGGGAGGGCGCGGCCCAGGCCGCCTACTTCGTCCAGCAGACCGCGTGGGACACCGCCTGGACGGACCTGAACCAGGCTCTGACCGGCCTGCAGAACGCCACGTCGCGGTCCACCGAGGACTACGCCGCCGGCGAGGCCGCCAACACCGCGTCCTGGGGCTGACCGGCCGCCCCGCGACACGTCGGCTCCCTCGGACCAGAGGCCCGGGCGTCTGCCAGCAGGTCAGCGGGCGCGCGGTGGGCGGGACCACCGCCCACGGACGCCTCGTCCGTGGTTCACCCGCCCGGCGACGCCACCACCGGACGGTGATGACCGGAGGCAGACGAGGCAGCTCTTGCTGGCGCTGCGGCGATGACCAGCCGTGGGACGGGGCGCACGGGACGCGTCATCCGTCGATCGGGGACCTCGCGCGCCTGGCACGCCGGGAGGGACCGCGCCGACTCCCCGCTCGTCAGAGCCAGCCGCGCTCCGTGGCCACGGCGACCGCCTCCACCCGGTTGCGCGTCCCGGTCTTGGCGATGGCCGAGGACAGGTAGTTGCGGACCGTCCCCTCCGCGAGGTGGAGCGCGGCGGCCACCTCGCCGTGCGGGCGGCCGGTCGCGGACGCGGCCAGCACCTCCCGCTCCCGGTCCGTCAGGGGGTCCGCGGCGTCCCAGGCGGCGACCGCCAGCGCCGGGTCGACCACGCGCTCGCCGGCGTGGACGCGTCGCACCACGTCGGCGAGCTGCTCGATCGGGGCGTCCTTCAGCACGTACCCGGCCACGCCGGCGTCCATCGCCCGGCGGAGATATCCCGAGCGCGCGAACGTCGTCACGAGCACGACCCTGGTGCGTGCCCTCCGGGCGCCCAGGGCCGCGGCCACCTCCAGCCCGGTGGCGCCGGGCATCTCGATGTCGGTGAGCAGCACGTCCGGGTCGTGAGCCTGGACGGCGACCAGCGCCGCGGGGCCGTCGACGGCGGTGGCGACGACGTCGACGTCGTCCTCCAGGGCGAGGAGCGCCGCGAAGGCTCCGCGGACCATGGCCTGGTCCTCGGCCAGGACGACGGTGATCGTGCGTGGTCCCGGTGCGGCGTGAGGCGGTTCGTCGGCGGTCATGGACGGCCCACGGGGTCTCGAGCCGGGACGCTGGCCACGAGGTGCGTCCCGCGCGGGACGGCCTGCGCGACCTCCAGCCGACCGCTCAGGGACTCCAGCCGCTCGCGCATCCCGCGCAGCCCTCCGCCCGGCCGCGAACGCACCCCGGTGCCGTCGTCGGTCACGGTCACGACGGCGTCGGCGGCCCCTCGACGCACGGTGACGCTCACCTGGCTCGCGCCGGCGTGGCGCACCACGTTGGTCACCGCCTCGCGCAGGGCCAGGGCCAGGGCCGTCTCGGCCTCGGGGGTGACCCCCGGGAGGGCGTCGCGCTCGACCGTGGCCACGACGCCGGCCGCCGCGAGCGTCGCGGTGGCCAGCGCCAGCTCGTCGTCGAGGTGCACGTGGCGCCACCCGGAGACCGTGGTCCGCACGTCGCTCAGGGCCGCCCGAGCCACCCGTTCGAGCTCGGCGAGCTCCTCCTGGGCGCGCTCGGGGTCGACGGTCACGAGCCGGCGGGCCAGCTGGGAGCGCACCACCACGGAGGTGAGGGACTGGCCGAGCGAGTCGTGCACGTCGCGCGCGAGACGCTCACGCTCGGTGAGGGTGGCGATCGCCTCGATGCGCGAGTTCTCTACCCGCAGGGCGGCGTTCGTGCGTTCGCGCTCGGTGCCTGCCAACACCTCCAGACCGACGACCCAGATGAAGATGAGTCCGGGGATCGAGGCCCAGACGCGGAAAGCGAGCGTCAGCGGGACGTAGGACAGCGGGAGCAGCGCGAGCACGGTCAGCAGAGCGAACCACCGGAGCGCGACTCGCTTGGACCAGGCGTTCGCAGCGAACGCAGCTGAGTAGACGAACAGCACGGTGACGCCGCTGTTGATCGGGAAGATCGCGACCGCCACCACCACGGCGACCACCGGTGCCGCGCGGTGGAGGCGCCCGCCGCACGGAGCCCTGCCGACAGCGAGGTAGAAGGTGGCGAAACCGGTGACGACGGAGATGCTGACGATCCACGTCAGCGGGGTCGTCGTGGGGTTGAACAGCAGCGGGAAGGCCATGATCCCCAGGTAGACGAGGTACCAGGGCGAGCTGCCGTTCCACCGCTGGTCGACCGGCTGATCTCCGTCCTGTCCCCGCCGTGCACCCACGGTCGGGGCGAGCACGGGGGACGGCGAAGGTGCACCTGCTGTGGTGCGCGCCACCGTCATCGCTGCACCTTACGACCGGGCCCGGCGCAGGGCCCAGACCGCGAAGGCCCCGAGCACGGCGGTGGCGACGAGCAGGACGAGGACGCTCGTGCCGACGTCCCCGGCGGTCAGCGTCCCCGGGGCGATCTGTGCGATGCCCAGCCGGGAGAGGTGGTACGGCAGCAGGAAGGGGGCGATCTCCTGGAACCAGCCGGGCAGCATCGCCAGGGGGAAGAGCAGCCCCGATCCGATGGACGTGGCGAAGTACACCGCCTGCAGCAGCGCCATCGCGCCCCCGAAGGAGGCCAGGGCCCCGACGCCGACACCCAGCAGGGCGAACGGCAGGCTGCCCACCACCAGCACCGCGACGAGCCGCACCCAGGCCAGCGGTTCGAGGCTCGCCCCGCCGACGGTCACGGCGACGAGGGTCATGAGGGCCATCACGGCGATCGCGTGCGGGATCGTCGCGGCGACCTTGGCGGCGACCACCACCGGCAGCGGGGTCGCGGAGACCATCCGGGTCCGCAGCCAGCCGCGCTCGCGGTCCTCGGCCAGCGAGAGGCCGGGGGTGATCATGGCGGTACCCATGACGCCGAAGGTGCCGTAGGTCGCCAGCATCAGCACGGCCACCGTGGTGCCACCGGCCTGCTGGCCCCCGAAGGCCAGGGCGAAGAACGTGAAGAACCCCACGGGCAGCGCCACGGAGAAGAACAGGGTGACGGGTTCGCGCACCACGCTGCGCAGCTCGTCCGCGGCCTCGGCGAGCAGCACGCGGCGCAGCGACCAGCCGCCAGACCGTGGGGAGCCGGGCCGTGCTGTCGCCGGGCTGCGCCCGGGGTCCAGGTCGGTGGCGCTGGCGGTGCTCATGGTCGTGCCCCTCTCGGTGTGGACGTCCTCGATGGTCCTGCTGGTCGCTCGGGTGCTCATGACCGCGCTCCGGCCAGCAGCACGTCCGACGTCGTCGTGCCCGCGAGCGCCGGAGCGTCATCCCCGGTCAGCGCTGCGACCGCCTGCTCCAGCGTCGCGCTCGCCACGGCGAGGTCGCTCAGCGTCGGGTCGCCCTGCATCCAGCGCCAGACCACCCGCTCCGTCTCGGCGGTGCGGACGACGACACGCCCTCCCTCGAGGGTCACGGCATCCGTGCCGACGAGGCTCGCCACCTCGTCGGCCCCCAGCGCCGAGACCGCGGAGACGGTCCGCTGCGGCATCGCCGCCGTCAGCTGGTGAGGGGTGCCGGAGACGACGACCCGGGCGCGGTCGAGGACCACCACGTGGTCGGCGACGGCAGCGGCCTCCTCCATGAGGTGGGTGGTGACGAGGACGCCGACCCCCTCGTCGCGCCGGGCGGCGACCAGGGCCCAGAAGTCGTGGCGCGACCCGACGTCCAGCCCGTTCGTCGGCTCGTCGAGCACGAGCACCGCGGGGGCACCGACCAGCGCCATGGCCAGCTGGACCCGGCGCTGCTGCCCGCCGGAGAGGTTCTTCGCCCGGCGCGGAGCGAGGTCGGCGGCGCCGACCGAGGCCAGGGCGCGGTCGCCCGCGCCGCGGGGAGCACCGGCGCGGGTGGCGGCGGAGCGCAGCAGCTCTCCGACCCGGAAGGTCCGCGGGAAGCCCGCGCTCTGGGCCACGACGCCCAGCGAGCGCCGAGTCGCCGCGCGCCGCGGGTCGCCGCCGCAGACGTCCACGGTCCCGGCGGCCGGTACGAGCAGCCCGGTGACCAGGTTGACGAGCGTCGTCTTCCCGGCGCCGTTGGGGCCCAGCAGCGCCACGCAGTCGCCGGCGCCCACGGTCAGGCTCACCTCGCTGAGAGCCTCCACCGCGCCGTAGCGGTAGCTCGCCCCCTCGACCCTCAGCACGTCCCCTCGTCGCTGCGCTGCTGCGTCCACGTCGACCCTCCGTCCCCTGCCGCGGCGCCGTTCGCCGCGGTGGGACCAGCGTGTCGACCACGGACGACGTGCGGCAGTGGGCGGCGTCAGCAGGTGGACGTGACAGGTGTCATGCCGGGGCCGGCCCGGTCAGCCGAGGGTGTCGGCCACCAAGGCGCTGCGGGCGCTGTGGGCCACCACGGCCTGGGGCGGCGAGGCGACGGTGGAGGTGCCGTCGATGGGTTCCCACGGCCCACCGTCGACGGAGAACTCTCCGGTGTAGGTGGTGCTCATGACGATGTCGTAGCGGCCCGGAACCGGGTAGGCGTGGGCGTGAGGGCCGGCCGGCCAGGGGGCGCCCGGGTCCGCGACCGGCCCCAGGACCGTGCCGTCGCCGAAGTCCCAGGCGTACGTCGCCGGGGTGGCCCGCACCGCCACCGGGACGCCGAGGACCAGGCTGGGGAGCACCTGCACCTGTCCGACGGCGTGGACGACCGTCGGCACGCTGATGAGGAGCGCGCCCCCGGGCGGCTCGGTCACCGCTGACGCCGACGCCAGCGGCAGCTCGCGGAACTGGTCCCCCGTGACGACGATCACCGGAGCCGCCGCCGCGTCGTCACCGGGGAGCACCGCCGCCTCCGCCGGGGTGAGGCAGGCGACCCCCGCGGGTGCCCAGGGACCGGCAGCGGAGCCGCGGGGGCGCTGGTACGTCACGTAGCGGACGTCGCCGGGGTCCGGGCAGGTCATGGTGGCGGCGCCGCACAGCGCCTCGCTGCCGCTGCCGGGGGCGTTGCCGGGGCAGTCCGGGGTGCGAGCCCACTCGAACGGGTCGGGTGCAGGCGCGTCAGCTGGCCCGGCGCCGGCGGGACCTCCGTCCCCGTCACCGCCTTCCTCCCCGCCCCCGTCGTCAGCGCCGGAGGACGGGCGCACCCCGGTGCCGACGCCGGCGTCCTCGCACCCCTGGGCGCCAGACGTGACCGCCTTGTCGCCCTCGAGCGACGCCGAGAAGTCGGGACAGGCCGGGGCGCCGGCCGCTGCGGCCGTGGCCGTCGGGCCGACCACCACCGCGGCCAGCGCCAGCCCGCACGTCAGCAGGGTGGTCGTGCACGCCCGTGCCCGCGCGCTGATCACGGGCGGACGCTAGCCCTCCGGGGGCTCTCCTCGAGGCCGCCCGGCGCTCCCGGTGCACCGCGGAGCGCGTGGACGACCCGTTCGGTCGGACGGGGTCACCGTGAGGAGCGATCCGCCGCGTCGGCCGCTCGGTGCACACTGGCGCCGTGGCTACCGCGCTCGACCGTGACATCGCCGATTCGCTGACGAGGGACGGGGCCGGGCTGGTGTGCGCCGTCGTCGTCGAGGACACCACCTCCCAGGTGCTCATGGTGGCGTGGATGGACGACGACGCGCTCGCGCGCACCCTGTCCACCGGGCGGGCGTGGTACTTCAGCCGCAGCCGCGGCGAGCTGTGGCGCAAGGGCGACACCTCCGGCCACGTCCAGCACGTGGTCTCGGTCGCGCTCGACTGCGACGGCGACGCCCTGCTGGTCCGCGTGCACCAGAGCGGCCCCGCGTGCCACACCGGGACCGCCACCTGCTTCGACGGCCGGGCCCTGCCCGTGTCACGCCCCGACACCGACGCCGACACCGACGCGCAGGGGGTCGCCCGATGAACGCCACCGACCGCCCCAGCGCTGCCGGCCTCGGTCTCGGTACCACCTGGCCGGACCTCGAGACCTTCCGCGCGCTCGCCGCGGACCACCGCGTCGTCCCCGTCGTGCGGCGGCTGCTGGCCGACGCCGAGACACCCGTCGGCCTGTACCGGCGCCTCGCCGGCACCGCCACCGGCACCTTCCTCCTCGAGAGCGCCGACCACGCCGGCGTGTGGTCGCGCTACTCGATCGTCGGCGCCTCGTCGGCAGCCGTGCTCACCGAGAGCGCGGGCCAGGCCTGCTGGGTGGGGACCCCGCCGGCCGGCGTCCCCACCGGCGGCGACCCGCTGGACGCCGTGCGGGCCACCCTCGACGTGCTGGCCACCGAGCGCATCGAGGGCCTGCCGCCGCTGACCGGAGGCCTCGTCGGGACGCTGGGGTGGGACGTGGTCCGCCGCCTCGAGCGCCTCGAGAGCCCCCCCGAGGCCGACCGTCCGGCCGAGCTGCCCGAGCTCGCGCTGTGCCTCGCCACGGACCTCGCGGTGGTCGACCACCGCGACGCCACGGTGATGCTCGTCGCCAACGCGGTCAACGTCGACGGCAGCGACGAGCGCGTCGACGAGGCGCACGCCGACGCGGTGGCGCGCCTGGACGCGATGGCGGCCCGGCTCGCCGAGCCGGCGGCGTCCACCGTCGCGGGTCTCGACGAGGTCGTGCGACCCGACCCGCGTCGCAGCAGCACCGCGGCGCAGTACGAGGCCGCGGTGGTCGCGGCGAAGGACGCGATCGTCGAGGGCGAGGTGTTCCAGGTGGTGCCGAGCCAGCGCTTCGAGGTGGACAACGACGCCGACGCCCTCGACGTCTACCGGGCCCTGCGGGCGACCAACCCGAGCCCCTACATGTACCTGTTCCGCCTCCCCGCGCCCGACGGCTCCCGGTACGACCTCGTCGGCTCGTCACCGGAGGCGCTCGTCACCGTCACCGACCGTCGGGCGGTCACCCACCCCATCGCGGGTACGCGGCCCAGGGGGGCGAGCACGGAGGCTGACGAGGCCCTCGCACGGGAGATGGCCGCCGACGAGAAGGAGCGCGCCGAGCACCTCATGCTCGTCGACCTCGCCCGCAACGACCTGGCGCGGGTCTGCCGGGCCGGCAGCGTCGACGTCACCGAGCTCATGGCCACCTGGCGCTACAGCCACGTGATGCACCTCGTCTCCACGGTCACGGGCCTGCTGCGCGACGGGGTGAGCGCCTTCGACGCGCTGACGGCGACGTTTCCCGCCGGCACGCTGTCCGGCGCTCCGAAGCCCCGGGCGCTCGCGCTCATCGACGAGCTCGAGCCGGTCCGGCGCGGTCTCTACGGCGGGGTGGCCGGGTACCTCGACCTCGCGGGGGACGCCGACATGGCCATCGTCATCCGCTCCGCGACCCTGCTCGACGGCGTCGCCAGGGTCCAGGCGGGCGCCGGGGTGGTCGCCGACTCGGTCCCCGCCGCGGAGGAGGCGGAGTCACGCGCCAAGGCCGAGGGCGTGCTCGCGGCGCTCGCCACCGCAGCAGCCCTCAAACCGCTGGCCGGCACCGAGGACCCGGCCCGCCCGCAGGTGTCGTGAGGCGCCGCTGGCCGCCGCGTCGGGGGAGCACCGTGCTCGCCGCCATCGCGTGCGCCGCGCTCCTGCTCGCCCTGACGTCCACGACGTGGGTGAGCGCCAGCGTCCCCGACCCGCTGACGCCCACGACGAGCCCGCTCGTGGTGACGGGGACCGAGGCGGCGCCGCTCGTGAGCGCCCTCGCCCTGGTCGCGGCGGCGGCGGCCGTGGCCATCTCGACCGCCCGGGGGGCGCTCCTCGTGCTCGCCTCGGCGCTGCTGGCGCTGGCGGGTGCCGGAGCCCTGGTCGCGGCGCTCACCGTGGTCGCGGACCCGGCGTCGGTGCTGGCGAGCGCAGCGGAGTCCGCGTCGGGCACCACGACGGCCCCGCCGACGGACGTCTCGAGGGGGTGGGCGCCGCTGGCGTGCCTGCCGGTGGCGCTGGCGCTCACCGCCACGGGCTTCTGGGCGCTCGCGGCCGGGAGGCGGTGGACGGCCACGTCCCGCTTCGAGCGGAGCGCGGCCGCGCCGGTGGGCGACGACGACGCGACGCCGCAGGTGGACGACGTCGACACGGCGCGGGCCGCCACGGAGGCGGCGCCCGGAGAGCGGAGCCCCGCCGCGCCGTCCCCGCGGCTGTGGGACGAGCTCAGCAGCGGTGAGGACCCGACGCGCTGAGCGGTCGTGCCCGAGCCGCGCGCCGGAGCCACCTGCTCCTCCGTGGGCGCGGCGCCGCCGCGTCGGGGAGGCCGGGTGGTGCGTGCCCACCGGGGGCGCACGGCATGATGACGCCATGAGCACCGCGACGCCCCAGCCAGCCGGTCCGCCCCCCGCCCAGCGCGCCGACCAGCGGGCGATGCCGCCGTCGTCGCAGGACGCCATCGACGCCCGCAAGGAGGAGATCGGGGGTCACATCGAGACGCACGGCCACTCCACCGCGGCGTGGACGGGCGTGGCCATCGTCACGCTCGGAGCGCTGGTGGCGTCCGTCGCGATGCTGTTCCCCCTCGTGTGGCTGGTCGTCGTCGGCCTCGTCCTCATGCCGGTCGGCGGCCTCGTCGCCCTCGTCATGGGACGGTCCGCCAAGGCGCCGGCCGGCGGCGAGAAGCAGGTGGTGCGCTGACCTCGGCGGCTCAGTCCAGGGTGGTCCCGGTCCGGTCCTCGAGGCACTGCTCGAGCTGGGCCTGCGTCCCGCCCTGCGCAGCGCAGTCGATGGTGGCCTGACCGATGTCGCTGTTGTAGGCGACGACGGCCAGCACGATCCACACGACGCCTAGCACCACGGCGAGGACGCCGAAGACCAGGCCGGTGATGGACACGCCGCGGTTCGTGGCGACGCCGCGACGCACCCGACCCACCGCGATGACCGCGAGGACGATCGCCACGATCCCCGGGAGGATGGCGATGACGCCGATGAGGGGGATCAGCCCGAGGACGAGGGCGACGATGCCGACGACCAGGGCCGCGATGCCCAGGCCGTTGCGCGGGGCCGCGACCTGCTGCCCGGCAGCGGCGTGGCCGTGAGGCGGCTCACCACCGTACGGCGACCCCCCGTACGGGGACTGGCCATAGGGCGTCTGGGCCGAGGACTGCCCGTAGGGCGTCTGCTGGTGGGGAGGCTGGTCCACCGGACGGTCCGCGCCGGGCTCTGGCTCGCGTGTGCTCATGGGTGCCACGCTAGCGACCGTGGGCCCGGGCCGTTCCCCGCGGCGCCGGCGGCGCTCGGGGGTGTCGCCCGTCGGGACTACCCTGACCCGGAGCGGCCTGTCGTCACGACGGGCCGGAGAGCCCCGTGGGCGTGTCGACCCGCCGCCACCGGCGGCGATCGGACGAGCGCGGGACCGGTCAGCCGGCGACCACCGGCCGAGGCGAACGGAGTGACCGCGTGAGCGTGCTCGACGACATCCTGGTCGGTGTGCGCGCCGACCTCGCTCGGCGCCAGTCCGAGCGGACGATCGACGACCTGAAGGCCATCGCCCGCGACGCTCCCTCGGCGCGCAACGCCGTCGACGCGCTGCGGCCCACCGGCGAGGACGCCGGTCGGATCAGCGTCATCGCGGAGGTCAAGCGATCGTCGCCGTCACGGGGCTCGATGGCCGCCATCGACGACCCGGGGGCGCTGGCCCGCACGTACGAGGCCGGAGGTGCGTCGATCGTGTCCGTGCTCACCGAGGAGCGCCGGTTCGGGGGGAGCCTGGCCGACCTCGCGGCCGTGCGCGCGGCGGTGGACGTCCCCGTCCTGCGCAAGGACTTCGTGGTCACCAGCTACCAGGTGTGGGAGGCGCGGGCGGTCGGCGCCGACGTCGTCCTGCTCATCGTCGCGGCCCTGGAGCAGAACGCGCTCGTGTCCCTGGTGGAGCGGGTCCACTCCCTCGGGATGACGGCGCTGGTCGAGGTCCACGGTCCGGAGGAGGTGGCGCGCGCGCTCGACGCCGAGGCGCGCGTCATCGGCGTCAACGCCCGCGACCTGCGGACGCTCGACATCGACCGGCACGCGTTCGCCCGCTGCGCCGAGCTGATCCCCGACACCGTGGTGCGCGTGGCCGAGTCCGGGGTCCGGGGTCCCCGCGACGTGGTCGAGCACGCCCGCGCCGGAGCCCACGCCGTGCTCGTGGGGGAGGCGCTGGTCACCGCCGAGGACCCCCGCTCGCTCCTCGCGGAGATGGTCGCCGCCGGTTCCCACCCCTCGCTGCGCCAGCGCCACGCGTCCGGCGACACCACCGACCCCTCGTCGAAGGGCAACACCCCATGAGCGCGACCACCGGCGACACCGCCACGGACCCCCTCGACGACGCGTCCGCGGGAGACGGACCCGTCGGAGCGCGCGGCCCCTACTTCGGGGAGTTCGGCGGACGCTTCGTCCCCGAGGCCCTCGTCGCCGCGCTCGACGAGCTGGAGCGCGAGTACCTCGCCGCTGTCGCCGACCCGGCCTTCACCGACGAGCTGGCGCGCCTGCACGCCACCTACACCGGCCGCCCGTCGATCATCACCGAGGTGCCGCGCTTCGCCGCCCACGCGGGAGGGGCGCGCGTCATCCTCAAGCGGGAGGACCTCAACCACACCGGCTCGCACAAGATCAACAACGTGCTGGGGCAGGCCCTGCTCACCCAGCGCATGGGCAAGCGCCGCATCATCGCCGAGACCGGCGCCGGTCAGCACGGCGTCGCCGCCGCCACCGCAGCGGCGCTCATGGGCCTGGAGTGCACCGTGTACATGGGCGAGGAGGACACCCGGCGCCAGGCGCTCAACGTCGCGCGCATGCGCCTCCTCGGCGCCGAGGTGGTGCCCGTCACCACGGGGACCCGCACCCTCAAGGACGCGCTGAACGAGTCGCTGCGCGACTGGGTGGCGAGCGTGGACGACACCCACTACGTGCTCGGCACCGTGGCGGGCCCCCACCCGTTCCCGGCGATGGTCCGCGACTTCCACCGGGTCATCGGCGTCGAGGCGAGGGCGCAGGTGCTCGAGCTCACCGGGGCCCTGCCGGACGTCGTCGCCGCCTGCGTCGGCGGCGGGTCCAACGCCATCGGGATCTTCCACGCCTTCCTCGACGACGACGGCGTGGCCCTGCTGGGGCTCGAGGCCGCGGGCGACGGCATCGAGACCGGGCGCCACGCCGCGGCCATCGCGGGCGGCGCCGCGGGGGTCCTCCACGGGTCGCGCTCCTTCGTCCTTCAGGACGAGGACGGCCAGACCCGCGACAGCCACTCCATCTCCGCCGGCCTGGACTACCCCGGCGTGGGTCCCGAGCACGCGTACCTCGCGTCCACCGGTCGCGCCAGCTACGAGCCGGTGACCGACGCCGAGGCGATGGAGGCCTTCCGGCTGCTCTGCACCACCGAGGGCATCATCCCGGCCATCGAGACCGCCCACGGCCTGGCCGGCGCGCTGCGCGTCGCGGCCACGATGGCTCCCGAGGCCGTGGTGCTCGTCAACTGCTCCGGTCGCGGCGACAAGGACGTCGACACGGCGGCCCGCTGGTTCGGGGTGGTCTCCGAGACCGACCTCGTCACGTCCGAGGCCGAGCGCATGGCCGCTCCCGTCGAGCAGACCGAGGGGAGCGGGTGGTGAGCGCGGCCGCGCCGACGAGCACGCCGTCCGGGACCACCGGGTCGTCCGTCCCCACCGCCACCTCCAGCGCGGCGTCCATCGACGAGGCCGCCACGGCCGGCCGGGCCGCGCTCGTGGGGTACCTGCCGTGCGGCTTCCCGTCGGTGCCCGGCTCGGTGGACGCGGTGCGCGCCATGGTGGCCGGCGGCGTGGACGTCGTCGAGCTGGGCATGCCCTACTCCGACCCGGTGATGGACGGCCCGGTGATCCAGCGCGCCGCCGACGTGGCGCTGCGCGGCGGGGTGAGGATCCGAGACCTCTTCACGTCGATCGAGGCGCTGCGCGCCGGAGCGGACGCGGAGGGCGGCTCCCGGTCCGTCCCCGTCCTCGTGATGAGCTACTGGGCGCCCGTGCTGGCCTACGGGGTCGACGCCTTCGCGCGCGACCTCGCCGCCGCCGGGGGAGCAGGCCTCATCACCCCCGACCTCGTCCCCGACGAGGCCGGGGACTGGCTGGGCGCCTCCGAGCGCCACGACCTCGAGCGGGTCTTCCTCGTCGCCCCGTCCTCGACCCCGGACCGGCTGGTCTCCACCGCGCAGGCGTGCCGCGGGTGGACGTACGCGGCCTCCACGATGGGCGTCACGGGCGTGCGCGCCGCCGTGGGCGCCGGAGCCGAGGAGCTCGTCGCCCGGACCCGCGCCGCAGGTGCCCACCGGGTCTGCGTGGGGCTGGGCGTCTCGACCGCCGAGCAGGCGGGCGAGGTCGCGTCCTACGCCGACGGGGTCATCGTCGGCTCGGCGTTCGTCCGCGCCCTCGAGGCCGGCGGTCCGGCCGAGCTGGAGCGGGTCGCCGCACAGCTGTCCGCAGGCGTCCGCGGGGCGCCGCGCCGAGCCTTCGCGGAGAGCGAGGTCCGCGGCGACGCCGAGCCCTCCGAGGAGCCGGCCCCGTGAACGGCGTGCTGCTCTCGATCCCGAGCCCGCCGCCGTCGTGGTCGTCCTTCTCCGTGGGCCCGCTGACGATCCACCTCTACGCCCTGTGCATCGTCGCGGGCATCGTGGCGGCCACCTGGATGACGGAGCGCCGGTGGGTGGCCCGCGGCGGTCTGCCCGGGCAGGTGCTCGACGTGGTCCTGTGGATGGTGCCGTTCGGCATCGTCGGTGCGCGGCTCTACCACGTCTTCTCCTCGCCCGACGCCTACTTCGGGGAGGACGGCGAGCTCGTCCGGGTGCTCTACATCTGGAACGGCGGGCTGGGGATCTGGGGCGGCGTGGCGCTCGGTGCGGTCGGTGCCTGGATCGGGTGCCGGCGGTCGGGGATGAAGCTCGCGCCCTTCACCGACGCGGTGGCGCCGGGGCTCCTCGTCGCCCAGGGGATCGGGCGCCTGGGCAACTACGTCAACCAGGAGCTGTTCGGCGCCCCGACCACGCTCCCCTGGGGCCTGGAGATCGACCCGCGGTTCCGTCCGGAGGGGTTCGCCGCGGAGGAGACCTTCCACCCCACCTTCCTCTACGAGATGCTGTGGGTCTTCGCTGCCGCCGCGCTTCTCCTCTGGTGGGACCGGCGCACCCGTCAGGGCCACGGGCGCGTCTTCTGGGGCTACGTGGCCCTCTACACCCTCGGGCGGGTGTGGATCGAGGCGCTGCGCATCGACCCGGCGGAGCAGGTGCTGGGGCTGCGGCTCAACGTGTGGACGTCCGTGCTGCTCTTCGCGGTCGGCCTCGTCGGGCTGGTGCTCTCCCGCAGGGGTCGTGAGGACGAGGTCCTCACCCCCGCCGGCGTCGCGGCACGTCGTGCCCTGGAGGAGCCGGCGACGGCGGGCGGCTCGGTGGCGGAGCGCTCCCGTGACGGATCGGTGACCAAGGGCTCCTGACGCCTGGGAGCAGCGCCTAAACTCCGCCTCATGCCTCGCGCCAAGATCGTCTGCACCCTCGGGCCCGCCGTCTCCACGTACGAGCAGATCCTCGCGCTCGTCCGTGCCGGGATGGACGTCGCGCGGCTCAACCTCTCCCACGGGAGCTACGAGGTGCACGCGGCCTCCTACGCGAACGTGCGCCGCGCCAGCGAGGAGACCGGCCGCGCCGTCGCGATCCTCGGGGACCTGCAGGGGCCGAAGATCCGGCTCGGCCGCTTCACCGACGGGCCCCACCACCTCTCGGTCGGGGACGAGATCACCATCACCACCGAGGACGTCCCGGGGACCGCGGAGCTCGTGTCCACCACCTACGAGGGCCTGCCGGGCGACGTCACGGTGGGCGACCAGCTGCTCATCGACGACGGCCGGGTGGGTCTCGAGGTGCTCTCCGTGGACGGGCCGCGCGTGAGGGCGCGGTGCACGGTCCCCGGGGACATCAGCAACAACAAGGGGATCAACCTCCCCGGCGTCGCGGTGTCCGTGCCCGCCCTGACCGACAAGGACACCGCGGACCTGCGGTGGGCGCTCGCGCAGGGCGTCGACTTCGTCGCGCTCTCCTTCGTCCGCCACGGCGACGACGCACGGGACGTCCGCGACGTGATGGACGAGGTGGGCATCAGCGTGCCGGTCATCGCCAAGGTGGAGAAGCCCCAGGCGGTCGAGAACCTCGAGTCCGTCGTGAAGGCGTTCGACGGCATCATGGTCGCTCGCGGCGACCTCGGCGTCGAGCTCCCGCTCGAGCAGGTGCCGATGGTGCAGAAGCTGGCGGTCGAGATGTGCCGGCGCAACGCCAAGCCCGTCATCGTCGCCACGCAGATGCTGGACTCGATGATCTCCGCGCCCCGGCCCACGCGTGCTGAGGCGTCCGACTGCGCCAACGCCGTGCTGGACGGCGCGGACGCGCTCATGCTCTCCGGCGAGACGAGCGTCGGGGAGTTCCCCGTCGAGTCGGTCCAGACGATGGCCAGGATCATCGCCAACACCGAGGAGATGGGCCTGGACCGCATCCAGGCCCTCGGGACCACCCCGAAGACGCAGGGTGGAGCGGTCACCTGGGCGGCGCGCGAGATCGGCGAGTTCATCGGGGCGAACCACCTGCTGACCTTCACCGTCTCCGGTGACTCCGCACGTCGGATGAGCCGGCTGCGCTCTCGCATCCCGCTCATCGCCTGCACGCCGGTCGAGGCGGTCCGCTCACGGCTCGCGCTCTCGTGGGGCGTCGAGAGCTACCTGGTGCCCAGCGTGGACAGCACCGACGAGATGGTCGCTCAGGTGGACTCGGTGCTGCTCGCGGAGGGTCGCCTCGCCCGGGGGGAGACCGTCGTCATCGTGGCCGGGTCGCCCCCGGGGACCCCGGGCTCGACCAACGCGGTGCGCGTGCACGTCACCGGCGGGCGCAACGAGCACGAGCGCCAGCACCTCGGGGAGGCACGCGGCTGAGCAGGGGCGCCGGTGCCGGGTGCGGGACTCGAACCCGCACACCCTCTCGGGCAGAGGTGTTTGAGACCTCCGCGTCTACCGGTTCCGCCAACCCGGCTCGATCCTGCGCCCCCGCTCACCCCTAGGCTACCCACGTGAGCACCGATGACGACGCCGCTACCACCTCGGGCGCCCCGGCGCTCGCCGACATCTCGTTCGAGCCGCTGGAGGAGCCAGCGGCCCCGGACCCCGGGAGCGAGGGCCCCCGCCGCCGCGTGGTGGTGGCGGAGGACGAGACGATCATCCGGCTCGACATCGTCGAGATCCTCACCGAGGCCGGTTTCGACGTCGTCGGCGAGGCGGCCGACGGGGACGCCGCGGTCCGCCTCGCCGAGGAGAGCGAGCCGGACCTCGTGGTCATGGACGTGAAGATGCCGGTCATGGACGGCATCACCGCCGCCGAGCGCATCGGCCGCGCGCGCCTGGCCCCCGTGGTCCTGCTCACCGCTTTCTCCCAGCGTGAGCTGGTCGACCGTGCCCGCGAGGCCGGCGCCATGGCGTACGTCGTCAAGCCGTTCTCCGCGGCCGACCTCCTCCCCGCCGTGGAGATCGCCATCTCCCGGTTCCAGGAGATCACCGCGCTGGAGGACGAGGTGGCCGACCTGACCGCCCGCTTCGAGACCCGCAAGCGGGTCGAGCGTGCCAAGGGTCTGCTGCAGACGCGGATGGGGCTCTCGGAGCCGGAGGCGTTCCGGTGGATCCAGAAGACGTCGATGGACCGCAGGCTCACCATGCGCGAGGTGGCTGACGCCGTGCTGTCCCAGGTGGGCGAGTCGAAGTAGTCCGCCCTGCAGGTGAGGGCCGCCGGGTCCGGTGAGGACCACACTGGACCGGTGAGGATCGTGCCGACGCTCGGACGGACCAGCCGGTCGGCGGCGGCCCTCTCCCGCAGCGTGCCCGTCCTCGCCGTCGTGGTCGGCGTCGCGACGGGTCTGGGCGCCGTGGTGTTCCGCTCGATGATCGAGCTGTTCACCACGGCGGCGACCGGCGTCGCGGACTACGCCGCCCACCCCGGCGCTGCGCACCCGTGGTTCCCCGCGCTCGGCCCGTTCTTCGTCGTGGCCGCCCCCGTGGCCGCGGGCCTGCTCTACGGCCCTCTCGTCCACCGGTTCGCCCCCGAGACCAGGGGTGGTGGTGTCCCGGAGGTGATGCTGGCCGTGGCACGTCACGGCGGCCGCATCCGACCCCGGGTCGTGGTGGTCAAGGCCCTCGCCAGCTCGCTGTGCATCGGCGGCGGAGGCTCGGTGGGGCGGGACGGGCCCATCGTGCACATCGGTGCGGCGATGGGGTCGACGCTGGCGCAGTGGCTGCGGCTCGACGAGAGGCGCATGCGCCTGCTCGTCGCCTGCGGGGCCGCCGGAGGGGTCGCCGCGACCTTCAACGCCCCGCTGGCCGGGGTGTTCTTCGCGATGGAGCTCGTCCTGCGCCGCTGGGCCACCGAGGCCTTCGGGGTGGTGGTGCTGTCGTCGGTGACCGCGTCGGTCGTCGGGCGCGGCCTGCTCGGCGACGACCCGTTCCTCACGCTGGACGCGATCTCCGTGGACAGCCTCGCCGCGTACCCGCTGTCGGCCGTCCTGGGCGTGGTCGCGGGGGTGTTCGCCGTCGGGTTCACCCGCACGGTGTACGGCGTCGAGACGCTGTGCGACCGCCTCTGGCGCGGACCGGAGTGGCTCAGACCGGCGGTCGGGGGTCTCCCGCTCGGGCTCCTCCTCCTGGCCCTCCCGCAGATGTACGGCGTGGGGTACTCGGTGCTCGGGGCCGCCGTCGGCGGCGGGTACGGCATCGCCTTCCTGATGGTCCTCCTGGTCGGCAAGGTGCTCGCGACGTCGCTGACCATCGGCATCGGGGGGTCCGGCGGGGTCTTCGCGCCGACGCTGTTCTGCGGGGCGATGCTCGGCGCCGCGGTCGGCCAGGGCGCGGGGCTGCTCGCCCCGGGGGCGGCCGGTTCCCCGGGGGCGTACGCGCTGGTGGGCATGGCCGCCGTCTTCGGCGGCGGGGCGCGGGCACCGATCACCGCCGTCGTCGTGGTCTTCGAGCTCACGGGGGAGTACTCGCTCATCCTGCCGCTGATGCTGGCGGTCGTGCTGGCCAGCGCCGTGTCGGGCGCGATCACCCGGGAGACCGTCTACACGGCGAAGCTGCTCCGGCGAGGCATCGACATCGACGAGCCCGCGGACTCGACCCTGCGGCGCAGGCCCGTGGGGAGCTTCGCCGTGCCGATCGCCCCGCCCGTGGCCGCCGGCACCGATCTCAGGGACGTCGCGGCGGCCCTCGTCACCTCCGGGCAGCCGTGCCTCCCGGTCCTCGACCGTGACGGACGCCATGCCGGGCTGCTCGACGCCAGCACGCTCATGAACGCCCTCGCCGCCGCCGAGCCGGCCGACGTGCTGGACCTCGTCGAGCGCGGGGAGCCGCTCGAGGAGGGGGCGCCGGTCGGCGAGGCGCTGAGGCGGCTCGAGGACGGAGCGCCGGCCGTCGCGGTCGTCGACGCCGACGGCTCGGTGACGCGGTGGGTGCGCGAGCGCGACGTGCTCGCGGCGCTCAGCACGCACCAGGAGGCCGAGCCAGACCCTCGGGCCCGCGCCGAGCCCCCGCCGTCGGGCGTCACGCGCCGGGCGGGACGTCCATCAGCTGGCACGTGATCCTCGAGGTGCACACGCGGCGGCCCTCGTCGTCGGTGATGACCACCTCGTAGCTCGCGGTGGAACGGCCGCGGTGGACGGCGGTGGCCACCCCTCTCACCCGGGCGTCACCACCGGCCCCCGCCCGCGCGGCCCGGTGGTGCGTGGCGTTGATGTCCACACCGACGGCGATGCGGCCCTCGCCGGCGTGCAGGGCGGCGCCGATGGACCCGAGGGACTCCGCGAGCACCACCGACGCGCCCCCGTGGAGCAACCCGTAGGGCTGGGTGTTGCCGGCCACCGGCATGGTCGCGACCACCTCCTGGGGACTGGCGGACGTCACCACGATGCCCATGGTCTCCCCGAGGCTGCCCGCGGGGGTGAGCACGGGGTGGTCGGGCAGCGGGCCTGGCGCGGCAGGGGTGTCGGTCACCCGCCCTAGGCTGCCAGCCGTGGTCCCTCCCGCCAGCCGGCCCCGCACCCCCTCAGCCTCCGCGCGCTCGGCGAAGAGCCCGCCGCCGCGGCTGCTGCTCATCGACGGGCACTCCATGGCCTACCGGGCGTTCTTCGCCCTGCCCGTGGAGAACTTCTCCACGTCCACGGGCCAGGCCACGAACGCGGTGTTCGGGTTCACCTCGATGCTCATCAACCTCCTGCGCGACGAGGCACCGACCCACCTGGCCGTCGCGTTCGACGTCAGCGGCTCGACCTACCGCACCACCGAGTACCCCGAGTACAAGGCCGGCCGCGCGGCCACGCCCCCGGAGTTCCTGGGGCAGGTCGACCTGGTGCGCGAGGTGCTCTCCGCGCTGAGCATCGCCGTGGTCACCGCCGAGGGCGTGGAGGCCGACGACGTCATCGCGACGCTCACGAAGCAGGCGCGCGCCCGCGGCCTCGACGTGCTCGTCTCCTCGGGGGACCGCGACACCTTCCAGCTGGTCGACGACCACGTCACCGTCCTCTACCCCCGCAAGGGCGTCTCGGACCTGGCCCGGATGGACCCCGGCGCCGTCGAGGAGAGGTACGGCGTGGGCCCGGCGCGCTACGGAGACCTGGCCGCTCTCGTCGGCGAGGCCAGCGACAACCTGCCCGGCGTGCCGGGCGTGGGCCCGAAGACGGCCGCGAAGTGGCTCGCGGCGCACGGAGACCTCACCGGTCTCGTCGCCGGGGCGGACACGCTGACCGGCAAGGCCGGGCAGTCCCTGCGCGACCACCTCGACCAGGTGCTGCGCAACCGCCGGCTGAACGAGGCCGTGACCGACGTGCCCCTCGAGGTCGGCGTGGACGACCTGGCGGTGGCGCCGTGGGACCGCGAGGCGGTGCACCGGGTCTTCGACGGGCTCGAGTTCCGCACCCTGCGCGACCGGCTGTTCGCCACGCTGTCCAGCGCGGAGCCGGAGGCCGAGGACGGCTTCGACGTGGCCGTGGCCCGTCCCGTCGGCGACGAGGTCGGCGCCTGGCTCGAGGAGCACGCTGCCGGGCTCACGGGCCTGTCCGTGCGGGGCTCCTGGTCGGCGGGCAGCGGCGAGGCCCTCGGGCTCGCGCTGGCGGCCGGCCGCCGCGCGACCGGGGAAGACGTTCGCGAAGGAGCCGTCGAGGTCACCGCCACCGCCTCGCTCGACCTCACCGACATGACGCAGGGCGCCGAGACCGCGCTGGCCACGTGGCTGGCGGACCCGGAACGTCCCAAGGTCCTCCACGACGCCAAGGGCCCCCTGCACGCCCTCGCGGGGCGCGGCCTGGCGCTCGCCGGGCTGGCGGACGACACCGCGCTCAGCGCCTACCTCATCCGGCCCGACCAGCGCAGCTACGACCTGGCGGACCTCGCGGTGCGCCACCTCCAGCGGGAGCTGAGGGCGGAGGGCTCCGCCCCGCTGCCGCCGTCGGGGCAGCTGAGCCTGGACACCGACGGCGCGGGGAGCGCTGACGGGGAGGACGGGGAGGACGGCGGAGCAGCGGCCGCGGCCGCTGCCGACCGCGCGGCGGGCGACCTCGCCGGCGTGCGCGCCGCGGCGGTCCTCGAGCTGTCCGGGGTGCTGTCCGCGGAGCTGGCGGCACGCGGCGGCGACGCGCTGCTGGCGGAGGTCGAGCTGCCGCTGGTGCCCGTGCTCGCCGCCATGGAGCGCGTGGGGATCGCCGCCGACGTCGAGCGGCTCCGCGCGCTGGAGAGCGAGTTCGGCGACGTCGTCACGGAGTCCGCCGCCGCCGCCTACGAGGTCATCGGTCACGAGGTGAACCTGGGCTCGCCCAAGCAGCTGCAGGAGGTGCTGTTCGACGAGCTCTCGATGCCGAAGACCAAGAAGATCAAGACCGGGTGGACCACCGACGCCGACGCGCTCGCGGACCTCTACGTCAAGACCTCCCACCCCTTCCTCACCCACCTGCTGCGCCACCGTGACGCGATCCGGCTGCGGCAGACCGTCGAGGGCCTGCTGAAGACCGTGGCCGACGACGGCCGGGTGCACACCACCTATCAGCAGACCATCGCCGCCACGGGTCGGCTGTCCTCCACCGACCCGAACCTCCAGAACATCCCCATCCGCACCGCCGAGGGGCGCCGCATCCGCGAGGCGTTCGTCGTCGGGCAGGGCTACGAGCAGCTGCTCACCGCGGACTACAGCCAGATCGAGATGCGGATCATGGCCCACCTCTCCGGCGACGAGGGGCTCGTGGAGGCGTTCCGCTCCGGGGAGGACCTCCACCGGTTCGTCGGGTCGAGCGTCTACCAGGTCGACCCCGCCGACGTCACCCCCGAGATGCGGTCGAAGATCAAGGCGATGTCCTACGGGCTCGCCTACGGGCTCTCCGCCTTCGGGCTCTCGCGCCAGCTCGACATCTCCGTGGAGGAGGCGCGCGGGCTCATGGACGACTACTTCACCCGCTTCGGCGGGGTGCGGGACTACCTGCGCACCGTGGTCGACGCCGCCAGGGAGACGGGGTACACGGAGACGATCTTCGGACGGCGGCGCTACCTGCCGGACCTCACCAGCGACAACCGTCAGCGGCGGGAGATCGCCGAGCGCATGGCGCTCAACGCGCCGATCCAGGGCTCCGCCGCGGACGTCATCAAGGTCGCGATGCTCGGGGTCGACCACGCCGTGAGGGAGCAGGGGCTGCGCTCGCGCGTGCTGCTCCAGGTGCACGACGAGCTCGTGGTGGAGATCGCCGCGGGGGAGCGGGACGCGGTCGAGGCGCTGCTCCGGGAGCAGATGGCCGGCGCCGCCACGCTCTCGGTGCCGCTCGACGTCTCGGTCGGCTCCGGGGCCAGCTGGTTCGAGGCGGGCCACTGAGCGGGCAGGTGCGCCGGCCGACGGGTGGCACGTCGACCGGGGACGGTCCGCAGCGGTGGGCGATCCCTCAGCGGGGGGGGACCGTCCCCGGTCGGGACGAGCAGGCGAGGCAGCGCGGCGCGGCGTCCTCCGCCGGCCGGTGGTCAGTCGCGGTGGTGGTGAGTGACGAAGACGATCGTCCCGGGCAGCAGCTCACCGCGCAGGGCGCTCCAGCCGCCCCACGTCGGCTGGTCGAGCCCGTCCGGACGGCTCAGCGGCCACTCGGGCTCGACCACGTCCCCGATGACGAACCCCGCCGCGACCAGCAGCCTCACCCAGTCGCCGATGGTGCGGTGGTGCTCGGCGTAGAGGAGCGTCCCGTCGGCGTCCCGCTCCGCGTAGGGCGCCCGGTCGAAGTAGCTGCGCGTGGCCGTGAGGCCCTCCTCGCCGGGCACGTCGGGAAAGCCCCAGCGCACCGGGTGCGACGTCGAGAACACCCAGCGGCCTCCCGGTGCCAGCGCGCGGGCGACCTCGGCCAGCACCGTGTCGGCGTCGGCGACGAACGGCAGGGCGCCGTAGGCGGAGAAGGCCACGTCCGCCCAGCCGTCGGCGACCGGCAGGGCGCGGGCGTCCGCCTGCAGCAGCACGGGCCCGGCGGCCGGGGGGACGGCGCCCCCGTCGGGTCCGACCCCGCGCTCCACGTCGAGCGCGCGACCGCTCGCCAGCATGCCGTAGGAGGTGTCCAGGCCGATGGCGAGAGCGCCCCGGGCGCTGGCCCACCGAGCTCCCTGGCCCCCGCCGCAGCCGACCTCCAGCACGCGGGCACCGCGCAGCGCGCCGGGCGGGCCGAGGAGCTGTGCCTCGTCCTCGTCCAGCCCCTCCGGGCCCCACACGAGGCTGTCGGTGCCGAGGGTGGTCGCGTGCTCGTCCAGGTAGTCGACCGACGCCTCGTCCCACCAGCGCCGAGAGGCACGGGCGCTCTCCCGTGCTCCCGCCACCGCGTACCCGACCTGCTCGCCCGCGCCGCCGTCGTCCTGCATGACCATGGCGGGTAGTCTGGTCGGGTCTGCCCCTGGGCCGACGCGCCGGGCCCCGGTCCGGCCGGCACCTCGCACCATCCACGCTCACGAGAACCACCGTCCAGAGCACGCCCACCGACGCCCTGCCCCTACGGAGCCCACCCCCCTATGACCGCCACCGCTACGGCGCCTACCTCGTCGCTTCCCCAGGTCGCCATCAACGACATCGGCACCGCCGAG
>JARICT010000086.1 GCA_029257185.1 Quadrisphaera sp.
AACCTCACGATGGCCATGACCGCGAAGACGACGCCCTACAAGAGCGGCTTCGGCCCCTTCGCCCCCGAGGTCTTCCGGGCCCCGGCCTCCTACCCCTTCCGCGACGGCCTCGAGGGCCCCGAGGCGGCCCGCCGGGCCATCGCGGCGCTCGAGGAGCAGGTCGCCGCCGACCAGGTCGCCGCCCTGGTCGTCGAGCCGATCGCCGGCGAGGGCGGTTTCGTCGTCCCCGCCCCCGGCTTCCTGCCCGCCCTCGCCGCCTGGGCGCGGGAGAACGGCGTCGTCCTCGTCGCCGACGAGGTGCAGACCGGCGTCGCCCGCACCGGGGCGATGTTCGCCTGCGAGCACGAGGGCGTGGAGCCCGACCTCGTGGCGATCGCCAAGGGCATCGCCGGCGGCCTGCCGCTGTCCGCCGTCACGGGGCGCGCCGAGATCATGGACGCCCCCGTCAAGGGAGGTCTGGGCGGCACCTACGGCGGCAGCCCGCTGGCGTGCGCCGCCGCGCTGGGCGCCCTGGACACGATCCGCGAGGACGCGCTCGTCGAGCGGGCCGGGGACATCGGTGAGGCCATGGGCCGGCGCCTGCGCGACCTGGCCGCCGCCGACCCGCGCGTCGGTGACGTGCGCGGGCGCGGCGCCATGATGGCGGTCGAGCTCGTGCGCGCCGGCGGGACCGACCCCGACCCCGAGCTGGCCCGCCAGGTGGCCGCGGACGCTCTCCAGCGCGGCGTCGTCGTGCTGGTCTGCGGCACCCACGGCAACGTCCTGCGGTTCCTGCCGCCGCTGACCATCCCCGCCCACCTGCTCGACGAGGCGTTCGACGTCCTCGGCGACGTGCTCGCGGCCACCCGCGAGGGGGCCCGCGCGTGAGCGTCACGGCCGACCGCGAGCGCGGCGTCCTCTCCGGCGTCCCCACGGGGCTGCTCGTCGGCGGGAGCTGGCGCGAGGCGGGCGACGGGGCCTCGATCGACGTGGAGGACCCGTCGACCGGCGCGGTGCTGACCAGCGTCCAGGACGCCACGGCGACCGACGCCGCGGCCGCCCTCGACGCCGCCGCGGCGGCGGGCCCGGCATGGGCGCGCACCCCGGCCCGTGAGCGCGCCGAGGTGCTGCGGCGCGCCTTCGACCTCGTCACCGCGCGCGCCGAGGACCTGGCGCTGATCATCACCCTGGAGATGGGCAAGCCGCTCGCGGAGTCGCGGGCCGAGGTGGCCTACGGCGCGGAGTTCCTGCGGTGGTTCTCCGAGGAGGCGCCGCGCATCGCCGGCCGCTACGGGCAGGCGCCCGCGGGAGGGGGTCGCATCCTGACCATGAAGCAGCCGGTCGGCCCCTGCCTGATGATCACCCCGTGGAACTTCCCGCTGGCGATGGGCACCCGAAAGGTGGCGCCCGCGGTCGCGGCCGGGTGCACGATGGTGGTCAAGCCGGCAGCCCAGACCCCGCTGAGCATGCTGGCGCTCGCGTCGATCATGGAGGAGGCCGGCCTGCCCGCCGGGGTGCTCGACGTGGTGACCACCTCCTCGCCCGGGGAGGTCGTCGGGCCCCTGCTGCGCGACCCGCGGCTGCGCAAGCTGACCTTCACCGGCTCCACCCCGGTGGGGCGCACCCTGGTCGAGCAGTCCTCCCAGCAGCTGCTGCGCCTGTCGATGGAGCTCGGCGGCAACGCGCCGTTCCTGGTGTTCGACGACGCGGACGTCGGCGCCGCGGTCGAGGGGGCCATGGCCGCGAAGATGCGCAACGCCGGCCAGGCGTGCACGGCGGCCAACCGCGTCTACGTCCAGCGCGGCGTGGCGGAGGAGTTCTGCGAGGGCCTCGCCGAGCAGATCGGCTCCCTCGTCGTCGGTCGCGGCACCCAGGGCGGCGTGCAGGTCGGCCCGCTCGTCGACGACCGTGCGCGCAGCGGCGTCGCGGCGCGCGTCGACGAGGCCCTGGAGGACGGGGCTCGCGTCGTCGTCGGGGGTGAGGCCCTGGGCAGCCAGGGCTACTTCTACGCCCCCACCCTCGTGCGCGACGTGCCCGCCGGCTCTCGCCTGCTGACCGACGAGACCTTCGGCCCGGTCGCCCCCGTGGTGGTCTTCGACGAGGAGGCCGAGGCGGTGGCCCTGGCCAACGACGCCGAGCACGGGCTCGTCGGGTACCTCTTCACCGAGGGGCTGGACCGGGGCCTGCGCGTCGCCGAGTCGCTCGAGACCGGGATGGTCGGGCTCAACACCGGCGTCGTCTCCGACGCCGCGGCGCCCTTCGGCGGCGTCAAGGCCAGCGGCTACGGGCGCGAGGGCGGCGCCGAGGGCATCGAGGAGTACCTGGAGACGAAGTACGTGCGGGTGGCCTCGCGGTAGGGCGGCGTCACGCGGTGGCGCCGCGCCGACGGGCCGCCGGGGCCTGTCCGTCCAGCCTCGCCGCGAGGCCGTCCACCAGGGCGGTCAGGCCGAGCTCGAACGCCACGAGCGCGGGGTCGTGGTCGGTGCGCGCCGCCACGGCGGCGCTCAGCGCCGGCGCGCCGGGGGCGAGGCTGCCGGGCTCGAGGATGTCCGTCGGCGCGGAGACGTCCAGCGCCGAGCCCAGCACGAACGACTCGACGGCGACGATCACGTCCGCCACCAGGTGCGGCGGCCACCCGGCGCCGGCCAGGCCCGCGGCGACGCGCTCGTACATCGCGACGGTGTGCTCGGCCCCTGCCACGCGCGCGGTGGCGATGAGGGGGACGAGCGCGGCGTGCTGGGCGTAGGCGCTCCGGTAGGACCGCGCCCAGGCGGCCACCGCACCGTCCCACGGTCCCGCCGCGAACGCCGACACGTCGATCTCGGAGTTGACGTCGTCCTGCAGCCACCCGAGCAGCTCGTCCTTGGTGGCGACGTGGTTGTAGAGGGCCGAGGGGGCCACGCCCAGCTGGTCGGCCAGCGCGGCCATCGTCAGCGACCGCGGGCCGCGCGCGTCCACCAGCGCCATGGCGGCCGCGGTGATGCCGCCGCGGGAGAGCACGGCAGCCGACGGACGGCCGCGGCGGCGACGGCCCGCGGCCGACGCGTTCCCTTGACCCGTCACCCCGGCATCCTCCACGATGCGGGAGGTTGACGAGCACCCCTCGGGTGCGCTTTGATGAACATCATTCATTAATAGGTGCTGGCGCTGCGCGCGCCGACGCGCCCCGACGAAGGAGTCACCCCGTGGACCAAGCCCTCCGAGACGTGCGCGAGCACGTCACCCTGACGCGGGACGTCGCCGTCGTCGGCGCCGGCCCTGCCGGCCTGATGGCCGCGCGCCGCCTCGCCGCGAGCGGCGCCAGCGTCGCCGTGCTCGAGGCCCGCGACCGCGTGGGGGGGCGCACGCACACCGACGTCGTCGACGGCGCCGTGCTCGAGGTGGGCGGCCAGTGGGTCTCCCCCGACCAGACCGAGCTGCTGGGCCTGATCGGTGAGCTCGGCATGGAGACCTTCGCCCGCTACCGCGAGGGCGAGTCCGTCTACCTCGCCCCCGACGGCACGCGGACCCGCTACAGCGGCAACGACTTCCCCGTGGGCGAGAAGACGGCCCTGGAGATCGAGCGGCTCACCGAACTGCTCGACACCATGGCCGCGGAGATCGGCGCCCACGAGCCGTGGGCCCACCCGCGCGCCCACGAGCTGGACACCATCTCCTTCCACCACTGGTTGCGCCAGCAGTGCGACGACGAGGAGGCGTGCGACGCCGTCAGCCTGTTCGTCGCCGGCGGCATGCTCACCAAGCCCGCCACCTCCTTCTCGGTGCTCCAGGCGGTGCTGATGGCGGCCTCCGCGGGGTCGTTCACGAACCTCACGGACGAGGACTTCATCCTCGACCGTCGCGTGGTCGGCGGCATGCAGTCCGTCTCGCAGGCCATGGCCGCGGCCCTGGGCGACGACGTCCACCTGTCCACGCCGGTGCGCACCATCACGCGGACCGACGACGGCAGGGTGGTCGTGACCTCCGACCGCGTGAGCGTCGACGCCGCCCGCGTCATCGTCGCGGTGCCCCCGAACCTCTACACGCGCATCAGCTTCGACCCCCCGCTGCCCCGGCGCCAGCACCAGCTGCACCAGCACCTGTCCCTCGGCCTGGTCATCAAGGTCCACGCGGTGTACGAGACCCCCTTCTGGCGAGCCGACGGCCTGTCCGGCTCCGGGTTCGGCGCCTCCTCGCTGGTGCAGGAGGTCTACGACAACACCAACCACGAGGACGGGCGCGGCACGCTCGTCGGGTTCGTCTCCGACGTGAAGGCCGACCACCTCTTCACCCTCAGCGACGAGGACCGCCGCGCAGCGGTGCTCGAGTCCCTCGCCGGGTTCCTCGGGGAGGGCGCGCTGCACCCGGAGGTCTACTACGAGTCCGACTGGGGCAGCGAGGAGTGGACCCGCGGGGCGTACGCCGCGAGCTTCGACCTCGGCGGGCTCTCGCGCTACGGCGCGGACCAGTCCGCGCCGGTCGGCCCCATCCACTGGGCGTGCTCCGACATCGCCGCCGAGGGCTATCAGCACGTCGACGGGGCGTTGCGGATGGGACGCTCGGCCGCCGACGCCGTGCTGGCCGGGACGGACCGGTCATGACCCGGGCCCGCTACGTCGTCGCCTACGACGGCAGCGCCCGCGGTGACGGTGCGCTGAGCCTCGCGGTCGCCATGGCCCGCTCGCTGCGCGCCGAGCTCGACGTCGTGATGGTGCTGCGCGAGGACGACCCCTTCGAGGTGGCCTACCCGCCGGTCGGTGACGTCTCCACCCTGGTGAGGACGCAGGCCCAGGGGTGGCTCGACCGCGCGGCCGCCACCGTGCCGGAGGACGTGACCGTGCGCACCCACCTGCGCTCCGGGCAGTCCATCGCCCAGACCCTGCTGAAGACCGTCGCCGAGCTCGAGGCGTTCGCCGTCGTGATCGGGGCGGCGTCCGGGCCGGCGTCCAGGGGTCTCGGCGTGGGGTCCGTCGCCGGCGCCCTGCTGCACTCCTCCCCCGTCCCCGTGGTGCTCGCCCCCTCCAAGCGGCCAGCACCCGAGCGCATCGAGAACCTCTACTGCGCGGTCGGGACCCGCAAGGGCGCCGCCGACGTGGTGGCCGAGGCGGTCGCCGCCGCGGAGCGCGCGGGCATGGACCTGCACCTGATCTCCCTCGTCCAGCTCGACGGGGACGACGACTCCGCGGTGCGCGCCCGCAACGAGATGCTCCTCGAGCGTGCCCGTCAGGAGCTGCCCGACCGCACCGTGACCGTCCACGTCGGTCAGGGCAAGACGATGAAGAAGGCCGTCCGCTCCGTGGAGTTCGCGCCCGCGAGCCTGCTGCTCCTCGGGTCCTCCCGCCTGGCCCAGGGACGGCAGACGTTCCTGTCCACCACCGCGGCCCGCATGCTGCGCCACGTGCCGGTGCCCGTCGTCGTCGTCCCGTTCCGCGCCGACGAGGCCGGCGACGCCTGATGGCCGCCGTCGCCCGTCCGGCCGAGGCCGAGGCCGAGTCACCGAGGACCACCGGCGGCAAGGGGCTGAGCGCCGGCCGCATCGGCCTCCTGGGATCGGTGGTCATCGGCGTCGCCACCATCGCGCCCGCCTACACCCTGTCCGGGGCCCTGGGGCCGACGGCCTCGGTGGTCGGGGTCCCCCTCCCCGCCATCTTCCTCGTCGGGGTCATCCCGATGCTGCTCGTCGCGATCGGCTACCGCCAGCTCAACAGGGCGATGCCCGACTCGGGAACCACCTTCACGTGGGGCTCGCGCGCCTTCGGGCCGTGGGTCGGCTGGATGGGCGGGTGGGGCCTGCTGGCCGCCACCATCATCGTGCTCTCCAACCTCGCGGGCATCGCGGTCGACTTCTTCTACCTCCTCCTGGCCCAGGTCTTCGGCGCCCCGGAGCTGGCTGACCTGACCCGCAACGTGCCGCTGAACATCGCCACCTGCCTGGTCTTCATCGCGATCGCCTGCGCGGTGTCCTACCGCGCCATCGAGACCACGCAGGTGGTGCAGTACGTCCTGGTGGTCTTCCAGCTCGTCGTGCTCGTGTGGTTCGTCGTGGCGGCCTTCAGCCACGTGGGCAACGGCACCGCCTTCGACGCCCAGCCGCTGTCCCTGGAGTGGCTCAACCCCTTCGGCGTCGAGTCCTTCTCGGCGTTCGCGGCGGGCATCGCGCTCTCGGTCTTCGTGTACTGGGGCTGGGACGTCGTCCTCACCATCAACGAGGAGACCAAGGGCGCCGACACCACCCCCGGCAAGGCCGCGACCACGACGATCTTCGTCGTGGTCACGCTCTACCTGGCGATCTCGCTGGCCGTGGTCGCCTACGCCGGGGTCTCCTCGGGTGAGTTCGGCCTCGGCAACCCCGACATCCAGGAGAACATCTTCGCGGCGCTCGCCGGCCCGGTGATGGGCCCGGCCGCGATCCTCCTGTCCCTCGGGGTGCTGTCCTCCTCCGCGTCGTCGCTGCAGTCGACGATGATCTCCCCGGCGCGCACGATGCTCGCGATGGGCCACTACGGCGCCCTCAGCCCGAAGTACGCCCGCATCTCGCCCCGCTTCCAGTCCCCGGGCTACGCCACCGTGGCCGCGGGAGTGATCGCCTCGGGCTTCTACGCGGTCATGCGCGTCCTCTCCGAGGACGCGCTGTGGGACACGATCACGGCGCTCGGCCTCATGGTGTGCTTCTACTACGGGATCACCGCGCTGGCGTGCGTGTGGTTCTTCCGGCGCGAGTCGACGAGGACCGCGGGCGCCTTCGTCACCAAGCTCGCCGCGCCGCTGGTGGGCGGGCTGCTGCTGCTGGTGTTCTTCGGCCAGACCGCCTACGACTCGATGGACCCCGACTACGGCTCGGGCTCCAGCCTGTTCGGCGTGGGCCTGGTGTTCGTCCTCGGGGTGAGCGTCCTCGGGCTCGGCCTCGTGGTCATGGGCGTGCAGTACTGGCGGCGCCCGGAGTTCTTCCGCGGCGGCGTGCTGCCGCGCGGCGTCGCCGGCGACGAGCACTCGAACATCGTGCTCAGCGAGGGGGGCACCGTCGAGACCGTGACCGAGGACGGCGCCGAGCCGCGCGGCTGACGCGTGGCAGGTGGCGGCCTGACCTCACGCCGCCACCTGCGCGGCGAAGAGCTCCGCCTGCTGCATCACGAGCACGATGGCGGACTCCTGCTGGTCCGGTGGGTACCGATGGACGGTGAGCAAGCGACGGACCTTGCTGCGCAGCAGCGCTCGGACCTGCTCGCGCTTGTCCCAGTCGACCGAGGTGTTGGCACGCACGACGGACACGAGCTGAGAGGCGATCTGCTTCAGGGTGTCGTCTCCCAGGTCGACCACGGCCGACTCGTTCTGCCGTACGGCGTCGTAGAACGCCAGCTCGTCGTCGGCGAGGCCGAGGCTCTCTCCGCGGTTCCGCTCGGCGGTCATGTCCTGCGCCAGCTCGACGAGCGCCCGGATGATGTCCGCCGCGTCGAGCGAGCGATTGGTGTACGCGCGCATCGCCCGTTCGAGCATCTCGCTGAAGCGCCGCTCGGCGACGACGTTGGTCTTCTTGACGCTGCGCAGCTCGGACGTCAGCAGCCGGCGCAGCAGCTCGATCTGCAGGTCCGGTTTGGGGTCGGTGGTCAACCGGTCGGCAAAGCCCTCGTCGATGAGGCTGATGTCCGGACGCTCCAGACCGGCGGCGGCGTAGATGTCGATGACGCCCGCGGCACTCACGGCGTCCGAGACGACCTGGCGTATCGCCGTCTCGGTGTCCTCGTCGGTGTCGGACCCCTCGCGTCCCTCGGCGCGTCGGCGGCGCAGCTCCACCGCGAGGGCCTGGAAGAACGACAAGTTCTCGCGCTGGCTCTGCGCGAGCGGCTCCGTGGGGACCAGGGCGAAGGCCTGACCGGCCACGCGGGTGTGGTGCAGGAACCGCTCTGCGACAGCGTCGTCCGGACCGAGGAGATGGTCCATCGCGGCGGCGACGGCCTCGAGCCGCGCCCTGTCGTTCCCCGACTCGAGGGCCTCTTGCCAGAGACAGCCGTGCAGGAGCTCGGTGATGACCTCCATCTTCTCCAGCAGCAGGTCGAGCGCCGCCTCGACGGGCTTGCCGACCTCCTGGCCGGCGCGGTCGCGGTCGCTGTAGTCGGCCAGCGCAGCACGGAGGGACTCGGCGATGCCGATGTAGTCGACGACCAGCCCCCCGGGCTTGTCGCGGAAGGTGCGGTTGACCCGGGCGATGGCCTGCATGAGACCGGCGCCCTTCATCGGCTTGTCCACGTACATGGTGTGCATGGACGGCGAGTCGAAGCCGGTCAGCCACATGTCACGGACGATGACCAGCTCGAGCGGGTCGTCGGGGTCCTTCGCGCGCTCCTTCAGCGCGCGCAGCGCCTGCTGGGGTCGGATGTGCCGAGCCATCTCCGGGCCGTCCGCCGCGGAGCCGGTGATGACCACCTTGATCCGACCGCTGTCGTCGTCATCGCCGTGCCACTCCGGTCGGAGCGCGACGATCTCGTCGTACAGCTCGGCGCAGATGCGCCGCGACATGCAGACGACCAGCCCCTTGCCCACCTGCTGGGCCCGGCGCGCCTCCCAGTGCTCGACGAGGTCGGCGGCGACCTGCTGGATGCGGGCCCGAGCACCGACGACGGCCTCCACGCGGGCCCAACGACCCTTGAGGCGCTCCCTGGTCTCGTCCTCGGAGCGCTCGGTGGCCGCGGCGAACTGGTCGTCGAGGTGCGCCCGGACCTCCTGCGGCAGCTCGACCTTCGCCAGGCGCGCCTCGTAGTAGACACGGACCGTCGCCTCGTCGCGCACGGCGTCGGTGAGGTCGTACACGTGGATGTACTCGCCGAACACCGCGCCGGTGCTCCTGTCGCCCGACTCGATGGGCGTCCCGGTGAAGCCGATGAACGCCGCCCGGGGCAGAGCGTCGCGCAGGTTGGCCGCCAGGCCGTCGATGAGGTCGTACTGGGTGCGGTGCGCCTCGTCGGCGATGACGACGACGTTGCGCCGGTCCGTCAGCACCGGGAAGCGCCGCCCCGCGTCACGGTCCGCCTGCCCGAGGCCGAACTTCTGCATCGTCGAGAAGATGATGCCGCCGGACGCGCGGGCGCCCAGCAGCTCACGGAGGTTCTCCCGCGACGCCGCCTGGACGGGCGCCTCCGGAAGGCTGCGCGTCGGCGCGAAGACCTCGTCGAAGAGCTGGTCGTCGAGGTCGTTGCGGTCGGTCAGCAGCACCGCCGTCGGGTTGGCCATGTGTGGCTCCCGCATGATCTTGCCGACGTAGAACAGCATCTCCAGGCTCTTGCCCGATCCCTGCGTGTGCCAGACGACCCCGGCTCGGCCGTCTCCTCGGGAGATCGCCTCCAGCGTGGCGTCCACGGCGAGGTTCACGGCGTGCACCTGGTGCGGCTTGGCGATGCGCTTGACGAGGCCGGAGCGCTCGTCGGTGAAGGCGATGAAGCTGGTGACGAGATCGAGGAAGCGGTGCGGGGTGAACACGCCCTCGACGAGCACGTCGAGCTCGAGGCGCCCGCGCTCTGGTTCCGCGCCGTCGACGGTGCGCCACGCGGCGTAGTGCTCGCGGCGACCCCCCAGGGCACCGACTCGCGACTGGGTCCCGGTGGAGATGACCGAGACCGCGGTGAACGACATGAGTGCGGGGATGTCGCGGGCGTACGTCTGGAGCTGCCGGAAGGCGCCGCCGAGCGTCGCTCCCTCCTGTCCCGGTGCCTTGAGCTCGAGCACCGCGAGGGGGATGCCGTTGACGTAGGCGACGACGTCAGCGCGCCGCTGGTGCCCGTCCTGGATCACCGTGAGCTGGTTGACGACGACGAAGTCGTTCGCCCCCACGTCCTCGAGGTCCAGCAGGCGGGCGACGTCGTGCCGCAGCTCGCCGCTCTGCGTCCTGCGGTCGACCGGCACCCCGGCCGTGAGCAGACGGTGCACGCGCCAGTTCTCCGCCATGAGGTCGGCGCTCTCCGGGCGGCGGACGGTGGCGACCACGCTGTCGACCGAGGCCACCGACAGGTGCGGGTTGAGGCGGGCGACCGCCGCTCGGAGGCGACCCTCCAGCAGGACGTCCTGGAACGACGCCCGCTCGGCGCTCGGCTGGTCCGGGCCGATGTCCGGGCCGTGGAGCACCTGCCAGCCCGCGTCGGCGAAGTAGTCCAGGCACGTCTCCTCGACGCCGTTCTCCGCGACGAAGCCGCGCACGGATCAGGCCGCCGTGGTCAGGGCGGCGTCGTAGTGCCGCGTCGCGACCTCCAGGTCGGAGGAGAGCATCCGCCGGAAGAGCTCGTCGAGCCGCTTGGCGACCTCCATGTCGAGCCACACCTCACCGCACGCGTCGCAGACCTCGACCGGGACGCCGAGCACGAGCGCCACCCGCCCGTCCTTCTCGGCCACCTGCGCCCGCTTGTCCGGTCGGCGCTCACCGTTGTCGCACGTCTCGCAGCGCATCATCGCCTCCTGGTTCGCAGATCGGCCGACCAGCGGTCGCGGTCGGGTTCGTACACGGTCACGACGCGGTACTCGCCCCGGCGAGCGTCTGCGACGAGCACCACGTGCAGCGGTCGCGTCCACTCGACGACGAGGACCAGCTCCTTGATCTCGTCGGCGCCCAGGCGGGTCTCCTCGATGACCTCCCCCGTGCCGAGCAGCTGCTCGAACTCCGCCAGAGCCATGTCGAGCAGGCGCACCTTGTCGAAGACGTGGGAGGTCAGCAGATACCGCCACGACTGCCGCCCAGCTTCCTCGGTCATCTCAGACCGCCTCGCTCACGGCGTCCTCGGCCTCACGCACCCGCAGGCGCCCCGACATCAGACCGGGCAGCAGCGCGTCGCGGAGGTTCGCCAGGGCGATCGACTCCCGCTCCGCGGCCCACGCCCGCTGCAGCAGGGCCTCGGTCTGGCCGATCGCCGGGTGGCCCGGCTCGAGGACGGGCACCTCCATGCCGGTGAGGGCGTCGGGCGGGATGGCAGCGACGGTCGTGCCGTGGGCCATGGACTCAATGCGCAGCCGAGCGTCGCGGCTCTGCAAGTGCGCCCAGACGGGTAGCCGCAGGTGCGCGTGCTCGGGGGCGAAGTCGATGATCGACACATGATGGCTGAACAGCGCCTCCGGCACGTCGTCGGGCAGCAGCATCGGCCAACCGAGCGTCTCGAGCTTCCACGTGAGATCGGTGTTGGGCACCAGCAGGTCCCCGCCGTGAGCGACGTGACGAGCCTGATAGTCACCGGTGTAGTGCTTGAAGCCTTCGCGCTTGAATCCACCGAAGCGCGCCGCGTTGGCGAGGTTCACCATCGGCATACCGGCGTCGGCTAATCCGGCCCCCTTGTAGGAGAGACCTTTGCGGACGGTGGCTACCTGACTGAGCCGGACGACACCTCGGCGCATCGACGCTCGCCTAAGTGCAGCAACCGAGATTTTCGACGCAGCACGGGTGACCCCATGACTGGCTTCGCGTTGATCGTCAAACGAACTCAAAACTGCTGCTATTCGTCGCTGGACAGATAGTTGCGGTATCTTGAATTTCAGGTTTGCGACGGCGGAACCCGATAGCTCCTTGAAGGTGGATCCCGAAGCCTGAGACTCAAGATAGTCGGTACTGGAACCAAGAAGATAGTACCAATATGCGGGCTCCTGGTCCGATCTCAGTACCAAACTCTTAAATCCCTGGTTGGTCGCCAAGGGGTTCGATGCTAAAGCAACGTAGCCTATGGGCGCCCGGGAGGAGAGCAACACACTATTGCGAGGTAGAAGTTGAGCGTTGGAATTTTCTAGCGCCACCGTCGTGATCGATCTAGTGCCACCAGCCGCCCATCGCGTTGTTCCTCTGGCCAAGTCCTTGGGGGTTATCCATGGTACGTTGCCGTCCCAGAATTCCGGGTTGCTTGTGGATGGCGTGGCACCACCTATGACGTTAGCAACGTCACCAACGCGAACTGTGCTGAACTCAGACACCAAGGTAGCCCAACTCGCGGTCGACCCGATCTTGAGCTGCTCGGGAAGAAGAGACGGCTTCTCTCAGCTCTAGAGCTAACTGCTCAAGTGCCGCATCAGTAATCTCATCGTCCACTCCCCCTTCTTTGGACCCCACGTATCGACCCGGCGTCAGGATAAAGTTGTGCTCGGAAACCTCTTCCAACTCCGCGGCGTAGGCGAACCCGGGCACGTCGGCGTACTCGGCGTGCCCTTTCTCGCCCCTCCACGCATGAAAGGTGTCGGCGACGCGCGCGACGTCCTCGTCGGACAGGTCCTTGTGGGTGCGGCTGACCATCTGCCCCAGACCACGGGCGTCGATGAACAGCACCTCACCGCGGCGGTCGTACCAGGCGCGCGAGCCGCCAGGCGTCTTGTCGCGGTTGAGGAACCACAGGCACACGGGGATGCCCGTGCCGTAGAACAGCTGACCGGGCAGGGCGACGATGCACTCGACGAGGTCGGCCTCGACCAGGCGCCGGCGGATGTCGCCCTCCCCCGACTGCTGCGTGGACAGCGACCCGTTGGACAGCACCACCCCGGCAGACCCCTTGGGCGCGAGCCGGCTGACGATGTGCTGCAACCAGGCGAAGTTGGCGTTGCCCGGTGGCGGGGTGCCGTGCTGCCAGCGCGGGTCGTCACGGAGCTGCTGCCCGCCCCAGTCGGAGATGTTGAAGGGCGGGTTCGCCATGACGTAGTCGGCGCGCAGGTCAGGGTGGAGGTCGTCGTGGAAGGTGTCTGCCCACCGCGGCCCCAGGTCGGCCTCGATGCCGCGGATGGCGAGGTTCATGGTGCCGAGTCGCCACGTGGTGTCGGACAGCTCCTGGCCGTAGACGGACAGGTCAGTTCGCTTGCCCCCGTGCGCGGCGACGAAGCGCTCCGCCTGGACAAACATGCCGCCGGACCCGAAGCACGGGTCGTAGACGCGACCGCTCAGCGGCTCGAGCATCTCGACGAGGAGCCGGACGATGGAGCGGGGCGTGTAGAAGTCACCGCTCCGCCGGCCCTCGGCGGAGGCGAACTTGCCCAGGAAGTACTCGTAGACGCGCCCGATGACGTCCTTGTCACCGTGCTCCTTCGACCCGAGGCCGATGCCCGAGACCACGTCGACCAATTGGCCGAGGCGCCGGCTGTCCACGCTGGCGGCGGCGTAGGTCTTCGGCAGCACGCCGCGCAGGCTCGCGTTGTCCGCCTCCAAGGCCTCCATGGCGGCGTCGATGCGGCGGCCCAGCCCCTCCTGCTTCGCGGCGTCGCGCAGCGCGTCCCACCGCGCGGGCTCTGGGACCCAGAAGACGCCAGCCGCGGCGTACTCGTCCCGGCTCTCCAAGAGCGGGGTCGCGTCGTCACCGGTGATGCCGTCGGCCGCGAGGTCGTCTGCCAGGGCCTCGCGTCGTTCGGCGAAGGCGTCCGAGATGTACTTGAGGAAGACGAGGCCGAGGACCACGTGCTTGTAGGACGCCGCGTCCATCGAGCCCCGCAGGGTGTCCGCGGCCTTCCACAGCGCCTCCTCGAAACCGAGCGGCTCAGACTGCTTCTTCTGACGCGGTGGCACCGTGGCTCCTCGTGGTCGTCCGTCCAGCACAGCGCTGAGCACACCATCATGCCTGGTTGGTCCGGTCACCCTCAGTTCATCGACGGGTCCTCGGGGAACGTCGCCACGAAGGCCAGGTCCCCCGGCTGGCGGGCGAGCACCGCGGACCACAGGCCCTCGGGATCGTCGGTGAACGGGTCGCCGGGCTCCGCGTCGACGACGTACCAGGCACCGGCGGCGATCTCCCCCTCCACCTGCCCGGCGCTCCACCCCGCGTGGCCCGCGAAGATCCGCAGCCCGGCCGCGCCCGGCGCGACGATCTCCGGGGGGGCGTCGAGGTCGACCACCCCGAAGGACCCCACGAGCCGCTGGAAGCCCAGCGGCTCCGCCTCGCGCCCGCTCACCGACCCGTCACCCACCCCGGGGACCCGCACCAGCCCGAGGGCGCCGTCCAGACCCACCGGGCCGCCCTGGAACAGCCGGCCCGGGGCGGTGACGAACGGCTGCCACACCGGCAGGACGGCGTCGACGTCCACGGCGCTGGGACGGGTCAGCACCAGCCCCATCGCCCCCGAGGCGGAGGTGTGGTCCAGGAGCAGCACCACGGCGCGCCGAAAGCTGTCGTCGCCCAGCGCCGGGCTGGAGACCAGCAGGCGACCCGCCATGGACGGCACGTCGATCACGGGCGGGCACCGGCGTCCGCTCGGCGGGGGCCCGCCGACCGGGACAGCAGCCGCACCCCGAGCCACAGCCCCAGGGCCGCGCCGAGCAGGTCCGCGGCGGCGTCGGTGACGTCGCCGCTGCGGTGCGGCAGCCAGAGCCCCTGGACCACCTCGCTCACCACCGCCTCGACCGCGAGGACCCCTGCGACGAGGCGCACGGACAGCCCCGCCCACACCGCGGTCAACGCCACCGCCGCGAAGACGGCGAGGTGCACCAGGAGGTCCAGGCGGACCCCGGAGGAGCTGACGCTGGGTGCCCGGGGGACGTACAGCACCAGCAGGTGGACCGCGCAGGCGACCGCCAGGACTGCGGCGCGCACCCGCGCAGAGGTGGGCGCGCGACGGCTGCCCTGGGTCACGGCCCTCACAGCGCGGTCGCGGGCTCCAGCGTCGTCTCACCGGCGAGCTCGACCGCTGTCGCCGCTGCCGCTGCGGGGTCCGCGCCCTGCGCCGCGGCCACCACGGCCTGCGCCACGACGGTGGCCACGTCCGGGTGGAAGACGCTCGGCACGATGTAGGCCGCGTTCAGCTCGTCATCGGTGACCACCCCGGCCAGCGCGAGCGCCGCGGCGAGCATGGTCGGGGAGGTGATGTCGGTCGACCGGGCGTCGAGCAGGCCCCGGAACACCCCGGGGAAGACGAGGACGTTGTTGATCTGGTTCGCGGCGTCCGAGCGCCCGGTGGCGACGACCGCGGCGTGGTCGGCGGCGACGGCCGGGTCCACCTCCGGGGTGGGGTTCGCGAGGGCGAAGACGACGGAGCCCTCCGCCATGGCGGCGATGTCGTCACCGTCGAGGATGTGGGGGGCCGAGACGCCGATGAACACGTCGGCGCCCACCACGGACTCCTTGAGCGTGCCGGTGACGCCGCGGGGGTTGGTGTGCTCGACCGTCCAGGCCAGCGACGAGTGCAGGTTGTCGCGGCCGGCGTGCAGCACGCCGTGCTGGTCGCTGACCACCACCTCGCCGGTGCCGGTGCCGGCGCCCGCGGCCAGCAGGAGCTTGAGCACGGCGGTGCCCGCCGCGCCGGCGCCGGCCATGGCGATGCGCACGTCGGGGAGCTTCTTGCCCACGACCTTCAGCGCGTTGGTCAGCGCCGCGACGACGACGATGGCGGTGCCGTGCTGGTCGTCGTGGAAGACCGGGATGTCGAGGGCCGCGCGCAGGCGCTCCTCCACCTCGAAGCAGCGCGGCGCGGAGATGTCCTCGAGGTTGATGCCGGCGAAGCCCGGGGAGATGGCCGTGACGGCGGCGACGATCTCGTCGACGTCCGTGGTCGCCAGGCAGATCGGGAACGCGTCGATGCCGCCGAACCGCTTGAACAGGGCCGCCTTGCCCTCCATGACCGGCATCGCCGCGAGCGGGCCGATGTCGCCGAGGCCGAGCACCGCGGTGCCGTCGGTCACCACGGCGACGGTGTTGCGCTTCATCGTGAGGCTGCGCGCGTCCTCCGGGTTGTCGGCGATCGCCTGGCACACGCGCGCGACGCCGGGGGTGTAGACGAGCGAGAGGTCGTCGCGGTTGCGGATCGGCAGCTTCGGCTCGACGGTGATCTTGCCGCCGAGGTGGACGAGGAACGTCCGGTCCGAGACGGGGCCGAGCTTCACGCCGGGGATCTGGCGCAGCGCGTCCAGCAGGGGCCCGGTGTTGGTCGGGTCGGGGACGGCGCAGGTGACGTCGACGCGGACGCGGTCGTTGCCGGACGAGGTGACGTCCAGCGCGGTGACGGTCCCGCCCCCGGCCTCGACGGCCGCGGTGAGCTCGCTGACGACCCGCGGCTGTGCGGGGAGCTCGAGGCGGACGGTGACGGAGTTGGCCGACGACGGTGTGCTCATCGGAGCATCTTCGCGCATCCGCGGGCCCCGCGCGGTCACTGCAGGTGTCCGGCCTGCTCAACGCACCAGCGCGGCGATGATCTCCGGGCCACGGCGGTCGAAGATCCGCGCGCCGAGGCCCGTGCCCAGCGCCCAGGCCCCGCCGCCGACGGCGAGCCCCACGGCCAGCGCCCCGAAGGACAGGAGCCCGGGCTCGCCAGGCTCGGTGACGATCAGCGCCGCGACGGCCAGCGCGATCGCCGGGGAGGCGAGGCACAGCCCGACCACGGAGGACACGAGCTGCACCGCGACCGAGGCGACCACGCTGCCGGGCGGTGAGGCGAAGGGGCTCTCCCCCGCCTCCTGCACCGGGTACGGGGTGGCGGCCGAGGTGATCGCGGAGACGCCCTGGCCGGCGCCCAGCAGCGCGAGCGCCACGCCGGTCACCGCGGGCAGCAGCTCCCAGCGGCCGGGGACCGCCACCGAGACCACGCTGGCGAGCAGCACGAGCGGCCCGGCCCACACCAGGAGGGCGAGGGAGCGCCCCCGACGGTCGCAGCGTCCCGGCAGCCCCGCAGCCACCGCCATCCACACCGCCGTGCCGTCGTAGGCGACGTCGTCGTGGCTGGCCCACCCGAGGAAGAACCCGAGCACGGGGCCCAGAGCGAGAACGACGCCGCCGCTGGGGACGGGGAAGGCGGAGCCGATCACGACGATGATCAGCGGCACCCCGAGCAGCGAGGCCACGGTGGTGACGTAGCGGGCGTCGCGGCGCCAGTACCGCAGGCTGCGCGCCATGGCGGCGCCGGTGCGGGTGGTCTCGAGGCGGACCAGCAGCGCCGGCTCGCGCGGCGCGCGGCGCTCGCGACGGTCCCCGTGGCGGCTCGCGTCGTCGTCGAGCCCGCGGGCAGGGGCCGGGCTCAGGGCGCCCCCGGTGAGGCTGCGATCGAGCACGCGCGACCACGCGGCGAGGACCGCCACGAGGAATCCTGCCGCCAGGGCGAGGCGCACCGTCCCGGTGAGCACCTGGCCGCCGGCGACGGCCGCCGGCGCGCCCCAGGCCCATCCCAGCGGGGTCCAGGCGAGCACGTCCGCGACGCGGGCGACCACGGCGGGGTCCGGGGGAAAGGTGATCGTCGCCCCGTCGGCGCGGTTGAGCAGCAGGGCCAGGGCCGGACCGACCAGCGAGGCCCCGAGCAGCACCACCACGGTCAGGCGCTCGCGGCTGCGACGGCCGCCGAGCGCGCCGGCGAACGCGGACGTGGTGAGGCGGGACAGGCTCACCGCGGTCGCGACCGCGATCGGTGCGGCGACCACCGCCACCACGGTCGCGGCGGTCCCGCGCGAGAAGGTCACCACGGTCGCCGCGGCGACCACCGTCGTGACCAGGCCCGGGACCCCCACCACGCCGGCGAGCACCAGGCCGGGCACCAGGGCGCGGGCGGGCGCCGGAAAGGGCACGAGACGTCCGGGATCGAGCGTGGCGTCGGTGCCGAAGGCGACCAGCGGCACCAGCGCCCAGCCGAGGACCGCCGCGGAGCCGCCGAGGACGACGGCGGAGCCCGCCGTGCCGGCGTCGGCGCCGCGCAGCAGGACCAGCCCGCCGACGAGGCTGACCGTGATCCCGAGGCCGTAGAGGCCCGCGACCACGAGCCCGAGGACCTGCCACGGGCTGCGGCGCAGGGTGTTGCGCAGCAGGCGGAGCTTCAGGGTCACCAGCACCCGCGCCAGAGCGGCGGCCGAGGGCGTGCGCGGCGCTGCGGCGACCGCCGGCCGGTCGGCGAGGGCCGAGCTCACGCTCCTCCGCGCAGCCACGCCAGGGACCGGCCGGACGCGCCCTCGTCCGCGGCGCCCGCGCTCGGAGGCGCTCCCGCGGGCCCTGCCGGCTCGGGGCGCGTCCCGCGCACCAGGGCCACGAACGCGTCCTCGAGGGTGCCGTCGCCGCGGACCGCGGCGACGCTCCCGGCGGCCAGCACCCGCCCCCCGGCGACCACGGCCACCTGGTCGCAGATGCGCTCGACGAGGTCCATCACGTGGGAGGACAGCACCACGGTCCCGCCCCCGGCGACGAAGGACTGGAGGATCTCGCGGATGCCCGTCGCCGAGACCGGGTCGACGGCCTCGAAGGGCTCGTCCAGCACCAGCACCCGCGGGGCGTGCACGAGGGCGCAGGCCAGCGCGACCTTCTTCGTCATGCCCGCGGAGTAGTCCACCACCAGCTTGCGCGAGGCCCCCGCGAGGTCCAGGACGTCCAACAGCTCCTCCGCGCGCGCGAGCGCCACCGGCCTGGGCAGCCCGTGCAGGAGCCCGGCGTAGCGGACGAGCTCGGCGCCGGTGAGCCGGTCGTAGAGGCGCAGCCCGTCCGGCAGCACCCCCAGCAGGGCCTTGCCGGCGCTCAGGGATGCGGCGTCGTCGTCCCAGAGCGGGCGTCCCAGCACCGCCGCGGAGCCGGCGTCGGGGCGCAGCAGGCCCGTCGCCATCGAGAGCGTGGTCGTCTTGCCCGCCCCGTTCGGGCCCACCACGCCGAAGAAGGAGCCGACGGGGACGTCCAGGCTCAGGTCGTCGACGGCGCGGACGCTCCCGTAGACCTTCGTCAGCCCCCGCAGGGACAGCGCCGGCCGAGGCAGCGTCGTCTGAGCGTCGAGCGGGATCTCGAGGAGGCTCGGGGGCTCACCGTGCACGGATGCTCACGATCCCCATGATGTTCTCTGCTCGCCCCGATCGCCGGGCTCGCCGCGCCGCTGCCCCCGTTCGGCGCGCCGGCGGCGCTTCTCGGCGTACATGGCGGCGTCCGCGCGGGTGAGCGCGTCCTCGACCGTGCTGCCGGCGAGCGCCTGCGCGACGCCGACGGAGACCCGCAGCGGCACGCCGGCGGGGGTCGGCGACCCGTCCACCGACCGCAGGCGGGCCGCGAGGGCGTCGACGTCGGTGGCGCGCGCCACCATCACCCCGAACTCGTCGCCGCCGGTGCGCGCCACCACGTCGCTCCCGCCGCGCAGCACCCCGCGCACCGCGTCGGCGCAGGCCTGGAGCACCGCGTCACCCGCCGCGTGCCCGCGGTTGTCGTTGACCCACTTCAGCTCGTCGAGGTCGAGGACGGCGACGGTGACGGGCACGTCCGCGTCGACCAGCCGCTGCGCACGGGCGACCTCCTCCTCCCAGCGGTGCCGGCTGGCGGCGCGGGTGAGCGAGTCCTGGCCGAGCCGCAGCCGCGTGGCGTCGAGCTGCTCCTCCGTGCGGCGGCGCGCCAGCGCGACGGCCACGAGCGCCTGCGCCGCGCGGGCCACCTGCGTGGTCAGGCGCGCCGCGATGCCGTCGAACGCGGTGCCCTCGGACTCCGCGCCCCCCTCGCGCTCGCGCGCGGTGGTCCGCGCGAGCAGCAGCCCACCACCGCCGGGCACCGCCAGGTCCGCCGCGAGGTAGGTGAGCACGCCGTCGCCGGGTGAGAGCGGGGGCTCCAGCGGCGCCCGCGTCGCGTCGTCGCAGCGGAGCACCTCGCCGGGGCGGCGCTCGTCGCGAGCCAGCGCGTCCCGCGCCGCCATCTCGGCCGCGACGGCGTAGGAGGGGTCCGCGGTGGTGAGCTCCGCGGTGGGGTCGTGCGCGGCCGACGGGTGCCCGGCGCCGAGGACGGCCTGCGGCTGCGCCCCGTCGGCCCACGCGAGCGCCAGCTGGGCCCCCACGGCCGCCAGCAGGACGCGCGCCACCCTGGCGAGGGTCTCCTCCGGCGAGAGGTCCAGCGCCACGGTGACCTCCTGCACCGCGTGGAGCACCAGCAGCTCCTGCGCGAGGCGCTCCGTCGGCCCGGCGCCCTCGGCGCTCGCCGCGTCGAGCAGCTCGCGGGAGACCTCGCGCAGCTCCCGGTCGCTGGCGGCCATCAAGGCCTCGCTGCGGCGCGGGTGCCCCCACACGGCGACCACGTCGGCGCCCTCGTCGGCGACGGGGACGAGGGCTGCGGTGCCGGCGGTGAAGGGCCCGGCGACGGTCGTCGGGGTGGACGCCAGGACGCGCACGGTGGCCCCGGACGACGACGCCCGTGCGAGCAGCGGCTCGGTGTCCTCGTCGTCGACCACGTGCCCGGCCCAGCCGGCGCTGCGCCCCGTCCCGCCCACGTGGAGCCAGCCGCCGCCCACGACGCGGCGGAACAGCAGGACGTCCTCGGCGCCGAGGGCCGCGGCGCGCGACGCAGCAGCCCTCTCGGCGGCCGCGGGGTGCCGCTCGCTCGGGTCGTCCGGGTGGTGGTGCTGCACGACGCGACGGTATCGGGGCGAAGCGGACCGGCGCACCGGGCGGGCGCAGCGCGCGCCGGCCGCGCGGGCTAGCGTCGCGCCATGACGCAGACGTACACCACCACCACCGCTCTCGTCGTCGTCGACATGCAGCAGGACTTCGTCGCCGAGGACGGGTCGCTGGCCGTGCCGGGGGGGCCCGAGGTGGTACCGGTGGTCAACGCCGAGGTGCGCGCCGCCGCCGCGGCAGGCGCTCCCGTCGTCTACACCCAGGACTGGCACCCCGAGTCCACCCCGCACTTCGAGAGCGGCGGCGGGCTGTGGCCGGCGCACTGCGTCGCCGGCACCGGCGGCGCCGAGCTGGTCGACGACCTGCTCCTGGTGGGCCCGGCCGGTGGTGGCGAGCCGTTGCGGATCCGCAAGGGCGTGGGTTCCGAGGACGGGTACTCCGGCTTCTCCGAGACCGACCTGGCCGACGGCTCCACCGCCGGCACGGGCCTGCGGGAGCTGCTGGACGCCGCCGGGGTCCGCGACCTCGTCGTGGTGGGGCTCGCCGGTGACTACTGCGTCAGGGCCACCGCGATCGACGGCGCCCGCGCCGGCTACGGGGTGACCGTGCCGCTCGCGGCCACGCGGTTCGTGGCGCTGTCCAGCGACGACGACGTCGTGGCCCGCGAGGACATGACCGCCGCCGGGGTGACGCTCGTCTGAGGCGGCGGCCTCGGCGGCGGAGTCGTCATCATCGACGACCTGGGCACGACCGGCCGACCCGAGACACCGGTGAGCGCACGGCTACTCTTCGCGCGCACCCGTTGATCACTGCCGAGGGGAGACGTCCGTGCCCGACCTGGACGCGAAGCTGACCGACATCTACACGGAGGTCCTGAAGCGGAACCCCGGTGAGACGGAGTTCCACCAGGCCGTCGGCGAGGTCCTGGAGAGCCTGGGGCCGGTGGTCGCCAAGCACCCGCAGTACGCCGACGCCGAGGTGATGCGCCGCCTCAGCGAGCCGGAGCGGCAGATCATCTTTCGCGTCTCCTGGGTCGACGACGCCGGGCGGGTCCAGGTCAACCGCGGGTTCCGGGTGGAGTTCAACTCCGCGCTCGGCCCCTTCAAGGGCGGCCTTCGCTTCCACCCGTCGGTGTACCTGGGCATCGTCAAGTTCCTCGGGTTCGAGCAGATCTTCAAGAACTCCCTCACCGGCATGCCCATCGGCGGCGGCAAGGGAGGCTCCGACTTCGACCCCAAGGGCAGGTCCGACGGCGAGGTGATGCGCTTCTGCCAGGCGTTCATGACCGAGCTGTACCGCCACCTCGGGGAGTACACCGACGTCCCGGCCGGCGACATCGGTGTGGGCGGCCGGGAGATCGGGTACCTGTTCGGCCAGTACAAGCGGATCACGAACCGCTATGAAGCCGGGGTGCTCACCGGCAAGGGCCTCACCTGGGGCGGCTCGCAGGTGCGCACCGAGGCCACCGGCTACGGGGTCGTCTTCTTCGCCGACGAGGTCCTCAAGGCGCGCGGGGAGTCCTTCGACGGCAAGCGGGTCGTCGTCTCGGGCTCGGGGAACGTCGCGGTGTACGCCACCGAGAAGGTCCACGAGCTGGGGGGCACGGTGGTCGCGTGCTCGGACTCCGGCGGCTACGTCGTCGACGAGAAGGGCATCGACGTCGAGCTGGTCAAGGACCTCAAGGAGATCCGTCGCGCCCGGATCTCCGAGTACCCCGGGCTGCGCGGCGGTGCTCGCTTCGTCTCGGACGGCTCGGTGTGGGACGTGCCGTGCGACGTGGCGCTGCCCTGCGCGACGCAGAACGAGCTGGACGCCCGCGGCGCCAAGGTGCTGGTCGAGAACGGGGCCACCGTGGTCGCCGAGGGCGCCAACATGCCGTGCACCCCCGAGGCGGTCCGCCTGCTGACCGACGCGGGCGTGACCTTCGCCCCCGGCAAGGCCGCGAACGCCGGCGGCGTGGCGACCAGCGCCCTGGAGATGCAGCAGAACGCCTCACGTGACTCGTGGACCTTCGAGCACACCGAGGCCCGCCTGGCCGAGATCATGCGCGGTGTCCACGACCGCTGCCTGGAGACGGCGGACGAGTACGGCACGCCGGGCAACTACGCCGCCGGGGCGAACATCGCCGGCTTCATCCGGGTGGCCGACGCCATGCTGGCGATGGGCGTGGTCTGACCTCACGGGTCATACGCAGAAGGCCTGCCCCCTCACGGGGGCGGGCCTTCTGGTCGTCGCGGGGTGTGGAGGTGGCGGGAATCGAACCCGCGTCCGTCGTCGTACCACCAGGGCTTCTCCGAGTGCAGCCTGCTGTGGATTTTCTCGGCCCCAGCACTCGCGCAGGCGCGCTGCTGACAGGCTCAGTCATCTGGGTGTTCTACCGCGTGCGATGACGACACGCGATAGCAGTGGCTCCCTAGCTGTCGCCGGTACCCGGGCCGGGAGCGCTCCCGGGCCGACGGACCTCTAGACCTCGCTCAGGCGGCGAGGGAGAAGTCGGTGCGCTTGGAATCGGCACCTATTGTGTTGCG
>JARICT010000112.1 GCA_029257185.1 Quadrisphaera sp.
ACGTCGATCATCCGGTTCACGGCGTTGACCCCGCCGCCACCGACGCCGACCACCTTGATGACCGCCAGGTAGTTCTGGGGTGCGCTCACCGATCTCCCGCTCTCACTGCTCGTCCTCGGACCGGCCCACGCGGGGATGGAGCCCCTCGATCGACTGCCCTCTGCCACGTTCGACACCACACCCGAGGCTGCACCTCACCGACCGGGGCCTGATCAGGCGCCACGGTAGGCGCGAGGAGCATCCTCGAGCAATGCACCACGCCGGACCCGCCGTTGCGGGGCGACGCGCTGGTGACCATACGGGCAATCCTGCCCCGACGGGAACGCCGGGTGCGCGCCACCCCGGCCGAGCGGCCACCGAGGGCGGGCTCACCGTCACTCTGTGCTGCTATTCGTCGTCCTGATCGCCGTCTGTAGCTATTTCGTCACTCTCGGCAACCTCTTTGGCGTTGGGCTCACCGTCACCCTCGAGCTCGCCCGCCGACCTCTCCTCACCGGTCCACGTGGCCGGCGCCGACGGCGCGCTGACGTCGAAGCCGTCCGCTCCGGGCACCGATCCGAGGAGGACCTGGAGGACCGCCGCCTTGCTCGCCGGGCTGGCGCCGTCACCCCACCGCACCAGGCGTCCGCCGCGCAGCGTCAGCCGGACGTCGTCACCGCTGGTGGCCCCCACCGTCTCGACCTGGGCGCGCAACCTCTCCGGGAGGGACCGGGCGGTGAGGGACGCGGCGTCAAGCGCCGCGGCACCGGCCGCGCGCACGTCGACCGCGACGGCGGGGAGTCCGTCGGGAGCCGACGCGGCCCGCGTGATGACCTCGCCGCGGGCGTCCACCACGTCCACGCCCCCGCCCCTGCGCGGCACCGCGGCGGCGGGGACGCGCTCGGTCACCTCGATCTCCACGCGGTCGGGCCACCGGCGGTCCAGGGAGACCGCGCGGACGTACGGCTCGCCGCGCAGGCGCTCCTGGACCGCGCCGGCGTCCCAGCGCAGCAGGGGTGTGCCCAGCTGGGGCTGCGCGGCCGCCTCCACGGCGGCGGCGGGGGTGCGGGCCGTGCCCACCACGCTGATGGAGCGGACAGCGGTCAGCGGGCTGAAGCCGAGAGCCCACACGGTGGCGGCGACCAGCGCCACGGCCACCAGCGCACCGACGACGGTGCGCGCGGAGGGCCGCCGTCGGCGCGGCGTCGGCGGCGGTGTGGCGCGGGCGCTGCCCTGACGTCCTCGAGCCGGGCGGGCACCGCGACTCCCGGGGCCTGCCCGGCCCCGAACCGCCTCGGGCTCCCGCGCGGTGCGCCGCGGACGTGCGGCGGGGCCGGCGGGAGGGGGCGCCGCGGTCCGCGACCCGTGGCCCTGCGGCGGGCGCGGAGCCTCCGCCGACGGCCTGCGCAGCGCCGGCGCCGGACGCCGGGTCATCGTCGCGCCGCCGCCGCGGCGTCCTCGCCGCCCAGCGCCTCCAGGATCTTCGGGCCGAGCGCCGTCACGTCGCCGGCGCCCACGGTCACGAGCACGTCTCCCGGCCGCACGCCGTCGACCGCCGCCGCCACGACGGCCTCGCGGTCGGCGACGTAGCCGACCTCGGCCTCGTGCCCGGGCCGTCCGCGGACGGCGCGGGCCACCAGCGAGCCGTCGACGCCGGGCACGGGGGCCTCGCGGGCCCCGTAGACGTCCATGACGATGACGCGGTCCGCTCCGGACAGAGCAGCCCCCAGCTCGTCGGCGAAGTCCGAGGTGCGGCTGTAGAGGTGGGGCTGGAACACCACGGTGAGCGATCCGTCCCGGGCCACCGAGCGGCCCGTCGCGACCGCGGAGGCCACCTTGGCGGGGTTGTGGGCGTAGTCGTCGTAGACGACCACGCCGCGGGCGGTCCCGCGGCGCTCGAACCGTCGTCGGGTACCGGCGAAGGCGCTCAGCCCGGCGAGGACGCGCTCCTCGTCCGCGCCCAGCTCGAGGGCGGCGGCGTAGGCGCCCACCGCGTCGAGCGCGTTGTGCCAGCCGGGGACGCCCAGCTCCAGCGACCGCGCCGGCGCGCCGCGCCGCTCCACCCGCAGCGAGGTGCCCTCGCCGCGGGGGACCGCCGCGGTGATGCGCACGTCGGAGCCCTCCACCGAGCCGTAGGTCACCACGCGGCCACCTCCCGCGCCGTGGCCGGCCGCGAGGGCGGCGGCCCCCGGGTCGTCCGCGCACGCCACGAGCGCGCCGCCGGGCCGGATCGACGCGGCGAAGTCCTCGAACGCCGCCACCACGCCGGCGAGGTCCCCGTGGTGGTCGAGGTGGTCGGCCTGGACGTTGGTCACCACGGCGAGCGCGGGCCGGTAGACGACGAAGGACCCGTCCGACTCGTCGGCCTCGGCCACGAACACGGCGCCGCCGCCGGCGTGCGCGTTGCTCGCCGTCGCCACCAGCTCGCCGCCGATGGCGTACGACGGGTCCTCCCCCGCCGCGACGAGGGCCGCGGTGAGCATGGCCGAGGTGGTGGTCTTGCCGTTCGTGCCGGCCACGGCCACGGCCACCGACGGGCGGGCGCGGGCGCCGACGCCCGCGCCGTCGGAGTCGGCGCTGGAGCGCTGCGGGACGACGGGGTCGGCCATGAGGGCCGCGAGGGCCTGGGAGCGGTGCAGCACCCGCAGCCCCCGTTCCTCGGCGGCGAGGACCTCGACGTTGTCGGCCCGCACGGCGGAGCCGACCACCACCGTGTCGGCGCCGGCCACGCCGCTCGGGCGCGCGGCGTCGTAGCCCACCGCCACGCTCGCCCCCAGGCCCGCCAGCACGTCGAGGACGGGCACGTCGGCGCCGTCCGAGCCGCTGACGGCCATCCCCCGCTCGATCATGACGCGGGCGACGGCCGACATGCCGACACCGCCGACGCCCACGAGGTGCACGCGGCCCAGCCCACCCGCCGCGGGCACCGTGGCCTCGAGGTCGACGCCGACGCTCACGGTGAGCTCTCCTGCGCGCGCCCGGCGGCGGCGAGCACCACGTCGACCAGGGAGGACGCTCCGTCACGGGCGCCCGCGTCGGCGGCGGCCCCCGCCATGGCGTGCATCCGCTCGGGATCGGTGAGGAGCCCGGTGACGGTGGTGCGCACGACCTCGGCGTCGAAGTCGGCGTCGTCGACGAGCAGGCCGCCCCCGGCAGCCACGAGCGGCGCCGCGTTGAGCCGCTGCTCACCGTTGCCGTGGGGCAGCGGCACGTAGAGCGCGGGGAGCCCGACCGCGCTGAGCTCGCACACGGTGCCCGCCCCCGACCGGCAGACCGCGAGGTCCGCTGCCGCGTAGGCCAGGTCCATGCGGTCGGTGTACTCCAGCACGCGGTAGCGCGGCGAGGCCGACACCTCGTCCAGGCCGTCGGCCTTGCCCCGCCCGGTCAGGTGCAGCACCTGGACGCCGGCGGCCACGAGGTGCTCCGCGGATGCAGCCATGGCCGCGTTCAGGCGCGCCGCGCCGAGCGAGCCACCGGTGACGAGCAGCGTCGCCGGCCCGGCGGCCAGCCCGAAGTGCTCGAGGGCCTCCTCGCGCAGCGCCCCGCGGTCCAGGCCGGCGAGCGTGCTCCTCAGGGGCATCCCGGTGACGGTGGCCGACCCCCGCCGCGGGCGCAGCGCGGTCCCGGCGAACGTGAGGGCCACGCGGGCGCCGAGCGCGGCACCGACCCGGTTCGCCACCCCCGGCCGGAAGTTCTGCTCGTGGACCACCATCGGCACGCGGCGCCTGGCCGCCGCCAGGTACGCGGGGGTGGCGACGTAGCCGCCGAAGCCCACGACGACGTCCGCCCGGCCGGCAGGCTCACCGACGGCGTCGATCGCCCGGCCGGCCTGGGCCACCGCACGGGCGAGACGGGCGGGCAGCGCCAGCAGGTCGGCCCCCGGACGCCGGGGCAGCGGCACCCGGTCCACCTCGGCGAGGTCGTAGCCGCGCTCGGGCACGAGCCGGTGCTCGAGCCCGGCGCGGGTCCCGAGGACGAGGACCTGCGCGTCGGGCCGGCGCACGCGCAGCGCGTCCGCCAGCGCGAGCAGGGGCTGCACGTGACCGGCGGTGCCACCGCCGGCGAGCAGGACCCGCAGCGGCGCGCTCATCGCGACCGCCTCGGCGCGGGGCCCGCAGCAGGCGCCGGGGCGGGGCGGGGAGCCGTGGTGACGGCCAGCGTCGTGGCCGCGGAGGAGGGACGAGCGGCGAGCGTGCGCGCGGCGCCCGGCAGGGAGCGCACGCACGCGAGCACCAGGCCGATCGCCGCGAGCGCCGCGATGAGGGCGGACCCGCCGGAGGAGATCAGCGGCAGGGGGACGCCGAGGACGGGGAGCAGCCCGATGACCACGGCGATGTTGACCAGCGCCTGACCGAGGATCCACGCGAGGACCCCGCCGACGGCGACCTTGACGAACAGCTCCCGGCTCGCCCGCACCGTCCGGGCGCACGCCCACGCGATGCTCGCGAGCAGGAACAGGACCGTCAGGGTGCCGAGCAGCCCCAGCTCCTCGCCCACGATGGCGAAGATGAAGTCGTTGTGGGCCTCCGGGAGCCAGCTCCACTTCTCGCGGCTCGCCCCGAGCCCGAGCCCGGTGAGCCCTCCGGAGGCGAGCGCGTACTGGCTGTGGACGCTCTGCCAGTCGACGCCCTGCGGGTCCGAGCCGCCCGCGAAGAACGCCTCGATGCGCCCGCGCCGGTTGGCGCTGGTCAGGGCGGCGACCGCGACGGCCAGGAGCGCCGGCCCGACGAGGACCGCGAGGTGGCGCAGCCGCACCCCCGCGGCGAAGAGCGCGGCCAGGACCACGCCGGCCAGGACCATGGCGGTGCCGAGGTCGCGCCCGTGGACCACCAGGGCCAGCCCGGGCAGGGTTCCCAGCGCCACCGGCACCACCGCGGGGCCGAAGCGGGCCAGGCGAGCACGGTTGCGGGCGAGCACCGCCGCGCACCACACCACGCTGGCGAGCTTGAGCAGCTCCGAGGGCTGCAGCGTCAGGGGCCCCACGCGGATCCAGTTCCGGTTGCCACCCACCTCCTGGCCCAGCGGCGTGAAGACCAGCACCTGCAGCGCGGTCGCGGCCACCACGGCCAGCAGGGGCAGGCCCGCCGGGGCGCGCCACCACCGGATCGGCACGCGGGAGACCACCCAGGCGACGCCCAGGCCGACGAGCGCGAAGGCCGCCTGCTTCACCGCGGGGCCGACCGCGGTCAGGGCGGAGCGCCCGGCGGCGTCCTGCTCGGCGTAGGACTCCACCGAGGAGGAGGACAGGACCATGACCAGGCCGAGGGCGACCATCAGCGTGGTCGCTCCCACCAGCACGTACCAGGTGGTCGCCGGCGTGTCCCAGCGCGCCGCGGAACCCGGGATCCGGCCGCCCACCGCCGCGTCGGCCCAGGCGGTGGCGCGCCGGCGGCGCTCGCGCCCCCGGGCTGCGGCGGCGCCCGGGCGCGAGGGCGCCGCACCGCTGCGGACGGAGCCGGCACCACCGCTGCCGCTGCCGCCCGGCGTGCTGGTCGGCGCGGTCCTGCTGCTGGTCCTGGTGGCGGTCTTCGAGGGGGTCATCAGCTGCTCGCTCCCGAGGCGCGGACGGCGGCGGCGAAGGCGTCGCCGCGCTCGCCGTAGTCGGTGAACTGGTCCATGGAGGCGCACGCCGGCGCGAGGAGCACCACGTCGCCCGGACGGGCGAGGCCGGCCGCGGCGGCCACCGCGGAGCCCATGACCGCGCCCGGCCGGTCGCCGGTGGTCACGGCGACCGGCACGTCCGGGGCGTGGGCCGCCAGCGCCGCCCGCAGGGCGCCGGTGTCGGTCCCGACGAGCACCACCGCGCGCAGCGCGTCCTTCGCGCCGGCGACGAGCGCGTCGAACGTGGCGCCCTTGGCCAGACCGCCCGCGATCCACACCGCGCGCGCTCCCGCGGCGGCGACCCCGTCGAGCGCCGCGGCGGCCGCGTGGGGGTTGGTGGCCTTGGAGTCGTCGACCCACACGACGTCCCCGGAGCGCCCGACCACCTCGCCGCGGTGGCGGCCGGCCGGGCTCCCCCGCAGGCCGTCGCGGACCGCACGGGCGGTGACGCCGTGGGCCCTGGCGAGGGCGGCGGCGGCCAGCGCGTTGGAGATCGTGTGGGGTGCCAGCGGGGCGCCCGGCGCCGAGGCCGTGAGGTCGGCGAGGCTCGCCAGCTCGGCGGCCGACGTCGCGCGCTCCGGGACGAACGCGCGGTCGCACAGCACGTCGTCGACCACCCCCAGCATCCCGACGGCCGGCACGCCGCGCGTGGTCCCGACGGCGCGGGCGCCCTCGACCACGTCGGCCCCCTCCACCATCGCCTCCGTGGTGCGCTCGGGGTCGTCCGCGTCGTACACGCAGGCCAGCTGGGTCCGCTCGTAGACCGTGGCCTTGGCCGCGGCGTAGGCGGCCATGGAGCCGTGCCAGTCGACGTGGTCCTCGGCGACGTTGAGGCAGACCGAGGCCTGCGGGGACAGGGTCGTGGCCCCGTGGAGCTGGAAGCTCGAGAGCTCCACGGCGAGGACCTCGTGGCCGACGGGATCGAGCACGGCCTCCACCAGCGGGGTGCCGATGTTGCCCGCCGCGACGGCGGCCTCACCGTTGGCGGTGAGCATGGCGGCCAGCATCGTCACGGTCGTCGTCTTGCCGTTGGTACCGGTGACGCACAGCCAGGGGGCGGCGCCGGGCCCGCGCAGGCGCCAGGCCAGCTCGACCTCCCCCCACACCGAGGCTCCTGCCGCTCGTGCTGCCGTGACGACCGGGGCGTCGGGGCGCCAGCCGGGCGAGACCACCAGGAGGTCCGGCGCGGCGCCCGGCAGGGTCGCCGCCGCCTCCGGGCCGAGCAGCGCGCTGCCCCCGAGCACGTCGAGCAGCGCGACGGCGTCGTCCAGCGCACGGGAGCTCCCCGCCGGCCGGGCGTCGAGCGCCGTGACGTCGGCCCCGCGCTCGGCGAGGGCGTAGGCGGCCGCGGCGCCCGAGACCCCGAGGCCCGCGACGATCACGCGGCGTCCGTCGACGTCCAGGTCCGGCGGCGCGGGACGGGCGTTCTCAGCTGACATCGGCGCCCACGATCCACTCTCCGTAGAAGATGCCCAGGCCCAGGGCGACGAACAGGATGGCCACGATGACGAAGCGGGTCACGATCGTCACCTCGGCCCAGCCGACGAGCTCGAAGTGGTGCTGCAGCGGGGCCATGCGGAACACCCGCTTTCGGGTGAGCTTGAAGGAGCCGACCTGGATCACGACCGAGAGCGTGATGATGACGAAGAGCCCGCCGAGCACGACGAGGAGCAGCTCGGTGCGCGAGACCACGGCGAGCGCCGCGAGCGCCCCGCCGAGGGCGAGCGATCCCGTGTCGCCCATGAAGATCTTCGCCGGCGAGGTGTTCCACCACAGGAACCCGATGCACGCCCCCGCCAGCGCCGCCGCCACCACGGCGACGTCGAGCGGGTCCCGGGTGGAGTAGCACGTCAGCGCCAGCTCCACGCCGTTGGTCTCGCAGGACTGGTTGTACTGCCAGATGCCGATGAGGACGTAGGCGCTCGCGACGGCGGCCGTCGCCGAGCTGGCCAGCCCGTCGAGACCGTCGGTGAGGTTGACGCCGTTGGACGTGGCGGCGGTGATGAGCAGCACCCAGGCGACGAACGCGACGAGCCCGAGCACGGTGCCGAGCTGGGCGAGGTCGATCGACGTGTCACGGGTGAAGGAGATCGCCGTCGAGGCGGGCGTGCGTCCGCCCGCGTCGGGGAACCGCAGCGCCAGCAGGGCGAAGACGAGGCCGATCAGCACCTGCCCGATGAGCTTGGGCACCGAGCGGAGCCCCAGGGAGCGCTGCTTCGAGATCTTGATGAAGTCGTCCGCGAACCCCACGGCGCCGAGGCCCACCATGAGCCCCAGGACGAGGATCCCCGAGGCGGTGGCGGGAGCGAGCACGGCGAGGTGGGCCGCGAGGTAGCCGAGGACGGTGGCGCCGATGATCACCGCGCCGCCCATGGTGGGGGTCCCGCGCTTGGTGTGGTGCGAGGTGGGGCCGTCGTCGCGGATGAACTGGCCGTAGCCCCGTTTGACGAGGAAGCGGATGTAGAGCGGCGTGCCGAACAGCGCCAGCACCAGGCCCACGCCCCCCGCGAGGAGGATCAGCTTCACGGGGCTCCCCCTGCGCTGGCGGCACGGCTCGACGTGGCCGGCGCGGCGCCGGCCACGAGGGCGTCGGCGACCGCGCGGAGGCCGGTGGCGTTCGAGCCCTTGACGAGCACCACGTCACCGGGCTGGATCTCCTCGACGAGCAGGGCCAGCGCGGCGTCGGCGTCGGGGACCCAGGCTGACTCCTCGCCCCAGGACCCCTCCATCACCGCGCCGAGGTGCAGGGGGCGAGCGCCCGCGCCGACGGCGACCACCCGCGAGATGTCCAGGCGCACCGCGTAGCGGCCCACCCCGTCGTGCGCGGCGATGCTGTCGTCGCCGAGCTCGAGCATCTCCCCGAGCACCGCCCACGTGCGCCGCTCCTTGTCGGCCCCCCGCAGCGCGGTGAGGGCCCGCAGCGCAGCGCGCACCGACTCGGGGTTGGCGTTGTAGGAGTCGTCGACGACGGTCACGCCGTCGGGGCGCTCGGTCAGGGCCATGCGGTGGGGGCTGTCGGCGCGCGCCGCGCCGAGGCCGGCGGCGATCGCCCGCAGACCGGCGCCGGGCTGGTCGCCCGGCGCCGCTCCCAGCGCCGCGTCGACCGCCCGCACGCAGGCCGCGACGACCACGGCGTTGTCGACGTGGTGCTCGCCCACCAGGGCGAGGGTCACCCGCTGCTCCTGCCCGCTGGCGCGCTCGAGGAGGGTGAAGCTCGCCCGGCCCGCAGGGTCGAGGCTCACGTCGGCGGCCCGCAGGTCCCGCCCGGCGCCGTGCCCGGCGGTGAGCACCCGCGCGCGGGTGCGCTCGGCCATGGCCGCGACGTAGCCGTCGTCGGCGAAGAGCACGGCGGTCCCCCCGGGCGCCAGGGCCTCGACGAGCTCGCCCTTCGCGGCGGCGATCCCCTCGCGGCTGCCGAACTCCCCCAGGTGGGCGGAGCCCACGTTGAGGACGGCACCCACGTCAGGGCGGGCGGTCGCCGCGAGCGCCGCGACGTGCCCGCGCCCGCGGGCGCCCATCTCCAGGACCACGACCTCGGTGGTGGCGGTGACCGACAGCGCGGTCAGGGGCAGCCCGATCTCGTTGTTGAAGGAGCCCGCCGGGGAGACGACGTCGCGCCCGGCGGAGCGCAGGACGGACGCGAGCAGGTCCTTCGTGGACGTCTTGCCCGAGCTTCCGGTGATGCCGACCACGGCGAAGGGCGATCCGGCGGACCGGCGGCGCTCGAGCGTGGCGGCGGCGAGGTCGGACAGCGCCGCGACGGTGCCGCGCGGGACCAGGACCGCAGGGGCGTCGACGGGTCGCTCGGCGAGGACGGCGGGCGCGCCGGCCTGGATCGCGGGACGGGCGTGGTCGTGACCGTCGGTGCGCTCGCCGGCGATGGCCACGAAGAGCGAGCCGGGCGCTGCGGTGCGGGAGTCGGTGGTCACCGCGGCCACGCGGGCGTCCGGGTCGGCCCCGCCGGCGAGGGTGCCCCGGACCGCGGAGGCCACCTCGGCGAGGGTCATGGGGATCACGGCGTCGCTCCCGGCAGGTCCTGGGCCTCGGCGGCCAGCGCTGCGGCCAGCTCCTCGACGTCGTCGAAGGGGTGGACCTCCCCGCGGACCTCCTGGCCGCGCTCGTGGCCCTTGCCGGCCACGAGGACGGTCGAGCCGGGGCCCCCGGCGGCGCGCACGGCCCGGCGGATCGCCTCGGACCGGCCACCGACCTCGAGCACCTCGGCGGTGTGTCCCCGCTCGGCGTCGTGGGCGCGGTCGGCGCTGGGGGCGCGCGCGCCGTCGAGCACGGCGGCGCGGATGGCGGCCGGGTCCTCGCTGCGGGGGTTGTCGTCGGTGACCACCACGACGTCGGCGCCCGCGGCTGCCGCCGCGCCCATCGCGGCCCGCTTGCCGCGGTCGCGGTCGCCCCCGGCGCCGAGCACCACCACGAGGCGCCCGGGGACGCTCGGGCGCAGCGCCCCGAGCGCGGCGGTGACGGCGTCCGGGGTGTGCGCGAAGTCGACGACGCCGCGCGGGCAGGCCTCCCGCCGCCCGTGGGCGGGGGCGACGACCTGCATCCGCCCCGCGGGGCCGTGGGCGCGCGGCAGGGCCGCCGCGGCGTCGCTCAGGCCCACCGCGGTGAGGAGCGCGTGGGCCAGGGCGGCGTTGGAGACGTTGAAGTGGCCGGGCAGCGGCGTGGCGGCGGCGACCTGACCGCGCGGGGTGCGCAGGGTGAACGTGGAGCCGCCGTGCTCGGACGCGGCCACCGAGCCGGGGACCACCGTGACGTCGGCCTCGTGGGCTCCCGCCGACACCGTGGTCACCGGAAGGCCGCGCTGGCGGCAGAGCCCGGCGAGGCGTGCGCCCCACGCGTCGTCGACGACGACGACGGCCCGGCGCGCCCGCTCGGGGGTGAAGAGCTCGGCCTTCGCGGCGAAGTAGTGCTCCATGTCGCCGTGCAGGTCGAGGTGGTCCTGGCTCAGCTGGGTGAACCCGACGACGTCGAGGACCACGCCGTCGGCGCGGTGCATCACCACCGCGTGGCTGGAGACCTCCATCGCGCACGTGCCCACGCCGGCCTCGACCATCTCAGCGAGCAGCCCGGCGAGGTCCGGTGCCTCGGGGGTGGTGCGTTCCCCGGGGACGGCCACGCCGTCGATGCGCACCCCGGTCGTGCCGATGAGGCCGGGGCGGCCCCCGGCGGCGGCGATCGCGGACTCCACGAGCGCGGTCGTGGTGGTCTTGCCGTTGGTCCCGGTCACGCCGATCATCGTCAGGCGCTGGGCGGGATCCCCGGCGAGCCACTGCGCCAGCGGACCCAGGCGTGCCCGCGGCTCGTCGACGACCAGCAGGGGCACCGTGTCACCGTGCCCGCGGTCCCCGGACCCGGAACGGGCGATGACGCCGGCGCCCTCGGGGTCGGTGAGCACGGCCACGGCCCCCGCTGCCACGGCGGGCCCCACGTGCTGGGCGCCGTGGGTCCGGCTGCCGGGGAGCGCCGCGTACACCACCGACGGGCCGGCGCGCCGGGAGTCCAGCACCGCGCGCACCACGGGTGTCTCGCCGCCGCTCTCCGGCTCGGGGAGCCCCAGGCGGGCGGCGACCTGCGCCAGCGACCGGTCGCGGCCTGCCCGCGCGGGGACGCCGCTCCTCCCCGATCGCACGGCCGCGAGGCTACCGTCCGCCGCCGGGCCCCCCGCCCCGACGCGCGAGGGCCGGGTCGCGCCGGTCACCACGTGAGCGGGACGAGGTCGGGCCGCGAGGACGACGGCGGGACGTTGCGCGCGGCCAGGGCGTAGGACATGACGTCGGAGAAGACCGGTCCGGCGACGGTCCCGCCGTAGTACCCGCCCTTCGTGGGGTGGGCGACGGTGACCGCCACGACCAGCTCGGGGTCCTCGGCGGGCGCCATGCCGACGAAGGAGCCGATGTAGCCGTTGCCCTCGTAGCCCTTCTCGCCGGCCACCTCGGCCGTCCCGGTCTTGCCCGCCACCCGGTAGCCGGGCACCGCCGCCTCCCCGCCGGTGCCGCCGGTGCCGACGGCGCCCTCGAGCATGTCCACGACGTCCTGGGCCGTGCGCTCGCTGACCACGCGGACGCCCTCCTCCTTCGGCAGGGGGGTGAACGTCCCGTCGGGGGCGGTGACGCCGTCGACGACGTGGGCGGGCAGGCGCACCCCGCCGTTGGCGAGCGTGGCGTAGACCTGCGCGGACTGGAGCATGGTCCCGGCGAAGCCCTGGCCGAACATCGTCGTGTAGCGCTGCGCGCCGTCCCAGTCCTGCGACGGCGCCAGGATCCCGGAGGACTCCCCGGGGAAGTCGAGGGCGGTCTTCTCGCCGAACCCGAAGCGCCGCAGGTAGTCGTAGCGGGTCTCGTCGGACAGGCGGGAGCCGACCATGACCGTGCCGGTGTTGGAGGACTCCCCCAGCACCCCCGCGAAGGTGAGGCGCTGGTCGTCGTGCTCGGAGCTGTCCCGGAACTCCTGCCCGTTGGGCACCTCCAGACGGTCGGGGACCGTGAGGCGCTCGCGCGGCGTGGTCTCGCCCTCCTCGATGGCGGCGGCGGCGGTCACGACCTTGGCGGTGGACCCCGGCTCGAACACCTCCTGGAGCGAGCGGTTGCCCCAGCCGGCCTGGTCGGTGGCGCCCGGGTCGTTGGGGTCGACGGTGCCGGACTCCGCGAGGGCGAGCACCTGGAAGGTCTCCGGGTCCATCACCGTGACGGCGCCCCACCTCGCTCCGGTCTCCTCGACCTGCGCGTCGACGGCCTCCTGCGCGTACCACTGGAGGTCGCGGTCCAGGGTGAGGCGGAGGTCGGAGCCGTCGACGGGGGCCGTGCGCTGCGCCGTGGCCATGGGGATCCGCTCCCCGCCCAGCCCGCGCTCGGAGCTGTCGGAGCCGGCGGTGCCGTGGAGGACCTCGTCGGCGCTCATCTCCAGGCCGGCGCGGGGGGACCCGTCGTCGCCGACCCAGCCGATGACGTTGCCGGCGACCGACCCCGCGGGGTAGGAGCGCTGCGGCGCGGGCTCGCTGTAGAGGCCGGGGATGCCCAGCGCCGACGCCGCGCGCCACTGCGCCGGGGTCACCGACCTCGCCACGACGGCCCAGCGCGCGGTGCCGGTCAGCGGCTCGACGATGCTGGCGGGGTCGAGACCGAGCGCCGGGGCGATCTGCGCGGCCGCGTCCTGCGGGCCGCGCGCGACCTCCTCCCCGTCCACCTCCTGGGTCCACCGGGCCACGAGCGTCTGGTCGACCACCACGTCGCGGCGCTCCACCGAGGCCGCCAGCACGCTGCCGTCACGCGCGGTGATCTCGCCGCGCGTGGCGGGCAGCGCCGTGGTCTGCGTGCGGGAGGACACGGCCTTCGCGGCGACCTCCGAGGCGTCGGCGCCCTGGAGGAGGACCAGGCGGCCGACGAAGACCGCGAGGACGAGGGCGAGGACGAGCACGAGGGCGACGGACCGGCGGTCCGGGTGGCCGGGCGCTGGCCGGCGCGGGCCGCCGGTACCGCTCCTCGCAGGGGCGCCGGACGCGGTGCGGGCCCGTGACGGCGGGCTCGCGGGGGCGCTCGCGCCGGGCCGCGCGGCGGGGGCCCGGCGCGGGGGGGCTGCTGTGGGGCTCACGGTGCATCACCTGTGGTCGTCGGGGGCGCGGGCGTCGTGTCGTCGGCGGTGCCCGCTCCTGCGGCGGGGCCGACCTCGTCCTCGTCGGGCTCCGGGGGCTGGGCGGGGCTCGCGTCCCCCAGGAGCGTGCCGTCGCGCATCGAGACGAAGGCCCGGTTCGCGGGCACCATCCCCAGGTCGGCGGCCTCGCGCTCCAGGGCGGCGGGGGCCTGGCGCGCCTCCAGGTCCTCGGCCAGCGCCTGCTGCTCCTCGGTGAGCCGCACGAGCCGTGCGGACAGGTCCTCCTGCGCGTAGGAGGCGCGGGTCGCGGCGATGTTCAGGGCGAGCAGCGCGGCCATCGTCGACGCGATGACCATCGCGCACACCAGGGCGAAGGAGACGCGACCGCGCAGGGGCGGGGGCGCGTCCGAGGCGAGTCGCCGCGAGAGGGTCCTCACGAGGCCTGCCTCGACCGCTGCGCCGCGCGCAGGCGCACGGGTGCGGCGCGGGGGTTCTCGGCGACCTCGGCCTCGGTGGCGAGCTCGGCGCCCCGCGTGAGCAGCGTCAGCTCCGGCTCGTGGCCCGGGAGCTCGACGGGCAGTCCCGCCGGGGTGGTGGACGCGGCGCCCGCCGCGAAGGCCTGCTTCACCAGGCGGTCCTCGAGGGACTGGTAGGACATCACGGCGATGCGCCCGCCCACCGCCAGCACCCCGAGCGCCGCGGGCAGCGCCGCGGCGAGCGCGTCCAGCTCGTCGTTCACCGCGATCCGCAGGGCCTGGAACGTGCGCTTGGCCGGGTTGCCCCCGGTGCGGCGCGTGGCTGCCGGCACGGCGGAGCGCACGACGTCGACGAGCCGGGCGCTGGTGGTGAACGGCTCCCGGGCACGCTCCGCGACCACGGCGTCGGCGATGCGGGGGGCGAAGCGTTCCTCGCCGTAGGTGCGCAGCACCCTGATGAGCTCCGCGCGCGGCGCGGTGTTGACGAGGTCGGCGGCGCGACGGCCGGAGGTCGCGTCCATCCGCATGTCGAGGTCGGCGTCGCGGCTGTAGGAGAAGCCGCGGGAGACCTCGTCGAGCTGCAGCGAGGAGACCCCGAGGTCCATGAGGACCGCCGCCACCCTCGGCCGTCCGCGACGCGAGCCCTCGCGCACCGCGGGGACGGAGGCGATGACGTCGGCGATCTCGTCGTAGACGGCGTGGACCAGCGTGGTGCGCCCGGCGTGGGCGGACAGTCGTCGCGCCGCCGCGGCGAGCGCGTCCGGGTCCCGGTCGATGCCCACCAGGTGCGCCAGGGGGCACGCCTCGAGCAGCGCGGCGGCGTGGCCGCCCATGCCGAGCGTCGCGTCGACGACGACGGACCCGTGGTCCTGCAGCGCCGGGGCCAGCAGCTCCACGCAGCGCGCGAGCTTCACGGGGACGTGGCGGTCCTCGACCGAGGCGGCCGAGGTCCGAGGGGGCCGATCCGGAGTGCTCATCGCGCTCCTCCTCGCTCCCGACCCTGCATGACCTCGCCGATGGTACTGGTGTGACGCACGGTACGAGAGGGACCGCGCAGACGGCCGGGTGGCGTGTCGCGGCGGGGCCCACCCTCGGCACGGGTCTCGCGGCCACCGCACGGCCAGGTCCCCACCCGCTCCCGGTCTGGTGACCGCGGCCTGGCGCCGGGGAAGTGCGTCAGGACGGTGGAGCGGGGGGAGGCCTGGCCGGACGGGGATCCCGGGCGAGCCGCCGAGGCGCTCAGGCGAGCGCGGGGAGGACCTCCTCCGTGGCGGTGGCGAACCTCTCCTCGGCCTCGGCGAGGTAGGTCTCCCACGCCGGGGTCGACCACACCTCGATGCGCTCCCCGGCGCCGATGACCGTGCACTCGCGGTGGAGGTCGGCGTAGCGGCGCAGCGCCGGCGGCACGGTGATCCGCCCCTGGCGGTCCGGGACCTCGTCGGACGCGCCGGAGAGGAGCACCCGGGAGACGTCGCGGGCCTGACGGGAGCTCAGCGGGGCAGAGCGCAGCTGTTCGTGCACCCGGGCGAACACGGCCACCGGATAGCCGTAGAGGCACCGCTCCTGCCCCCTGGTGAGCACCAGGCCGTCAGACAGGACGTCCCTGAACCGTGAGGGCAGGACCAGGCGGCCCTTCTCGTCGAGGCTCGGGCTGTGCGTGCCGAGGAACAGGGGACCGCTGCTGCGCTGGGCTCCGTCGACGGGGCTCGGCACGTCAGCGCCCCCTCACGCCGGATCGTCCCCGGCCCCCTCGTGGTCGAAGCGCCCTGCACGCCCCCAGTTCCTCCACATTACTCCACTGCGCCCCACCGTCAACGCGCTGCGCGCCCCTCCCCGCACCGCCCCCGACGCGAGCCGGGACCCGTCTGGCCCCTGCCCGGAGCGTGCCCGTGACGTACCGTCTGGGGCGTGACGGTCACCGAGGCTGACCACCCGGCCCCCGCCGCCCTGCGCGACCTCGCAGGGTCGCTGTGCGCGGCGATCTCCACGGTGGTGGAGGGCAAGGAAGAGCCCGTCCGCACCGCGGTGACCATCGCGCTGGCCGGGGGCCACCTGCTGGTCGAGGACGTCCCCGGCGTGGGCAAGACGCTGCTGGCCAAGGCCCTGGCCCGGGCCACCGGTTGCAGCGTCTCCCGCATCCAGTTCACGCCCGACCTCTTCCCCGGCGACGTGACCGGGGGGGACGTCTACGACACCGTCTCGCGAGAGTTCTCCTTCTCCCCCGGGCCCGTCTTCGCCAACGTGGTGGTGGCCGACGAGATCAACCGCGCCTCGCCCAAGACCCAGTCGGCCCTGCTCGAGTGCATGGCCGAGGCGCAGGTGACCTCCGGCGGCCGCACGTACCAGCTGGCCTCGCCCTTCCTCGTCGTCGCCACCCAGAACCCGCTCGAGATGGAGGGCACCTACCCGCTGCCCGAGGCGCAGCGCGACCGCTTCATGGCGAGGATCGCCATGGGCTATCCCTCCGCCGGCGCCGAGGCCAGGCTGCTGGAGCACCACGGCGACCGGGACCCGCTCGCGGACCTGCGCCCCGTCACCACGGCCGCCGAGATGGCCGCGGCGACAGCCGCGACGCACCGCGTCCCCGCGTCGCCCGCCGTCCGCGACTACGTGGTCGCCCTGCTCGCCGCCACCCGCGAGCACCCCTCGCTGGAGCTGGGCGCGTCACCGCGCGCCGGGCTGCACCTCCTGCGCGCCGCGCGCGGCCACGCGGTGGTGGTGGGTGACGACGTGGTGCTCCCCGACCACGTCCAGGCGCTGGTGGCGCCGGTGCTCTCCCACCGCCTGGTGCTGGGTCCGGCGGCGCGCCCCGCCGGCACCGACGTGGGCGCGGTGCTCGCCGACGTGGTCTCGCAGGTGCCGGTGCACCGGTGAGCCCGGTGGGCGGGGGGCTGCTGGGGCCGCTGACCGCTCGCGGCGCCGCCTTCACCGGCTCGGGGGTCTCGGTGGTCGTGGTGGGTCTGGCCACGGGCCTGCCGTCCCTGGTGCGGGTCGGGGTCCTCGTCGCGGGGCTCCCGCTCCTGGTCGCGGCGGCGCTCCTGGCTGCCCGCCCGCGCGCGGTGCTCGAGCGGACCCTCGAGCCCGCCACCGTCACCGTCGGTGCCCCCAGCCGGGTGAGGCTGCGCGTCAGCGTCACCAGCCTGCTGCCCCTCCACGGCCTGCGCGCCGAGGACTCCCGCTCGCCGGGCCTGGTGGGCCGTGCTCGCTTCGAGCTGGCCGCGAGCACGGCGCGAGCCGGGCCGGCGAGGGGTACGTCACCGTGGCCCCCGGGGGCCACGGTGACGTACCGCGTGCACCCCGCGCACCGCGGCGAGCACCGGGTGGGTCCCCTGGTGATGACCGTGAGGGACCCTTTCGGCCTGGTGCGGGGCACCGCGGTCCGCGTGAGGACCAGCGCTCGTGGACGGGGCCGGGAGGGCAGGCACGCCGAGCACGCGGTCCTGCTCGCCGTGCCCGCGGCGGTGCCCCTGGCCAGCGGCCCGGCGTCGGTCACGGGCACCGGGACGGACGGCTCGACGACCGCGTCGCCGCGGTCGGGGACCGAGCGGTCCTCCGGCATCCGCGAGTACCTCGCGGGGGACGACGTCCGCCGCGTCCACTGGCGGGCGACCGCCCGGGCCGACCGGCTGATGGTCTCCCAGGAGGAGGAGCCGCTCGACCAGCGCCCTGCGGTGGTCCTGGACACCGGGGGGCGCTGGTCGCCGGCGGCCTTCGAGCGGGCGGTCGTCGTCGCCGCCTCGGCGCTCGTGGCGCTCGGTGGCGGCGGGCGCGAGCTGGAGCTGCGCACCGGCGGCCGCGTCACGTCCGGGACCGCCGCCGAGCTGCTGCGGGTCCTCGCGACGGTCCAGCCCGACCGCCCCGGCCCGGGCGACGGCGCGGCCGGGGTCGGGCCGCGCGGCAGGGCGCCGGCGCGGGAGCACCGCGTCGGGTCCGGCAGGGAGACGGCCGGGGTGGTCCGGGTGGTCAGCGGGGACGACCCGCAGGACCGGGCATCCCCGCCCCCGGTGGCCCCGCGCGCCGGACGCGTCGCTGCGGCGCTGGTCGTCGGCGGCCACGGTGACGGACGGGCGCCGGCCGACGCGCTCCTCGCCGCCGGCTGGCGCGTCGCGCTGGTCCCGCCCGGCGCCGACCTCGCCCGTGCGCTGCCCCCGGCCTGGGCCTCGCTGCAGGGGACGCGCCCTGCGCCCGCACCGGCCGGCGCACCGGCCCGGGCACCGGTCCGGGCACCGGCCCGAGCTCAGGGCCCGACGTGACGGAGGCCGCGCCAAGGGCGAGCCCGGGACGCGACGCCGCGCTGAGGGTGACGCTGGCGCTCGCGCTGCTGGCGAGCGCCGGGTCGCTGCTGCCCGTGGTCTCCGGCGCGGGATGGCTCGCGGAGGTCACCGCGATGCTGGTGGTGCTCACGACGCTCTCGGTGGTGCTCGGCTGGCTCGGGGCTCCCGCGGTCCTCCTGGGCCTGGGACAGCTGGTGGCGCTGGCGCTCGTCCTGACCGTCGTCCACGTCCCGGCGTACGCCGCCCTCGGCGTGGTGCCCGGACCGGCGGCCGCAGCGCGGGCCGCGGAGCTGCTCGCCGACGCGCTGCGCGTCGTCGACCAGCAGTCGGCCCCCGTCGACGCCACCGCGGGGGTCCGGCTGGCGCTCACCGGGTGCGGCGGGCTGGCGCTCGCGGCGATGGACGCGCTCGCCCTGCGTGCCCGCCGCCCCGCGCTCACCGGGGTGCTCCTGCTCGCCGTGCACGGCCTGGGGGCGGTCTTCGCCCCCGACGGCCTGGGCCCGCTGGCGTTCACCGCCGCCGGCGGCGGCTACCTCGCGGTGCTCCTGCTCGCCCGCCGCGCCGGGCCGGCGTGGGGCCCCGTGATCACCGCGCGCGCCGACGCGCGCCGCTGGTACCCGGGACCGGCCCCCCTGGCAGCGGCCGCTGCGCTCGCCCTGGCGCTCACCGTGCCGGTCCTCGCTCCGCTGCCCTCGACCGGGGTGGACGTCGGCGCAGGCGGGCGCGGCGGCGGAGCGACGTCGGTCAACCCCCTGCTGGACCTCCGCGAGGCCCTCACCGAGCGCTCGAGCACCACGGTCCTGCGCTACGAGAGCGACCAGCCCGACCCCCAGCCGCTGCGCCTGGTCACCGTGGACTCCTTCGACGGCGACCTCTGGGAGCCCTCCGAGGCCCCGGACGCGCAGCCCCTGCCCGAGAGCGGGCAGCTGGCGCTCCCCGACGGCCTGGACCCGGAGGTCGCCCCGACGACGGCGCACCGCCAGAGGATCACGGTGGAGACGCTGCGGCAGCGCTACCTGCCCCTGCCCTATCCCGTGCGCTCGGTGGAGGTCGGCGGTCTCTGGAGCCTGGACCCGACCACCGGGACGGTGACCGGCGCCGGGGGCACGAGGACGGAGCCGGGCCAGACCTACGACGTCGACTACCTCCAGGTGAGCCCGGAGCCGGCGGCCCTCCAGGGCGCCCCGCCCCCGCCGGCCGGCCTCACGGAGCGGTACACGCGCCTGCCCGAGGCCCTCCCCCCGGAGATCGGGGAGCGCGCAGCCGCGCTCACCGAGGGATCGAGCACGGACTACGAGCGCGCCGCTGCGCTGCAGACGTGGTTCCGCTCCGAGGGGGGATTCGAGTACACCACCGACCCGCCGGCGCCGCAGAGCCCGAGCGCCCTCGCCGACTTCCTCACCGAGCAGCGCGGGTACTGCGTGCACTTCGCCTCGGCGATGGCCGTGATGGCCCGCACCCTCGGCATCCCGGCCCGCGTCGGCGTCGGCTTCCTCCCCGGCCGCTCCACGCCCGACGGCTGGGAGGTGGCCGGCTCCGACGCCCACGCGTGGCCCGAGCTGTGGTTCGCCGGCGTGGGGTGGACGCGGTTCGAGCCCACGCCGGCCACGCAGACCGGATCCCCGCCCGGGTGGACGGTCCCCGCGGCGGAGCCTGCCGAGACCTCGCCGGGAGAGCTGGAGCGGGACCGACCGACCCCCTCCTCCCCCGGCGCCGCCGAGCCGCCACCGACCGACGACCCCGGAGGGTCGGCGGAGGAGGAGGCCCCGGGGCCGGGCGGCTCACGCGTGGCGGAGCGCGTCGCGCTGCTGCTGGGCGGCGTCGCCCTCGTGGCGCTGCTGGCCGCCGCGCCCGCTCTGGCGCGGAGCACGCGGAGCGCGCGCCGGTGGTCGCTCGCCCGGCGAGGCGGTGACGGGGCGCTCGCCGAGGCCGCGTGGGCCGACCTCGTGGAGCGGTCCGGCGACCTGGGGGTGAAGATCTCTGCGTCGGACACCCCTCGGCGCGCCGGGCGGCTGGTCCTCGCCGGTGTGGAGCGGGGCGAGGCAGGCGCTGACGTGCCCGACGCCGACGACCAGGAGGACGCCCCGCGCCCTGAGGGGTCGCGGGCTCGCGTCTCCCGCCTCGTGGGGGCCCTCGAGGCGACGCGCTACGGGTCCACCGGCCACGGAGGTGGTGGGGACCAGGCTCGCGGGGGTGGTGTCGATCTCTCCCGCGACCCGGCCGTCCTGCGGCAGGACGCCCTGGAGGTGGTCGGTGCCCTGCGCACGACGGTGGGTGCGCCCCGCCGGCTGCACGAGCGGTGGTGGCCGCGCTCGGGCCTCACCGCCCTGGCGGCCCCGTGGCGCGCCCGGTCCTGAGCCCGGTCAGCGACCGTCGTCGCGGCGGCGGTCCCAGCGCTGCTCGAGCCGCTGCATGAAGGTGCCCGAACCCTGCTTGCGCCGGCGCGAGGAGGCGGCGGAGGAGGGACGTGAGGACCCGCCGGAGCCGACGACGCCCGTCGGCCCGCCGGCGGCGTCACCCTGCGCGCCGCCGGTCAGCGCGATGACGAGGCCGCCGAACATCAGCACGATGGCCGGGATGCCCAGCCAGAGGTTGTTGAAGAAGAGCGCCAGGACGACGATCGCGAGGCCGATGACGATCGCGGTGATGCCCAGGGCGCCGCGACGGGGGCTCGCGCCCCGGCTGCGCCGTTGGTCGCGCATGGTCGTGGCGAAGCGTGGGTCGTCGGCGAGGAGCTGCTGCTCCATCTGCTCGAGCAGCTTCTGCTCGTGTTCTGACAGCGGCACCCGAGTCTCCTGCGGTAGGGCCGGTTCGCGGCCTGGTGAGGCGTCCATGGTAAGTCCGAGCCGCGTCGCTGGAAAGCCCGGTCGCGCGTCTGTGGTCGGTCAATGGTGACACCTGCCGGGGGGGTGGTGCATCCCGGACGGTGCAGCCGGGCCGGTGGCGTCGGCGGTGGCGCCCCACGCGCCCCACGCGCCCCGGTGGACACGCAGATCGGCCGGTGGGGGGCACCGCGCCGGCCGAGCCTCGACGCGCCGGCGTGATCGAGGACACGTGGTGCGCCGGGTCACGGGCTGGTGACCAGGGCTGCCCGACGCACCGCGCCCCGCCCGAACCGGGCCGTCGCCACGTCCACCGCGCGGTCGGCCTCGCGCCACCCGGACGCCCGCTCCCCGAGCACGGTCTGGTGGTGCACCGTGGCGGCGTCGACCAGCCCCTCGACCCGCACCCCGACCAGGCGGACGCGGGCGCGCTGCAGCCCGAGCGCCTCCCACAGGCCGACCGCGGCGGCGTGGACGTCGCGGCTGACGTCGGTCGCCTCGGGCAGGGTGCGCGAACGGGTGATGGTGGTGAGGTCGGAGAACCGCACGGTCAGCACCACGGTGCGTCCGGCGCTGCGGGTGGCACGCATCCTGGCGGTGGTGCGCTCGCACAGCCCCAGCAGCTCGCGCAGCACCACCTCGGGGTCGGCGACGTCCCGCCCGAAGGTCTGCGCGGCGCCGGTGCTGCGGCCTCCGCCGCGGCCGCCCTCCCTGGCCCGGACGGGGCGCGGGTCGTGGCCCCACGCGAGCGCCGCCAGCGAGCGCCCGGCGGCGTCGCCCATCACCGAGGTGAGCACCCGCTCGGAGGTGTGGGCGACGTCGGCGACCGTGCGCAGGCCCATCCGTGCCAGCGCGGCCGCGCCCACCTCGCCGACCCCGGGCAGCGCCGTGACGGGCAGCGGGTGCAGGAAGGCGATCGCCGCGTCGCCCGGCACGAGGAGCACCCCGGCGGGCTTGGCCCTCGCCGAGGCGATCTTGGCGAGGGTCTTCGTGGTGGCCACGCCCACCGAGCACGTGATGCCCTGCTCCGCCTCGACCACCGCGCGCAGGCGGTGGGCGATGGCCTCGGGGCTCCCGTGGCGGCGCAGGGAGCCGGAGACGTCGAGGAAGGCCTCGTCGGGGCTCGTCTGCTCCACCACGGGGGTCAGCGAGGTGAGCACCGCCATCACCGAGGCGGAGACCTCCGCGTAGAGGCCGTGGTCGGGAGCGAGGACCACCACGTCGGGGCACAGGCGCCGTGCCCGCCCGACGGGCATCGCCGAGGTGATGCCGTAGCGCCGGGCGGCGTAGCTCGCGCTGAGCACCACCCCGCGGGCCCCCTGACCGCCGGAGCCGCTGCCGCCACCGCCGCCGACCAGCACCGGCAGGCCGGCGAGGTCGGGACGCCCGCGCAGGGACACCGAGGCGTAGAAGGCGTCCATGTCGACGTGGAGGATCGTCGCGGGGCTCGCCGTGACCTGGTCACCTCGCCCGGGCGTCGTCATCGTCCGGAGCTGTTCTGGCTCGAGTGCCACAGCTTGCGCCCCGGGCCCGCGCCGGGCGTGACGCTCGGGTCCTCGCCTCGACGGCCCTGCTCCACGCCCACGTCCGGGTCTGCTGCGAGGTCTGCCGCGAGGTCCGCCGCGGGACCTGCCCCCGGGTCCCGCGGCGCACCGGCCATGGCGCGGGTGTCGCGGACGTCTCCGCCGACGGCCTTGATGTCGGTGTAGGGCGACTGGCGGAACCCGCTGGCGTGCAGGAGCACCCTGCGGTGGCTCGGTGCGCCCCCCATGCCCCCGGCGCGGCGGCCGCCGTCCTGATCGGCCCACGAGCCCGACGAGCCCTGCCCGGCGTCCGCCGCGGCGCCGCGCCGCGCCGCGTTCGCGCCCCGTGCGTCGCCGCCGCTGCGCCCGGCGTCGATCCCGGGCACCGCTCCGTCGTCGCGCCCGACGCCGACCACGCCGGCGGGCGCCGGCTCGGGGGCGCCGGCTGGCTCCAGGGGCTCCAGGGCTCCCAGAGGTTCCACGGACGGCGACGCCATGACCGGCCGCGAGGACCGGGAGGCCGCCGCACCGGCGCCCGCCCGCCCGGCGCGGTCCCACCCGGAGCCCTCGCCAGCGCTCTCCAGCAGGGCGTGGACCGCCCCGAGACCCCGGGCGCGCCAGACCTGCCACAGGCGCGGGAGGTCCCACGCCCCGGTGGCCCGCACCGAGACCCCGCGCGGGCCGGTGCGCCGCAGCTCGCCGCGGACCAGCAGGAGCCAGGAGCCGAACACCGTGGCGGCGTACGGGCCCTGGGCGTCCTCGAAGAACGTGGCGTCCACCGGGCCGGCGGCGTCGTCGAGGGTGAGGAACACCACGCGCCGCCCCGAGCGGATCGGCGGGGTCTGCGTGGCGACCTTCACCCCGGCGATCAGCACCTCGCTCGCGCTGCGACGGCCCGACAGGTCCCGCCCGCGGGTGACCCCCAGCGCCGACAGCAGCGGCGCGTAGGCGTCGAGCACGTGGCGTGAGGCGTCCAGCCCGAGGATCTCCAGCTCGGCGCGCACCCGCTCGGCCGAGGTCATCTCCGGGAGGCCGCACGGGGTCGCGGCCGGTTCGTCGCCGAGGTCGAGGCTCAGCTGCACGTCGCGCGCCCCTGCCGCCGCCACGGGCGCGGCGGCCCGGGACTGCCGCGCCGCCGCGGCCGCGGTGCCCCCCGCGCCGAGCGCGGAGGGTGCGCCGCACGGACCACCGGGACCGCCGGGACCGCCCGGACCGGTGAGGCCGTTCGGACCGTTCGCGCGCCGCCGCGCCCTGGCAGCGGGAGGGCGCACCGAGCGCGACCAGCGCTCCAGCGCCGCGACCTGCAGCAGCAGGTCGCGGCGGGTCAGCCCTCCGCGCGGGGCCGGCACCCCCGGGGGCGGGTCGACGATGCCGTGCACCGCGTCCAGGGCGCCGGTCATCACCAGGTGCTCGAGCACCGGGCGCGAGGGGTGGGCGCGCTCGACCAGGTCCCCGAGGCCGGTGTACGGCTGGCCGGCGACGACCGCCGCCACCTCCGCCTCGGTGATGCCCTTGACCTCCGCGAGGGACAGTCGGACGCCCCAGCCCCGCGCGTCGGGCACCGCGGCGTCCACCCGGTACCCCTCGCGGGCCACCACGGCGCCGCGCCCGGCGAGCACCGGCTGGTGGGCCGGCGCTCCGGGCAGGGGGCCGCCGCCTGCCGCCGGGACCTCCACGCGCTCCACCCGGTAGGTGCCCTTCGAGGCGTTGACGTCCAGGCCGAGGACGGTGATGCCGAGGTTGCGCGCGTCGTCGAGGATCAGCCGCTTGGGGTACATGCCCGGGTCGTGGGTGAGGACACCGGCCAGGAACGCCGCCGGGTGGTGGGTCTTGAACCACGCGGACTGGTAGGTCGGCAGGGCGAAGGCCGCGGCGTGGGCCTTGCAGAACCCGAAGGAGGCGAAGGCCTTCAGCACCTCCCAGATCCGGTCCACGTCGCCGGGGGCGAACCCGTTGCCGGCGGCCAGCGGGCGCCACCACGCCTCCACCTCCTCCTGGCCGGCGGGCGAGCCCATGGCCCGGCGCACCTCGTCGGCCTGGGTCAGCGAGACCCCGGCGGTCTCGGCGACGATGCGCAGCACCTGCTCGTGGAAGACCACCACCCCCTCGGTCTCGGCCAGGGCGCCCCGCAGCCGCTCGTGCAGGAGGTCGGGGGCGGTCCACCCCTGCCGGGCGGCGAGGAACGGGGTGACCATGTCGGACTTCACCGGCCCGGGGCGGAACAGCGAGATGTCGATGACGAGGTCGGAGAAGTCCTGGGGCGCGAACTTGCCCACGAGCTCGCGCTGGCCGGGCGACTCGATCTGGAAGCACCCGAGGGTGCGGGTGGAGCGGATCAGGCGGAAGGTGTCCTCGTCGTCCAGGGGAACCTCGTCCAGGTCGACGGCGACCCCCTCGGTGCGCTGGACCTCCTGGGTCGCGTACGCCATCGCCGACTGCATCCGGATCCCCAGCACGTCGAGCTTGAGGAGCCCGAGGGTCTCGACGTCGTCCTTGTCGTACTGGCTCATGGGGAACCCCAGCCAGGACGCCTCGACGGGGGTGCGGTCCAGCAGCGTGGCGTCGGAGAGCAGCAC
>JARICT010000170.1 GCA_029257185.1 Quadrisphaera sp.
TGCGGTCGTCGAGCCACTGCACGTAGTCGCTGGGGCCGATGTGCACGTCGCGGGCGCGCATCTCGTGGGGGATGTTGGAGGTGACCGACTGCGTCTTGGAGATCTTCTTGGACTCCAGGCGGTCACGCTCGAGCATGTTCTTGAAGTCCATGTTGCCGCCGACGTTCAGCTGGTACGTCCGGTCGACGATGACCCCCCGGTCCTCGAAGAGCCGGGCGAGGGACCGGTGGGTGATGGTCGCGCCGATCTGGGACTTGATGTCGTCACCGACGATCGGCACGCCGGCCTGCGTGAACTTCGCCGCCCACTCCGGGTCGGAGGCGATGAAGACCGGCAGGGCGTTGACGAAGGCGACCCCGGCGTCGATGGCGGCCTGGGCGTAGTGCTTCGCGGCGTCCTCGGAGCCCACCGGCAGGTAGCACACCAGGACGTCGGCGCGGGCCTCGCGCAGGGCGGCGGCCACGTCGACGGGCTCGGCGTCGGACTGCTCGATCGTCTCGAGGTAGTACTTGCCCAGCCCGTCGAGGGTGGGCCCGCGCTGGACGGTGACGCCCAGCGGGGGCACGTCGGCGATGGTGATGGTGTTGTTCTCCGAGGCGGTGATGGCGTCGGAGAGGTCGAAGCCCACCTTTTTCGCGTCGACGTCGAACGCGGCGACGAACTGCAGGTCGCCCACGTGGTAGTCGCCGAACTCCACGTGCATCAGCCCCGGGACCCGGGTGCCTGGCTCGGCGGAGGCGTAGTAGTGCACCCCCTGCACCAGGGAGGAGGCACAGTTGCCCACCCCCACGACGGCGACGCGGATCGGGTGGCTGGTCACGATGTGCTCCTCGAGGTACGGGGGGTGCGGGGGGTGGGCGAACGGTGGTGGGGCAGGTCGGTGGCGGGCGCGGGATCTCCCGCCCGAGCGGCTGTGGGCGCGCCGACATCCTGCAGCAGCGTGGCCGAGGGGTCGCGCTCGCGCGCGGCGACCTCGTCGAGCCAGGCGAGCTCGCGCTCCAGGGACTCGGCGGAGCGCCGGGCCAGCTCGGAGCGGTACCCGTCGCCGCGCCCACCGCAGCAGGGGGCGTGCTCGCGCGCCCGGTCCAGGCGCTCGCTGATCCGGGAGCGCCGGCCCGCGAGGACGGCCAGGCGGGTGGCGGCGTCGGTGCGGGCGAAGAAGGCGAAGCGGACGTCGAAGTCGCCGTCCTCCCACGAGGGTGGGCCGGACTCGGCGAGCAGCGCACGCAGGTGCGCCTCCCCGTCGGCGGTGAGGCCGTAGACCACGCGCCGCCGGCGCGGCGCGAGGGTCCGAGCGGTTGCGGGGGCGCGGGCGGGGTCGGCGCAGGCGTCGGGGGACGCCGTCGCCGACGCCTCGATGAGCCCCCGCTGCTCCAGCGAGCGCAGCGCGGGGTAGACGCTGCCGAAGGAGATGCGCCGCCGCAGCGCGCCGACGAGCAGGTCGAGCCGGGCACGCAGCTCGTAGCCGTGGAGGGGCTGCTCCCCGAGGAGGCCGAGCACGGCGGTGTGGAGCGCGTCAGAGCGCGTCGCCATGGTCCTCCCGTGCTCTCGTGGGGCGTCTCTCGTGGTGGGGCGGTGCTGCCCGGGCGCCCGCACGCCCCGCTTCAGCGACCCGGCGTGCGCGCTCTGGTCGCAGCGGTCCGCGGGCGCGGGCTCGATGTATCGGGGCGATACACCGGGGGCACGCAGGAGACTACGGGATGGCCGCGTGCTTGCGCTGCCGCGGCGGTAGGGACCAGAGGGGGGATGGCGTCCGGTCGTATGATGGATGGTCACCCGTGACGAGCAGCCAGCGTGGCGGCAGAGCCCCGGTCCGACCGCGAGCCCTGGTCCGACCCCGAGGTGCTCGGCCCCCGAGCCGACCGACCCCTGAGGAGACCGCGTGGTCGACGCAGCCCCGCGTGCACCGCTGGACGCCACCGGGGGGTCACCGCCCGCCGAGGACCTCGAGGCGATCCTCGCGGTGGGCCTCCACCCGCAGGACGACGACCACCACGAGTCCGCCGAGGAGGAGCTGCGGGTCGCCGCCGAGGTGCTCGCCGAGGCCGCGGCCTCGTTGATGGAGGCTCGGGCCCGCGTGCGCAGCGGTGACGACGCTGCCGGCGGAGACCGTGCTGACCGTGCTGACCGTGCTGATGAGACTGACCTGACTGGTGGGACTGACCTGACTGGTGGGACCGATCTGACTGGTGGGACTGACAGGACCGGTGCTGTCGGGGCCATGACGTCGGCCATGGGTCACGTCGCCGCCTCGGTCCCGCTCGCGGTGGTCACCACCGACCGCCGTGGGACCATCACCGAGGCCAACCCTGCGGCGGGCCACCTGCTCGCCACCCCCTTTCCCCGCCTGCGCGGCAAGCCGCTGGCGGTCTTCGTCCCGCTCGCGGAGCGGCGCCTGGCCCGGCGGCTCGTCTCCGAGGCCGTGCGCCGGGGCGGCGCTCGCGGCCGGCTGCACGCGGTGCCGCGCTCGGGTGAACCGGTCGCCGTCAACGTGGTGGCCATCGCCGCCGGGACGCAGAGCCTGCAGTGGGTGATCGTCCCCGCCACGGACGTCGACGACGCCTGCGACGCGGCGCGTCCCGGCGGGGGATCCCTCGAGCACGCGCCGGGCTCCACCGCGACGAAGCACGACGTCCCGGACGCGATGCGGGCCATCGCCGAGCTGTGCCAGCTCCAGGTGGGGCCCGCCGGGGTCCGCGCCGTCCTCGACCACGCCGCCGTGCTGGCCACGCGGGCCGTCCCGGGTGCCCAGCACGCCAGCGTGTGCCTCGGGGACCCGCTGGCCCCCACCGAGACCACCACGAGCTCGGCCACGGCCCAGCGTCTCGACGGGCTGCAGATCGCGGCCGGGCACGGGCCCTCGGCGACGGCCTGGGCGCAGGGCACCTCCTGCGGGTCCCGGCTGGAGGGGGACGACGCAGCCGTCGCGGCGCAGGTCGTGGAGCCCCGGGCGTCAGCGGTGGACGGGTGCTCGGCGATCGCGGTGCCCGTCTGCTCCGGGACGCAGATCCTCGGGGTGCTCACCGTGTACGGGAACGAGCCGGAGCTGCTGGACACCGACGTCGCCCGGGACCGCGTCGCGGTGTTCGCCTCCGCCGTCGCGGCGCTGGTGGACCACGCCCGTCACGCCGAGGACCTGCGGCTGACCGCCGAGCAGCTCGAGGCGGCCCTGGCCTCGCGCGCCGGCATCGAGCAGGCGAAGGGGATGGTCGCCGCGTGGCTGGGGTGCAGCGTGGAGGAGGCCTTCGGCGTCCTCTCGCGCCTCAGCCAGGACCGCAACGTCAAGCTGCGCGACGTGGCGGGCTTCGTCGTCGCCGACCCGGAGACCGCCCGTCCGCTCCTGAGGTCACGGGCCGACCGGTCCTGAGGCCCGAGGTCCTGGTTCCCAGGGGTCCTCGCCCAGCTCAGCCGTCGGGCTCGGTGATGAGGATCGCGCCGGCGCTGACCCCGTCGCCGTCCATCAGCGGCGAGACCGAGACCCGCAGACGCACCTGGCGACCGTGGCGCTCGACCGCCTGGACCGCCACGGTCTCGGTCCCGCCGTCGTGCGCCGCCACCTCGATGGCCGCTCTGACCTGTTCCAGCGGAAGGCCGATCCCGAGCTCGGCGAGGTCGGCGCCGACGGCCTCGGGGGCCCCCACGCCCCACAGCTCGGTCGTCGCGGCGTTCCACACCCTCACGCGCCCCAGCGAGCGCGGGTCGGCGACGCCGTCGGCGCCGTGGCCCGGGCGGGCGCGGGCGGGACCCTGCTCGTCACCGGTGAACCGGTCGACCACCACGACCGACGTGCGCATCGAGCCCAGCGCGGCCCCCGCGGCGTCGAGGCTGTGCTCCGCCTCCCCGGTGGTGGTGCGCAGGTCCGCGTTGGTGGACTGCAGCTCCTCGTTCATCGACTGGAGCTCTTCGTTCATCGTCTCGAGCTCCTCGTTGGTGGACTGGAGCTCCTCGTTGGTCGTCTCCAGCTCCTCCACCGTGGACTGGAGCTCCTCGTTGGTGGTCTCCAGCTCCTCGTGGGTCGACTGGAGCTCTTCGTGGGCGTTCTCGAGGAGCCGGCGCGCGTGGTCGTGCTCCGCGGCCAGGGCGTGCTCGCGCGTGATGTCGGTGAAGACGATCGACGTGCCGAGCACCCGGTGGTCCTCACCGCGCAGGGGGACCACCAGGACGTCGAAGACCCGGTGGTCGACGTCGGTGCGCCACGCCACCTCGCTCACCCTCACGGGGGCGCCGGAGGCCTGGGCGTCGTCGATCGCGGGGCGCAGGCCCACGGGCCGGTAGGACACCTCGAGGTCCTGGAAGGGCGCGCCGAGGTCCTGCTCGCCGAGGCCGAACAGCGCGTTGGCGCGGTGGTTGGAGGTCATGAGCGTCCCGGCCGCGTCGAGGACCAGCTGGGGGGACGGTGCGTTCATCAGCGCGTGGCGGCGGACCGCAGCGGCCGGGGTCTCGCCGAGCACCACCCCGTCGGCCCTCGCCGCGGCGGCCAGCGTCGCCCACGGCGGAGCGCTCCGCGCGTCGCGCGCGGTGCGCCGACCCGCGGCGAAGATGCGGTTCCCCAGGTCCAGCGGGGTGAACAGGGCACCCTGCGACAGCAGCGTCTCGGCACGGCCCAGCACCAGCACGCCGCCGTCGGCGAGGGCGAAGTGCAGGCGTGACGCGACGCGCGCCTGGGTCTCCTGGACGAAGTACATGAGCGTGTTGCGGCACAGCAGCACGTCGATGTGGGAGATCGGTGCGTCCTGCACGAGGTCGTTGCGCCCGAAGATGATCGACCGCCGCAGGTCCCGTCGGAAGGTCCACCGGTCACCGGAGCGCTCGAAGTACCGCTCGCGCATCTCGCGCGGCACCCCGGCCATCTCCCGCTCGCGGTAGGACCCCGCACGGGCGGCGGCGAGCGCGGCCTCGTCCACGTCGGTGGCGTAGATCTTCACGCGCTGGCGGAACTCCTCGGGCCCGAGGATCTCGCAGAGCGTCATGGCGAGGCTGTAGGCCTCCTGACCGGTGGCGCACCCGGCGGACCAGGCACGGATCCGGCCGCCGCGCTGCACCAGGGCGGGGAGGTGGCGGACCCTCAGCGCCTCCCAGGCGCCCGCGTCGCGGAAGAAGGAGGTGAGGTTGATGAGGACGGTGTCCAGCAGCGCGGTCCACTCGCGCTGGTCCACCTCGAGGGTCTCGCGGTACTCCTCGTAGGTGCTCACGCCGACGGCGTCCATGCGCTTGGCGATGCGCCGGGCCAGCGAGGCGCGCTTGTACCCGCGGAAGTCGAAGCCCCGCTCCTCGCGCAGGTAGCCGAGGAGCCCGTCGAGCTGCGCGAGGTCCTCCGGGGAGGTCAGGTCGGCCGGCGGCCCCTCGGGCTCATCGCCCTCGCCGACGCCCGCTCCGGCGTCGTCGCGCTGTCCAGCGGCGTCGTGCTCCGGGCCGTTCCGGTCGGTCACCACGGGTTCCAGGGTAGGCGAGACAGGGGTGGGGGTCGACGACGCCGGCGAGGCGGCGGTCGCCACCCGTGACGGGGCCTGCGACGTGCGTGACGTGAGGGGCGGCTGAGGCCGGCCGTGGTGGCATGATGGCTCCCTGCCGGGGCATGCGTCCCAGGAACGCCCCAGGCGCGCGTGCTAGAGGTTCGTGCTCGCCCGTTCCCCGCCCTGACCCTGGAGGTCCCGCGCCGTGCCCTCGTCCGCCCCACCGTCTCGCCGCCCCAGCGCCAGGGCGGCCCGCGAGGCGCAGGCGGCGTCCGCGAGCCGCAGGAGCGCGCCGCCCGCCCGGACGAACGCCCTGCACTACCCCCGGGCCGGCGTCGGCGGGGCGAAGCGGTGGTGGCCGACGTGGCGGCTGATCGGGGCGCTGCTGCTGCTCGGCGTCATCGTCGGGCTGGGTCTGCTCATCCTGGCCTACCGCCTCGTGGACGTGCCCGACGAGGAGACGGCTCAGGCCCGCTACCGCACCTCCAACGTCTACTACGCCGACGGCACCACGCAGATGGCGACGTTCTCCAAGGACTCCGTCGACCGGGTGCCGCTGGAGCCGGGCGAGATCCCCGAGACGGTGGAGGACGCGATCATCGCCGCGGAGGACCGCTCCTTCGAGTCCAACCGGGGCGTCTCGATCACCGGCATCGGACGTGCGGTCTCCGGGGTGCTCACCGGCGAGGACCGCGGTGGCGGATCCACCATCACCCAGCAGTACGTCAAGAACGTGTACGGCGACGACTCCCCGACGTACGCGCGCAAGGTCCGCGAGGCGATCATCGCGGTGAAGATCGACCAGCAGGTCTCCAAGCCCGAGATCCTGTCGCAGTATCTCAACACCATCTACTTCGGGCGCGGTGCCTACGGCGTGCAGACCGCCGCCCAGCAGTACTTCGGGGTCGACGCCGCAGAGCTCACCCAGGAGCAGGCCGCCCTGCTCGTCGGGCTCGTGCCCGCGCCGTCCGCCTACGACCCCCGCAACGACCCCGAGGCGGCCCAGGAACGCTACGACTACGTCATGTCCTCGATGGTGGAGACCGGGGCGATCGACGCCGACGAGGCCGCCGCCAGCCCGACGATGCCGGAGACGGTGGAGCCCGAGCCGGACGAGAGCTACGACGGGCCGAACGGCTACGTCCTCTCCGAGGCGCGCCGGGAGCTCGAGCGCGCGGGCCTCAGCGAGGAGACCCTCGACACCGCCGGGCTGGACATCGTGCTCACCATCGACCGGGAGATGCAGGACGACGCCGTCGCGGCGATGCAGGACCCGGACGTCTACCCGACCAGCGGGCGCCCCGACTCCCTCCAGGCCGGGCTGCTCTCGATCGACCCGCGCGACGGCAGCGTCAAGGCGATGTACGCCGGTGAGGACTACACGACGCGACCGCTGAACTCCCTGACGCAGGAGACCGCGCAGGGCGGCTCGACCTTCAAGCCCTTCACGCTCATCGCCGCGCTGGAGCAGGGCAAGACGCTGAGCAGCACGCTCGACGGCAACAGCCCCTCGTACCCCCCCGGGTACCCCGACGGCCTGCGGAACTTCAACAACGTGGACGAGGGGCGCGTCAACCTCGTCGAGGCGACCGCGCAGTCCGTCAACACCGCCTACGTGCAGCTCAACCAGCAGATCGGGCCGGAGAACACCGTCGACGTCGCGGAACGCCTCGGCATCCCCGACGGGGTCGTGGAGCCGGTGCTGTCCAACGTCCTCGGTACCGCCGCCGTGCGCCCCTGGGACCTCGCGACCGCCTACGCCACCATGGCCGCCCAGGGCGAGCGGCACTCCACCCACCTCGTGCAGTCCGTGACGCGCATCGACGACGGGTCGGCGGAGTACACCGCGGACACCACCGGCGAGCAGGTCGTCGAGGAGGACGTCATGGCCGACGCCACGACGGCGATGCAGGCGGTGGTCCAGCGAGGCTCGGGCCGCGCCGCCCGGGCGATCGGGCGTCCGGTGGCGGGCAAGACCGGCACCACCGACGACAACCAAGCCGCCTGGTTCTCCGCGTTCACCCCGCAGCTGTCCACCACCGTGGTGATGTTCAACCCTGACCCGGACACCGGCGCCGTGCAGTCCATCCCGGCCTTCGGCAGCGTGCGCCAGGTGGTCGGTGGCACCTACCCTGCCGCGATCTGGACGGCGTACGTGCGCGAGGCGCTGCGGGGCGCCGACGTGCTCGACTTCCCCTCGCCCACGCGCGCCGTGCAGCGTCCGCGCCCGTCCGCGCCGGCTCCCGCGCCGTCCCGGACCAGCCAGCCCTCGGCGCCGACCAGCACCCCGAGCGCCACGTCCTCGCCGGAGCCGGAGCCGGAGCGCTCGGAGGACGGGGACGACGGCTCGTCGCCGTCCTCGTCGTCGTCGGCCTCCTCCTCGTCCTCCTCGTCCTCGTCCTCCAGCGCGAGCAGCTCGTCCTCGTCGAGCGCGAGCAGCTCCTCGGGCGGCTCCGGGCGGCCGACCACGCCGCCGCCGTCCCAGCAGTCCTCGACCAGCGGCGCCGGCGCCGGCTGATGCCAGCCGGTCCCGCGCCGGCCGCCGCGCCGGCGTCCCTGGCCGCCGGCACGGCCGCAGCGCCGAGGACGGACCCGGTGGTCGCCGCGGCCGCCGTCGTCCTCGGTGGTGCGCGAGGGCGCTACGCCGCCCCGCCGAGGCGGGGGGACGCGTGGGCGGGGCCGGTGCTCGCCCTGACGGCCACCCTCGCCGTCGCGGCCGCGGTGCTCGTGAGGAGCCACTGCCGCGCGACCCTCTGGGCGAGCCCGGACCAGCTCGTCCACGCCTGCTACTCCGACGTCGCCTCCCGCGTCGCCTCGGGGACCGTGGCCGCCCAGCCTCCCGGGGCCGCGCTGGTGACCGACGCCCTCGCCGCCGCGACCTCCCTGGTCGGGTCGTCCGCGGGAGCCGGCGAGGACGCCGTGGTGGTGACCTTCGACCTCGCGGCGGTCCTCAGCGCCCTGGCGCTCGCGCTGGCCGCGCTCGCCCTGGTCGCCCTGACCCGGGAGGGCGGCCGCCCCTGGGCCGCGTCCGCCATGGTGCTCTCGCCGCTCGTGGTGGTCTCCGGGCTCGTCTCGCTGGAGCTGCTGGCGGTGGCCGGCGTCGCCGCGGGGCTGCTCGCGCACGCGCGGGGAGCGCCGGCGCTCCAGGGCGCGCTGCTCGCCGCCGCCGCCGCCGTGGACCCCCTCGCCGCCGTGGTGCTCCTGGCGCTGTGGATCGCGACCCTGGCACCGCGCGCAGCACGCGTGGACGGCGGCGTGAGGGCCGTCGCCGCGAGCGCCGCAGCAGCGCTCGCGACCGTCGTCGGGATCGGCGCCGCCTGGGGGCTCAGCGGCCTCGCCGCGGACGCAGGTCGCAGCGCCGGCACGGCGGACGCAGCCCCCGACGGGGGGACGTGGGTCGTCGCCGGCGTCCCGGTGCTCGACGCCGTGCGGGCGTGGGCGCCCGACTGGGGACCCGTGGCCGGCTACGGGTCGCCCTGGGTCCTGCCCGCCGTGCCGGGAGGACCCGGGGCCCTGCCCGGCCTCGTGGTGGTCTGTGGTGCGGTGGCGGGCACCGTTGCGGCCGCCGTGGTCGTCGGGGTGCTCGCCCGGCGCTGGGCTCCGGTCTCGCGCCTGCCCGCGTCGGACCTGCCGAGGTCGGACCGGCGCGGCTCTGCCCGGCTGGCCTCGCGCCACCTGACCCCGCCCCGCCTGGCCCCGCCCCGCCTGGCTCTGGTCGCGGTGGCGCTGGTGATGATGACCGCTCCCGCCCTCCCGCTCCAGTCGTCGCTGCTGCTGCTGCCGCTGGTCGTCGCCGCGGGCCTGCCCTGGCGGGTGACGCTGCCCTGGGCGCTCGTCGAGTGCGTCGCGGGCGTCACGACGTGGCTCTACCTCTACGGCCAGGAGGTGCCAGCGCGCGGCGCCGACCCCTGGACGTACGTCGTGGTGGTGGTCGTCCGCCTCGCGGCGGTGGCGGTCCTCGCGGCCTGGGCCCTGAGGGCCGGGCCCGGCGACCCGGTGCCCGCGGCGGCACCCGGGCGCCTCGGCGGTGGACGCGCGACGGCGCGGACCACTCCCGCGCACCACTAGACTCTCGTCGGTTCGGGTGTTCTCGCGCTGACCGTCCCTCCCGGGACCGTCCTCCGGGGCTGCCCTCCGGGACGAGACCGTCCCCGGAGCGCACAGCGTGGACACCCCGATCGACGCTCGACCCTCCTGCCACGGAGAGACCGTGGCCGCTGAGACCAGAGGAGGTGGGTACCGCATGCGTCAGTACGAGCTCATGGTGATCCTGGACGCTGACCTCGAGGAGCGCACCGTCGCTCCG
>JARICT010000171.1 GCA_029257185.1 Quadrisphaera sp.
CTCAGCAGCCTTCGCCCTCTCCCGCCTGGACGACCCGTCGATGGCCCACGTCCCGGTCGGGATCTTCCGCGACGTCACCCGCCCCACCTACGACGACCTCGCCCGCGAACAGCTCGACGACGCCCGCCAGGCCACCGGCGGCACCCCCACCTGGCGCGCCACCGACGACGACCTCCACACCCTCCTCACCGGCGGAGACACCTGGACCATCGGATGAACGAACGCCGGGGCGTCGCTCTGGGGTTCTCCGCCTACCTGCTGTGGGGGAGCTTCCCGCTGTACTTCCCCCTGCTGGCCCCGGCCGGCGCGGTGGAGGTGCTGGTCCACCGCGTCCTCTGGACGCTGGTGGTGTGCGCGGTCGCCCTCACGGGCCTGTCGCTGGTGCGTCGCCGCGCCTGGCAGCCGGTGCTGGCCCTCGCGTCCCGCCCCCGGACGCTGGCCCTCCTTGCGGTGGCGGCCACGGTCATCGCCGTGAACTGGGGCCTCTACATCTACGCCGTGCTGGCGGCGCACGTCGTCGAGGCGGCGCTGGGCTACTTCATCAACCCGCTGGTCACCGTGGGGCTCGCGGTGCTCCTGCTCGGGGAGCGACTGCGCCCGCTGCAGTGGGCCGCGGTGGGCATCGGCGTGGTCGCCGTGATCGTCATCACCGTCGACTACGGGCGTCCGCCGTGGATCTCCCTGGTGCTGGCGTTCAGCTTCGGCACCTACGGCCTGGCGAAGACCAAGCTGGGCGGCGCCGGCGGCCCCCGCCTCTCCGCGCTGACCTCGCTGACGGCGGAGACGCTGATCCTGGCTCCGATGGCGCTCGTGGCCCTGGTGGTGCTGGAGGTCAGCGGCGCGGGGACGTTCTCGCAGGACCCGCCGTGGCACGGTCTGCTGCTCGCCAGCGCGGGGCTGGTCACCGCCATCCCCCTGCTGATGTTCGCCGGCGCCGCGGCACGGGTGCCGCTGACCACCACGGGGCTCCTCCAGTACGTCACCCCGGTGCTCCAGCTGATCATCGGTGTGACCGTCTTCCACGAGGCCATGCCGGCCTCGCGGTGGATCGGGTTCGCGCTGGTGTGGGTGGCGCTGGTTCTTCTCACCACCGACATGCTCGGCCCCGGGCGACGGCAGCGGCGCCCACCGGAGCCCGTGGTCGCCGACGAGCAGTCGAGCGGGGTGGACGACCGGGCGATCCCGTCCCGCGCGGGCTGATCAGCACGATCGGTCAGCTGCGCAGCAGTCCTGGACCGCGTTCGAGGTTGTTCACCCGGGCCTCGATCCCGTCGAGCTTGGTGGCGACGACGCGCACCTCACCCCGAAGATCGGCGATCTCGCGGCGGACGCTCTCACCCTCGCGAGCGACAGCACTGCGGACCCACAAGGTGAGGAGGGTCACCACCACCGTGAGGTACCCGCTCACGGCTGCAGCGACGGCCCATGTCATGACGTGATCGTAGCCGTCAGAGCCAGGAGCCACCATCCTCATCCACAGGTGATCACCGATCGCCGCGTCAGCCTGCCCGCGATGACGTTGCTGACCCGCTGACGTCCGCCCACCCGGCCCGAGGCACTACGGAGTGGAGCGCCTCGCGCGGTTCACATCACCATGGCCACGTCAACAGGTGGCGGCGATGACCTGTGTCCAGCAGGGCCTTCGAACCACACCTTCGATGCGGTGTACGGGTTCAATTCGGGGCCCACGGCACGCCCTCCCCAAGAGCTCGATCAAAAGCAGGGGCCGTCACCGAGCGGACCCGCACCGTCGATCGTCCTCACGCTGTAGGCGCCGGCCGGAACAGTGATCGCCGAGAACGTGCCACCACGGAACTCTTGCGGCGATCCGCGTCTCGCGCCGACCTCGACGATGGTGAGCACATCAGGCGTCCATCCCAGGCGCAGGTATCCCACCTCAGCATCGGAAGAGCACAGCCCTGCAACATCCTCCCCGATAGGCCTCACCTCGACCTCGGAGACGTCGGTGGCGGCGAGGACGCCGACCACAGCCGTCTCTAGACCCGATAAGGGGCCGGCAAGACCCGGCTTCTCGGTGGAGATCGAGACGAGGTCCTGGGCAGCGCCCCGGGCAGCCCCGACAGAAGAATAGGCCCCCAGCGCCAGAAGAAGAATCATGAGGGCGACGAGCGGTACCCGCACATGCTGCACGAGCGCGCGGAACTTTCCGGCTCGATCCCACATGTCCAAGAAGAATAGAGCGGCTGCAGTGAAGACCATGGCCACTAGAATAAGTGCGAGGAGATTGGTGAGCCAGGTACCTGCCACGCGGGAGGACGACATGACGGCAACAAAAGCTCCTACGAAGAGAAGCAGGCAGCAACCATAGACATACCACAATGGCGCACGAGCACCCTGGGGCCGCTGGGACAGAAATCCAGAGATGACCGTAGGAGACGAAAACGCATCCCGCACCCACGCAGACCGGGCACCGGCATCGAGGATGGCGCTCGCGCACGCGCCAGCGAAGAAGTAGGGACCGGCGACGAGGACGACCAGCAGGAGCGCCCGGCCGCCGGCGCGCGCGAGGATCACCGACTGAGTGAGACCTATCTGCTCCAGCGTCACTCCGAACGTCGAGTAGTACTCCGTGTAGAGCGCATAGAGGTACAACCAGAAGAGCCCGGAGACGAACGGCACCGAAGCTGTGAGGAGCACAGCGATTCGCGCGACCGTGAGGGGCCGTGACGAGTCTTCTTCCCTCGTCGTCGCCGCGACGTCAGAGTCAACGCTCACCTCGAACCGCCGGGGACTCCACGCTCAGCGGTCGATGGTTCCGGCAGCTCGCTCGCCGGGATCATCGGTCCGGCGAGCACGTCGCCCAGCAGAGCGTCCTGCTCGGGCTGCATCTCGACCGTGGCGGTGAGCAGACGGACCAGATCGAGCAGCTCATCGTTCCACTCGTCGGACCATTCCGAGGGTCGGATCACGTCGAGGGGCTGGGGACGAGTGGCAGCGCGCCCGATCCCCGTGGCCGTCCTCGAGCCCAGCCACCGCTCCAGCACCGGCAGGCCGCTGACGGAGAACGCCCACACGGACTCCTTCACACCGGTCACCGTCCCCGTGCCGAGGTGGAGCTCGTGGCGCGAGGCGTCGAAGGTGATGTCGCGCGTCGTCGCCGGGATGGCCCCCACCGGAGTCGACCACCCGAGGCCCGCGACGGCCGGGAGCACCGCGCCACGCCCTTCGGCCTCGTCGCGGAAGCGTTCGGCGAACGTCTGGACCCACAGCAGGTTCCTCCCGAGCGCCGTCGCCCGAACGAAGAGCTGGGCATCGGCGGTCAGGGGAACCCGGGGGCCGGGGGTGGCCAGCTCGACGGCGAACCGCTCCTGGTAGCCCGGGTGGGCCAGCAGCGCGACGACGTAGGCCACGACGTCCTCGGCGGTGACCGCCGCGCCGTACCGCCCGGTCAGGGCGTCGAGCAGGCCAGCGGGCAGGTTCGGGTGCTGCGCGGCAGCATCGCGGTACAGCGGCAGGACGTCCTTGCCGCCGAAGGAACCACGGAAGTGGTGCAGATCGGGCACGGCCGTGCTCACCGTCAGCGCCGGACCGGCGCCGAGCGGCGTGGTCGTCATCGTCGAGAGGAAGACCTGCCGCTCCGACAGCGAGGCCCAGAGCGCCGGCCGTTCCAG
>JARICT010000177.1 GCA_029257185.1 Quadrisphaera sp.
TCGTCCGCGTTGGAGCGGACGTTGGTCATCTTCTTCTCCTTGGTGATGTTCACGTCCATGTCGTCCGCGCGGGAGTTCTCCCCCACCACCATGCCCTCGTAGACCTCGGTGCCCGGCTCGACGAACATCGTGCCGCGCTGCTGCAGGGAGGTCATGGCGTACTCCGTCGCCGCCCCCGAGCGGTCCGAGATCATCGAGCCGGACGGGCGGGTGCGCAGCTCACCGGCCCACGGCTCGTAGCGCTCGAAGGTCTGGTGGGCGATGCCCGTGCCGCGGGTCTCGGTGAGGAACTCGGTGCGGAAGCCGATGAGCCCGCGCGAGGGCACGAGGAACTCGATGCGCACCCACCCGGACCCGTGGTTGGTCATCTGCTCCATGCGGCCCTTGCGCACCGCGAGGAGCTGGGTGATCGCCCCGAGGTAGTCCTGCGGGGCGTCGACGGTGAGGCGCTCCAGCGGCTCGTGGAGCTTGCCGTCGATCTCGCGGGTGACCACTTGCGGCTTGCCCACGGTCAGCTCGAAGCCCTCGCGGCGCATCTGCTCGACGAGGATCGCCAGCGCCAGCTCACCGCGGCCCTGGACCTCCCAGGCGTCGGGGCGCTCGGTCGGCAGGATCCGCATCGAGACGTTGCCGACCAGCTCGCGGTCCAGGCGGTCCTTGACCAGGCGGGCGGTGACCTTCGCGCCCTTGACCTTGCCGGCCGTGGGAGCGGTGTTGGTGCCGATCGTCATGGAGATGGCCGGCTCGTCGACCGTGATCTTGGGCAGCGCCACGGGGCTCGTCGCGTCGGCGAGGGTCTCGCCGATGGTGATCTCGGCGATGCCGGCCACCGCGATGATGTCGCCGGGACCGGCCTCGCTGGCCGGCTTGCGCTCCAGGGCCTCGGTCATGAGCAGCTCGGTGATCCGCACCCGCTGCTGGCTGCCGTCGGCGCGCATCCACATCACCGACTCGCCCTTGTGGATGACGCCCTCGTGGACGCGGCACAGGGCGATGCGGCCCAGGAACGGCGAGGCGTCGAGGTTGGTCACGTGCGCCTGCAGCGGCGCGCCCTCGGTGTAGGACGGCGCGGGCACCGTCTCGAGGAGCTGGGCGAAGAGCGGTTCCAGGGTCTCGCTGTCCGGCATGGTGCCGTCCTCCGGGCGCGTCATCGACGCACGGCCCGCGCGCGCCGAGGCGTAGACGACCGGGAAGTCGATGAGCTCCTCGGCGTTCTCCATGTCCCCGGCGAGGTCGAGGAAGAGGTCGTAGGTCTCGTCGACCACCTCGGCGATGCGGGCGTCGGGACGGTCGACCTTGTTGACGACGAGGATCACCGGCAGGCGCGCCTCGAGCGCCTTGCGCAGGACGAACCGCGTCTGGGGGAGCGGGCCCTCGGACGCGTCGACGAGCAGGGCGATGGCGTCCACCATGGACAGGCCGCGCTCGACCTCGCCGCCGAAGTCGGCGTGCCCGGGGGTGTCGATGATGTTGATCGTCACCCCGTCCGGGCTGCCCGCGGCGGCCGCCGCCGGGCCGACGTAGCGCACCGCGGTGTTCTTCGCGAGGATGGTGATGCCCTTCTCGCGCTCCAGGTCCCCGGAGTCCATGACCCGGTCGACCAGGCCGCCCTCGGTCTCGTGGGCGTTGAAGGCCCCGGACTGGCGCAGCATCGCGTCGACGAGGGTCGTCTTGCCGTGGTCCACGTGCGCGACGATGGCGATGTTGCGCAGGTCACGGCGGGTGAGCCGTTCGCCGGGGCGGTCCGGGACGGACGCGGCGGTGGGCTCGGTGACGGGTGCGGACATGGAGGGGCTGCTTCTTCCAGTCGAGGATGTGACGTCGCAGTCTACGGGTGACCGGACGCCGGTGGTGCTGACGAGCCCCGCCTGCGCCCCCCGGTGACGGTGCGGACGGGCGGCAGCAGGGCCGAACCGTCGTCCGGCCCCGCGTCGGCTCAGGGCCTCAGGCGCTGCGCGGTGCGGCGGGGTTGGACCGATGGTTCCGGACCCGCTGCAGGTCATCACTCCGCATCAGCTCCTCTCCTCACCATGTAGACGCAATACGTCTACACCGGTAGAGTGCATCCATGTCTACCAGCACCACGACCGTACGCATCGCCACGGAGACGGCGACGCGCATCGCCGCGCTGCGCTCGAGCAGCGGGAGATCGACGGACGCCGTGGTGCGCGAGGCGCTCGACGCCCTCTACTGGTCACGCATGGCCGATGCTGCGCATCAGGAGACCTCTGCACAGCGTGAGGAGCGAGAGTCCGAGGCGGCCTTGTGGGACCGCGCGATGACTGCTGACGGTGCACCGAGACGGTGACCTTGTCGAGGGGCGACATCGTTCGGGTCGACCTGAGCGTGCCGATCGGGCACGAGGCCGGCTTCGAGCGGCCAGCCCTCGTCGTCTCGCACGACAGCCTCGCGGTCACCGGTCTGGTCGTCGTCTGCGCGGTCACCCGGACCCGGCACGGATGGCCCAGCCACGTGGAGATCGAGCCGGCGCAGTCAGGACTGCCGGAGGTGTCGTACGTCCAGACCGAGCAGCTGCGCACCATCAGCACCCAGCGGCTGATGTCGACGGTGGGACACCTGGACGTCGTCGCACTGGTCGCCGTCGAGACCCGGCTGCGCACGAACCTCGTGCTCTGACCGATAGGGCTCAGCTCCCGCGGGGTCGCGACGTCCCGCCCGTCTCGGCCTGCAAGCGCGCCACCACGGGCCGGTCGACGTCCAGCCACGCGACGTCGAACCACTCGCCGCGCTCCAACCACCGGTAGGCATCGTGGTCGGCGCCCAGCGTCACCTCCCCCTGGCTGACGCGTGCCCGCCAGACCCGCAGCAGGCCCCGGGGCAGGTCTGCGCCGGCCAGCGCCGGCAGCGGCCAGGCACCGGTCCAGCCGGTCTCGCTCGTGTCCCGTCGCGGCGCGTCGGGGTGAGCGCCGTCGGCGTCGCGTCGCAGCAGCTCGGCGCCGAGCTCGACACCGACGCTCAGCTCTTCGCGCAGCTCACGGCGCAGCGCATCCGTCGGGGCTTCCCGCGGATGGATCTTCCCGCCGGGCAGCTCCCACCCGCCCGCCAGCTCCGGTGGACCGGTGCGCCGGGCGGCCAGCAGCCGGGTGGGCCGGACCAGGTCGTCGACGAGAGCAGCCCCTACCACCAGCACGTCCGCCACCCTGCCAGGCGAGACGCTCCCGCGCTCCGTGCTGGGTGGCACGGAGCGGAGCCCGGACCGCCTCCCTCCGCGTCCCCCATTCTCCTCAGCGCAGCCTCACCTCGCTTGCGCGGAGCCGCCGGAGCGTCGATGGTCCTGCGGTGACCGATCGGACCGACACCGCCGACGCCGCCGGGGCGGTCGGCCATCCCGACGAACCGCACACGGCCTCTCTCGGCTCCCGGCTGAACTGGCTGCGGGCCGGCGTGCTCGGGGCCAACGACGGGATCATCTCCACGGCCGGGATCGTCGTCGGCGTGGCGGGCGCGACCCCCGGGCCCGGCGCCGTCCTCGTCGCCGGGGTGGCCGCGATGGTGGCCGGGGCGCTGTCGATGGGGGGCGGGGAGTACGTCTCGGTCTCCACGCAGTCCGACACGGAGTCCGCCGCCCTCGCGAAGGAGCGGCACGAGCTGGCCACGATGCCCGAGGTGGAGCTCGAGGAGCTCGCGGGCATGTACCGGGAGCGCGGGCTGTCCCCCGTGCTGGCCCAGCAGGTGGCCGTCGAGCTCACGGCGGGCGACGCCCTGGCTGCCCACGCGGAGATCGAGCTCGGCATCGACCCCTACGAGCGCACCAGCGCCTGGCAGGCCGCGTTCACGTCGATGCTGTCCTTCACCCTCGGCGCCCTGCTGCCGCTCCTGGCGATCTCGCTGCCCCCGGTGGGCGCCCGCGTGCCGGTCACCCTGGTGGCGGTCACCGCCGCGCTGGTCATCACCGGGTGGGTCAGCGCTCGGCTCGGTGGGGCTCCGGTGCGCCCGGCGGTGGTGCGCAACGTGGGCGTCGGGCTGCTGGCGATGGCGGTGACGTTCGGCATCGGCACGCTCCTCGGCGGGGCCGTCTGACCTCACCACCACCGCGGCTCGCGCGCGAAACGCTGCTCGGCTGCGCCCCACCACCACAACTCGCGCGCGAAACGCTGCTGGACGACGCCAGGAGTCGCGTTTCGCGCGCGAGTTGCTGCGCGGGTCAGGCCAGGGCGGTCGCGGCGTCGACCACCGGGATGTCGTGGGCCTGGCCCACCGGGACGCTGGTGAGCTGCCCGCCGACCGTCGTCAGCCCGTCGGCCAGCGGCGGCGAGGTCCGGGCCGCACCGCGGATCCCCTGGTCCGCGACGGTCACGAGGTACGGCAGGGTCGCGGACGTCAGCGCCAGGGTCGACGTCCGGGCCACCGCGCCGGGGATGTTCGCCACGCAGTAGTGCACGACGCCCTCCTCGACGTAGGTGGGGTCCGAGTGGGTGGTCGGGCGCGACGTCTCGAAGCACCCGCCCTGGTCGATGGCGATGTCGACCACGACGCTCCCCTCGCGCATCGAGGCGATCATGGCCCGGTCCACCAGCTTCGGGGCCTTCGCCCCGGGGATCAGCACGGCACCGATGACGACGTCGGACTCCGCGACGTACGCGGCGAGGCGCGCCCGGTTCGACGTCACGAGGTCCGCCCTGCCGTCGAAGATGTCCGAGAGGTAGGCGAGCCTGCCCGGGTTGGTGTCGAAGACGCGGACGATCGCCCGCATGCCCAGCGCGATCTTCGCGGCCTCCGTGCCCGAGACGCCGCCGCCGATGATCGTCACCTTCGCCGCGGGCGTGCCGGGGACCCCGCCCATCAGCAGGCCGGCTCCGCCGGAGGAGGACTCCAGGTGGTGGGCCGCGGCCTGGACCGACATGCGCCCCGCCACCTCGGACATCGGGATGAGCAGCGGGAGACGCCCGAGGGGCCCGGTGACCGTCTCGTAGGCGATGGAGTCCAGCCGGCGCTCGAGCAGGAACTCGGTCAACCCACGGTCGGCCGCGGCGTGCAGGTAGGTGATGAGCTGCTGCCCCTCGCGGAAGAGGTGGTACTCGTCGGGCACCGGCTCCTTCACCTTGACGATGAGGTCGGCTCCGTCGAACACTCCCTTCGCGTCGTCGACGATCTCGCCGCCCACCGCGGCGTACTCCTCGTCGCTGAACTTCGACCCGGCCCCGGCGCCCGACTGGACGAGCACGCGGTGGCCGTGGTGGACCAGCTCGTTCACCCCGTCCGGGGTGAGCGCCACGCGCTTCTCGTTGTTCTTGATCTCTGAGGGGACACCGACGGTGGTGGTCATCTCGTCATGCTGCCACGAGTCACCGGGCCCCGAGACCTCAGCCCAGGGCGTCCGCCAGGTCGCCGCCGGGGATGGCGTCCAGGAGGGTGCGGGTGTACTCCTGCTGCGGGTCGTCGAAGACCTCGTCGGTGGTGGACTGCTCGACGAGGCGCCCGTCCTGCATGACGCACACGTCGTCCGCGATCTGGCGGACCACGGCGAGGTCGTGGGTGATGAACAGGTACGTGAGGCCGAGGTGGGCCTGGAGATCGTTCAGCAGTCGCAGGATCTGGGCCTGCACCAGCACGTCGAGGGCGGAGACCGCCTCGTCGCACACGATCATCTCCGGCTCCAGCGCCAGGGCGCGCGCGATGGCGATGCGCTGTCGCTGGCCGCCCGAGAGCTCGTTGGGGTAGCGCGACATCACCGAGGCGGGCATCTGCACCTGCTCGAGCAGCTCGCGCACCTTGTCCTGGCGCGCCTTCTTGTCGCCGACCCGGTGGAGCCTCAGCGGTTCCTCGATGGTGCGGAAGATGCTGAACGTCGGGTCGAGCGAGCCGTAGGGGTTCTGGAAGATCGGCTGCACCCGGCGCCGGAACGCGAACTGCTCCTTGCGCCCCAGCCCGGCCACGTCGGTGCCGTCGAAGACGACCCTGCCGGACGTGGGGGTCTCCAGCCCGAGCACCATGTTCGCGACGGTGGACTTGCCCGAGCCGGACTCGCCCACCACCGCCATCGTGGTCCCGCGCCGCACCGAGAAGGACACGTCGTCCACGGCCTTGAGCGGCTCGCCGCGCCGCCCCGAGCCGCGGATGGTGAAGGTCTTGCACAGGTTCTCGATCTCCAGGACGGCCGTGGCAGCGTCCGTACCGGCGTGCTCGGCGACCTCGACGGCGTGCTCCTGGGACGCGGTGACGACGTCCGCGCGGGCCGCCGTGGACTCCAGCCGCCGCGAGGACAGCGACGGAGCCGACTCCACGAGGCGCTTGGTGTACGGGTGCTGCGGGGCCCTGAGGATCTGCCGCGCCGGCCCGGACTCCACGACCCGGCCCTGGTACATCACCACCAGCTGCTCGGCCCGCTCGGCGGCCAGGCCGAGGTCGTGGGTGATGAGCAGGACCGCGGTGCCCAGGTCCCGGGTCAGCGTCCCCAGGTGGTCGAGGATCGTGCGCTGCACGGTGACGTCGAGGGCCGACGTGGGCTCGTCGGCGATGAGCAGCTTGGGGCGGGCGGCGAGCCCCGTGGCGATCAGCGCGCGCTGGCGCATCCCGCCGGAGAACTCGTGCGGGTACTGCTTGGCGCGGCGCTCGGCGTCGCCCAGCCCCGCCTCGGTGAGGAGCTCGGCCGCCCGCTTCTTCGCGTCCTTGCCACGCAGGTCCGTGTTGGCCCGCAACCCCTCGGCCACCTGGTACCCGATGGTCCACACCGGGTTGAGGTTCGACATCGGGTCCTGCGGCACCATGCCGATGGAGGAGCCGCGCAGCGCGACGACCTCCCTGGTGGGGATGCTCACCACGTCGCGCCCCTCGAAGAAGATCTCCCCGCCGGTCACGCGCCCGTTCCCCGGCAGCAGACCGATGATCGCCGCCGCGGTGGTCGACTTGCCCGACCCGGACTCGCCGACGATGGCCACCGTCTGACCGGGGTAGATGGTGAGGTTCGCGCCGCGCACCGCGGGCACGTCCTCGCCCTGGGGGGAGATGAAGGCGATGTCGAGGTCACGGACCGCGAGGAGCGGCTCGTCCCCCGGGCGGGGTCCTGCGGCCGCACGACGCGCGCTCTCCGCGGAGGTCCCGGCCTCGTCGAGGTCCGTCTCGCCGTGCTCGGGGGCGATCTCGCTCACCGGGTCCTCGCCTTCGGGTCCAGGGCGTCGCGCAGCGCGTCGCCGATGAAGATGAACGACAGCACCGTCAGGCTGAGCGCGACGGCGGGGAAGAGCAGCTTCGAGGGCGCGCTGCGCAGCACCGACTGCGCGCGGTTGATGTCGCCGCCCCACGAGACGACGGAGGCGTCGAGCCCGATGCCCAGGAAGGACAGCGTGGCCTCGGCGCCGATGAACGTGCCGAGCGTGATGGTCGCGATGACGATGACCGGCGGCAGGGCGTTCGGGACGACGTGCGTGATGAGCGTCTTGACGCGGGAGGCGCCCAGAGCCCTCGCGGCGGTGACGTAGTCGGAGCTGCGCAGCGAGATCACCGAGCCGCGCGCGATGCGCGCCACCTGGGGCCAGCCGAACGCGGCGAGCACCGCGGCGACCACCCAGACGGTGCGCTCCTGGAACGCCTGCATGCCGACGATGGCGCCGAGGAGGAACGGCACGGCGAAGAAGATGTCGACCACGCGCGAGATCAAGGTGTCCCAGATGCCGCCGTAGAAGCCCGCCACGGCGCCGAGAACCCCTCCGACGAGGACCACGAGCGCGGTGCCGATGACGCCGACCACCACCGAGGCGCGGGCCCCGTGGAGAACCCGGGAGTAGATGTCGCAGCCCTGGCGGTCGAAGCCGAACCAGTGGCCGGCCTGCGGCCCGCCGAGGGTGTTGCCGAGGTCGCACCGGGAAGGGTCGGTGCTGGTCAGCGCACCCGGGAAGATGGCGATGAAGATGAAGAACAGCCCGATGAGCGCCCCGATGATGAACAGCGGCCGCTTGCGCAGCGTCCGCCACGCGTCCGCCCAGAGGCTGCCGGACGGCGCCTCCTCGTCGACGGAGTCGGTCGCCCGCAGGGGCGTCTCCTCGAGGTCGGCGACGAAGGGTTCCTGGCCCTGGGCGTGCTCCATGCCGCCGGGGTCGGTGAAGCTGCGCAGGTTCGGCTCAGACATAGCGGATCCTCGGGTCGAGCACGGCGTAGAGGAGGTCGACGAGCAGGGAGGCGATGAGGTAGATCAGCACGAGCACCGTGGTGACGGTGACCACCGTGGGCCCCTCGCCGCGGACCACCGACTGGTACAGCAGGTTGCCGATGCCGTTGATGTTGAAGATGCCCTCGGTGATGAGCGCCCCGCCCATCAGCGCGCCGAGGTCGGTGCCGATGAACGTCGCCACGGGGATGAGGGAGTTGCGCAGCACGTGCACCATGATCACCCGCCGGCGGGTCAGCCCCTTGGCGGTGGCGGTCCGCACGAAGTCCGCGCGGAGGTTCTCGCTGATGGAGTCCCGCGTGAGTCTCAGCACGTACGCGAACGAGAGCGAGCCCAGCACCGCAGCGGGGAGGAACAGGCCCACCCACCCGGGGTCAGGGCCGACGCTGGGGCGTACCCAGCCGAGCTTGAGCCCCAGGATGATCTGGGTGGTGAACCCGAGCACGAAGATGGGGATGGCGATCACCACGAGGGAGAGCACCAGCACGGCCGAGTCGAAGATGCCGCCGCGCCGCAGGCCCGCCCACAGCCCGGCGGCGATGCCGAGCACGGACTCGAAGATCAGCGCGAGGACCGCCAGGCGGATCGTCACGGGGAAGCGCTCGGCGACCACGTCGATGACGGGACGGCCGGAGAAGGAGTTGCCCAGGTCCAGGGTGACGATGCCCTTGAGGAAGAGCAGGTACTGGACGATGAAGGGCTTGTCGAGGTTGAACTGGGCCCGGATCTGGTCCGCCACCGCGGGGTTCACGGCGCGGTCGCCGAACAGGGCCTGCACCGGGT
>JARICT010000044.1 GCA_029257185.1 Quadrisphaera sp.
TGGCGCGTCATGGCGTCCTTGACCTCGCGGACCCCGCGGGCGTGCACGAGGAAGCGCAGCGAGAGCTCCACCCAGCTGTCGGTGATCCGCCAGTAGACCGCCGGCTCGGTGGAGGCGTCGGACAGGGCATAGCGCAGGCGCATCGCCCCCATCGCACGGTGGACGCCCGGGTCCTCGACGACGGCGTGCTCGCGAGCAGCCTCCAGCAGCAGGGCCTCCACGCCGGCACGGTCGTCGGCGTAGGCGATCGGCAGCACGATCTCCTCCCAGATATAGGGGAAGTCGCGCGTGTAGTTGTAGACCGGCTCGGTGAAGATCACGCCGTTGGTGACGGTGACGATGCGCCCGGTGTACTGGCGGGAGTGCACCCACACCGCGGGGTCGGTCTCTGCCACGGCGGGGGGCTGACCCATCTCCATGATCGTGGTCTTGAGGAAGCCCAGGCGCACCACGTCGCCGCGCACCCCGCCGAGGTCGATGCGGTCGCCGAGGGTGAAGACGTCGCCGCGCAGGATGACGACATAGGCCGCGAAGGACAGGATCACCCGCTGCAGCGCGAAGGCCAGGCCGGCGCTGATGAGGCCGATGCCCGTGCTGATGTCCGTCTCCGGGGTGATCCAGATGGAGACGATCCCGAGCGTGAGCACCCCGGCGGTGACGACCTGGAGGATCTGACGTGCCCAGAAGCGCCGCGGGTCGGCGACCTCGCCGCCCAGCACCCTGCGGAAGGCCACGAGGATCAGGCGCCGCAGCGCGAGGACCGCGAAGACGAACGCCACCGTGAAGAGCAGCTTCACGCCGGTGGTCACGCTGACGCCGACGAGGGTGACGCCGAAGATCTCGACGGCGTCCGAGCCGCCGGCCAGCGACGAGGCGGGCACCGGGCTGGGCGCGGGTGCGGGCGCGGCCAGGAGCGCCAGCGTCGAGGTGGTCAGGAGGAGGGTGCTCACGGGGCAAGCCTGCGGCACGACGGGGGCCGCGCGCTCGCGGTGCCCGGATAGTCTCGACGGGTCACCGCACGAGCCCCCGAGAGGACACCCCTTGCTCCGCAGCCACGAGGCCGGAACCCTGCGCGCCGCCGACATCACCCCCGAGGGCGGCGCGCCCGTCGCGCTCGCCGGCTGGGTGGCCCGGCGCCGAGACCACGGCGGCGTCGCCTTCCTCGACCTGCGCGACGCCTCCGGGATCGTCCAGGTCGTGGTGCGCGACGAGCTGCTGGACTCCTCCGGCGCCCACGACCTGCGCAGCGAGTACTGCATCCGCGTGGCGGGGTCGCTGCGGCCGCGGCCCTCCGGCAACGAGAACGCGGCGCTGGCCACCGGTGAGGTCGAGCTCCACGCCGTCGAGCTCGAGGTGCTCAACCCCGCGGCGCCGCTGCCGTTCCCCATCGAGGCCGCCGGGGAGTCCGCCGCCTCGCCCGGGGAGGAGGTCCGGCTGCGCTACCGCTACCTGGACCTGCGCCGCCCCGGGCCCGCCGCCGCGCTGCGCCTGCGCAGCCGGGCCAACGCCGTCGCCCGCACCGTGCTGGGCGGCGCGGACTTCGTCGAGGTGGAGACCCCGACGCTGACCCGGTCCACGCCAGAGGGCGCGCGCGACTTCCTCGTCCCGGCACGCCTGGCGCCGGGCAGCTGGTATGCGTTGCCGCAGAGCCCGCAGCTGTTCAAGCAGCTCCTCATGGTGGCCGGGCTCGAGCGGTACTACCAGATCGCCCGCTGCTACCGCGACGAGGACTTCCGCGCCGACCGCCAGCCGGAGTTCACCCAGCTCGACGTCGAGATGTCGTTCGTCGGCGTCGACGACGTCATCGCGACGGCCGAGGAGGTCGTCGCCGGTCTGTGGGAGCTGATCGGGCACACCGTGCCGACCCCCATCCCGCGCATGACGTACGCCGACGCCATGGCCCGCTACGGCTCGGACAAGCCGGACCTGCGCTTCGGCGTCGAGCTCGTCGAGCTCACGGGCTACTTCTCCGAGACCGGCTTCCGGGTGTTCCAGGCTCCCTACGTGGGCGCCGTCGTGATGCCCGGCGGGGCCTCGCAGCCCCGCAAGACGCTGGACGCGTGGCAGGACTGGGCCAAGCAGCGGGGCGCGCGCGGCCTCGCCTACGTGCTCGTCGGCGAGGACGGCGCGCTGTCAGGGCCGGTGGCGAAGAACCTCTCCGACGCCGAGCGCGAAGGGCTCGCCGCCGCGGTGGGCGCGGCGCCGGGGGACTGCGTGTTCTTCGCCGCCGGGACCGCCCGCGCGGCGCGCACGCTGCTGGGCGCGGCGCGCCTGGAGATCGGCCGCCGGACGGGGTTGGTCGACGAGAGCGCGTGGAGCTTCCTGTGGGTGGTCGACGCGCCCCTGTTCGAGCCCGCCGACGAGGCCACCGCCTCCGGTGACGTGGCCGTGGGCGGCGGGGCGTGGACCGCGGTGCACCACGCGTTCACCGCCCCCAAGCCAGCGTCGCTGGCGTCGATGGAGTCCGACCCTGGCTCGGCGCTGTCCGACGCCTACGACCTGGTGTGCAACGGCAACGAGATCGGAGGGGGCTCGATCCGGATCCACTCGCGCGCGGTGCAGGAGCGGGTCTTCGCGATCATGGGGCTCGACGAGGACGCGGTGGCGGAGAAGTTCGGCTTCCTCCTCGACGCCTTCGGGTACGGCGCCCCGCCGCACGGCGGGATCGCCTTCGGGTGGGACAGGGTCCTCGCGCTGCTGGCGGGCGTGGACTCCATCCGCGAGGTCATCGCCTTCCCCAAGTCCGGGGGCGGCTACGACCCGCTGACCGCCGCTCCGGCGCCGATCACCGCCCAGCAGCGGCGCGAGGCCGGGGTGGACACCCCGGCGGCGCCGAGCGACCCGGGGCGCGCCGAGGCGGCCTCGAGCGAGGTGCCGACCGCACCGTCCTCATGACGCGGGGCCGCCGGTGCACGAGGCCGGCGCGGCCGAGCGCGAGGCCCACGCGGCGCTGACGAGCGACGCGCTGTTCCCGGGACGGCCGTGGAGGTATCCCTGGCCGAGAGTGCAGCCGTGCTCGAGCAGGAAGTCCTGCTGGGCGGTGGTGGTGATGCCCTCGGCGACCACGGGCAGCTCCAGCTCGGTGGCCATGGCCAGGATCGCCCGGACGATGGCGGAGTCCTGGCGGTCCTCGGGCAGGCCGTCGACGAAGGACCGGTCGACCTTCAGCATCGAGACGGGCAGGCGGCGCAGGTAGACGAAGGACGAGAAGCCGGTGCCGAAGTCATCGACGACCACGTGCACGCCGGCGCCGGCCAGCGCCGCCAGGTTGTCCGCGCAGACCGGGGCGTTGCCCACCAGCACGGTCTCGGTGATCTCCACGGCGACGCTCGAGGGTGAGAGACCGGCCTCGTCGAGCAGCTGCAGCAAACCCTCCACCAGGTCGGGCTCCGAGAGCTCGGCGCCGCTGACGTTCAACGACAGCCGGGGCTGTCCCACCGCGTCCCACGTGGCGGCGTCGGCCACCGCGCGCGCCCGGACCTGGCGTCCGAGGGCGCTGATGAGGCCCATCGCCTCGGCCAGCGCGGTGAAGCGCGCCGGCGGCACCTCCTCGCCCGACGGTGTGGTCCAACGAGCGAGGGCCTCCGCGGCGACCACGCGGCCGTCGGTCAGGTCGACGATCGGCTGGTAGACGACGGTGATCTCCCCGTCGTCCAGCGCGCGGCGCAGGGCGCTCTCGGAGCTCAGCCGCCCCAGCGCGCTGGCGTGCATGGCGCTGTCGAAGGCGACGTGGCGCGCCCGACCGTCGCTCTTGGCGCGGTGGAGGGCGAGGTCGGCGTCGCGCATCAGGGACGAGCCGGCCGGCTCGCCGTCCTCGGTGGTCACGACGTCCCGGCTCGAGGCGCTCCCGACGCTGACGGTCACGACCACCCGGTCGTGGACGGAGTCGACGCGGTGCGGCTGTGCCAGGGCGGAGGTGACCTCCGCAGCCACCTCGGGCAGCGTGGCCCCGTCCCCGACGCCGTCCAGGATCAGCGCGAACTCGTCGCCGCCGACCCGCGCCACCGTGTCGCCGGCCCGCACCGCGGCGGTGAGGCGCCGGGCGACCTCGACGAGGACCTGGTCGCCCGCGGCGTGCCCGAGGGAGTCGTTGACCTGCTTGAAGTTGTCGAGGTCGCAGAACAGCATGCCGACCTCGTGGCCGGCGTCAGCCCGTGAGCTGGCCATGGCGGCCGCGAGCCGGTCGTCGAACAGCGCCCGGTTCGCCAGCCCCGTCAGGGCGTCGTGCATCGAGGCGTGCCGGTGCTCCTCGAGGTCCCGGCGGCGCTGGCTGACCTGCGCTCCGAGCAGGAGGCCGGCCACCGACAGGGTGACGAGCCCGAACTGCAGGGCGATCCCGCCGTCCACCGGCGCTGCCTGCTCCCCGGCGAGGAGCACCGCCAGCACGTTGGCCGCCAGCACCGCCCCGGCGGCGGCCGGCAGCCCGCCGCGCACGGCGATCCACAGCAGGGGCGCGTAGACGAGGTAGGTGTAGTCCAGCGAGCGCCCGGGCGCCCCCGAGTACGCGAGCCAGACCGCTGCGAGCAGGACGACCGCCTGGGCGGCCTTCTCCAGCCGGGACCGGGTGTGGGGGGTGGCCTTCTCCAGCGGGGGTCGCGTCGTCCAGGCGGCCGGCCACTCCCCGTCCCGTCCACGGACCCACCGCCGCGCCGCGAGGAGCAGGACGGGCGTGAGCATGGTGATTCCGGTCGCGGAGCCGGCCCAGCTGCCGGCGATGCTCAGCACGAGGGACCGGTCCTGCGCCACGCCCACCGCGGTGAGGAGCATCACGCGCGCTGCGCACACCAGCAGCGCCGCGGCCCCGGCGGCGATCGTCACGAGCCAGACGACGTCGCGCTGGGTGGGAAGGCGGGGGTCGATCCTCAGCACCCGCAGGAGGACCATCGCCGCGAGGGAGTAACCGCCGGCGGTGATCACGACGTAGAGGACGTCGGCGAGCGGACCCATCTGGTCGGGGCTGATCACCAGCACGTGCAGCGCGGACGACGCCACCAGCAGCGGCCACCACCGCACCCCGAGCACCAGCAGCACGGCGAGGTCCAGGCCGGGTGGCGGGTACCACACCGACACGCCGTCGTCGGCCTCGAACTGGGCGGCGACGACGTCGAGCAGCGCCCACACGACGAGGTACACGACGACCACGGCCGCGACGCGGACCGGCGTCGGCCAGGACCGGGGGGCCGACAGCGCAGCCGTTCGCGGACGATCAGGGCGCTGCACGGGCATCATCCTGACGTACCGGGCGCAGTCGCGCTCCGGCGCCGTCCTGCTCCGGCGCGGACCTGCTCGGTTCCCGGCGCGCTCAGGCGCCGGCGCGGGTGCGGAGGTAGTCGCTGACGACGTACTCGCCCAGGCGGGTCGGGCTCGGCGCCATGACCCGTCCGCCGTTGCGCCTCGCCACCGCGTCGACGAACCGGCGCAGGCCGGGGTCCTCGCCGAGCACGAACGTGGTGATGGGCGTGCGCGCCCGGGTCATGGCGTCCACCTCGGTGAGCGTGGCGCGCAGGGTCGCCGCCGACGTGGGCCACTCGAACCACGCCTCGCCGTCACCCTCCAGGTGGGCCGTCGGCTCGCCGTCGGTGACGACGAGGACCACCGGCTGCGACGTGGGGTGGCGCCCGACGTGCTGGCGGGCCAGCGCCAGCGCGTGCTGGAGGTTCGTGCCCTGCACCATGGACGGTTCCACGGCCGCCAGCTGGGCCGTGGTGAGCCTCGCGGCGGTGCGCCCGAAGCCGATCACCTGGAGCGCGTCCTGCGGGTAGCGCGTGGCGATGAGGTGGGCCAGCGCCAGGGCGGTCTGCTTCATCGACGCCCACCGGTCCTCGGCGAACATCGAGTACGACAGGTCCACGCACAGCGCGACGGCCGCGCTGGTGCGCCGCTCGGTCTCGACGACGGCGAAGTCCTCGGGGAGCAGCCTCAGGGATCCTCGCGGTCCAGCCCCGCTCCCGGCCTGCTCGCCGGCCCGGCGCGTCACCGCGGCGCGCACGGTCGCCACCGCGTCGAGAGGTTGCTCGTCCCCGAAGGACCACGGGCGCGAGGCACCGGTCGCCTCACCGGCGGCGCCGGCGCTGCGCTCGTCGTGCCCACCGCGCCCGGCGCCGCGCAGGTCCGCGAAGACCTTGGCCAGGGCGCTCTGCCCGAGCTGGCGCAGCGCCTTGGGGCTCAGCATGAGGTCCTCCTCGCGGCTGCCGTCGAGCCAGCCCTGCTCGCGCAGCTCGCGCTCCAGGCGCCGCAGCGCCTCGACCTGCGCCACCGCCCCCGGGCCCAGCTGGCGCTCGAGCGCGTCGACGTCCACGTCGTCGAGGGTGGACAGCGGCTCGCCCATCGAGAGCTGGTCGTCGAGGGCGTCGAGGTCGGAGAGCTCACCGATGGCGGCGGTGCCGGCGTCGAGGTCCAGCGGCGCGTCGCCGGTGAACCGCTCGCCCGGCCCGCCGAAGGCTCCCGGGCGCAGGTCCTGCAGGTGCGAGGACAGCGCTGACATCTCGGCGGCCAGGTCGGCGTCGTCCAGGGCCTGCGCCATGAGCGAGGCGAGCTCCTTGCGCTGGGACTTGCTCAGCGAGCGCATGAGCCGTCCCATGGCCGCGGCGCGCTGGGCGAGGGCGTCGATCAGCTCGTCGACGTCCTGCGGGTCCTCGGGGAACGCGTCGCCGTGCTCCGCCATGAACTCGGCGAAGTCCTCCGGGGTGTCCTGGCCCTTGGCGTGCTTGCCGAGCAGGGTGTTGAGGTCGGCGAGGAGGTCCTTGAGGTCGGCGGAGCTGGTGCCCGCCTGGTCCGCGCCCGCCTCAGCGCCGTCGCCGCTCTCCCCGGCTCCTGCGTCCCCGTCCTGACCGTCGCCGCCACCGGCCGGCCCGAGCGCGTTCGCCCCCAGCTGGGCACGGAGCGCTTGCGCGCGCAGGTCTTCGAGGAGCTGCTCGTAGGTCTCGCGGGCGGTGGGGGAGAGCCAGTCGTAGTCCTTCAGCGCCCGCACCGCGCCGGCGGTCGAGCGGGGCAGGGTGTCCAGGGTCATCTCGCGCAGCACGCGCTCGTCGCTGGGGAGGCCTCCGGCGTCGGCACCGTCGGCACCGTCACCGGCCTGCGCGGCGTCCATCGCCGCGAGCACGGCGCGCTCGTCGGTCAGCGCGCGGTCCAGCGCCTCGCGCGCGGCGGCCAGCGGGCCGGAGAGGTCCCCGGAGCGGCGCAGCGCTCCACGCCGGCGCTGGAGCTGCTCGCGCAGCGCGTCGAGCCCGCGCAGCCCCGTCTTCTCCCCCCGGTCCTGGGCTCCCTCGACGCCGTCGCGCAGCAGCTCGCGCAACGCCTCGCGGACGGACGAGCCCTCCATGACGCGGTCGCCGAGCTCGTCGACGGCGGCGCGCACGTCGTAGGGCGGTGCGAGGGGGTCGGCCCCGCCGCTCCAGCGCCCGTAGCGGTAGCCCCGCGGGCGGCGCTCGCCCCCGCTGCGGCCGAGCCCGTCGGCGTCCCTCACGTCCTCAGCCCCCGTAGACGGTGCGCTCGGTGGTCTCCGCGGGCCCGCTCCCGCCGCTGCCCCCGACGTCGTCGCCCACGCGGTCCTTGCCGAGGCGGCGCGTGAGGTGCAGGCCCTCGAGCACCATCTCCACAGCCGCGGCGGCGCGCCCCCGGGTGGGGGCCGCGCCGTCCGTCTCGTCGGCGGAGCCGGCCTCGCCGTCGCCGTCGTCACCAGGAGCGCGCGCGTCCAGCCGGTCCATCACCGTCGAGAGCCCGGAGACGCTCCCCACCTGCTCCAGCAGCTCCGCGGCCGTGACGAGCGGTCCGGTGGAGATCGACGCGCCGTCGGCCACCAGCGCGGTGAACGCCGACAGGTCCGCACCGGACAGCCGAGCGCGGAACGTCCCCGCGACCGCGGTGCGCAGCAGGTGGGAGAGCACCTCCTCCTCGCGCCCCTCCTCGCCGGCCTCGAACTCGACCTTGCCGCGCAGCGTGGTCACCACGGAGTCGAGGTCGCCGACGCGGGCCACCGCCTCGTCGCCGGTCAGGGCCGCGCGGCGCAGCGCCGCGGCGGCGATCGTCTCGGCGCCGGCCACGGCGAAGCGGGCCGAGACCCCGGAGCGGGCGTCGACGGCGGGGGACTCGCGCACCCCGCGGGTGAAGCGGGCCACGGTCTCGAGCAGGTGCTCGGGGACGGTCGCCACGAGGTCGGCCTCCTGGCGCACCAGGGCCACCTCCAGCTCGAGGTCCAGCGGGTAGTGGGTGCGCACCTCGGCGCCGAAGCGGTCCTTCAGCGGCGTGATGATCCGGCCCCGGTTGGTGTAGTCCTCGGGGTTGGCGCTCGCGAGCACCAGGACGTCCAGCGGCAGGCGCAGCGTGTAGCCGCGGACCTGGACGTCGCGCTCCTCGAGGACGTTGAGCAGCGAGACCTGGATGCGCTCGGCGAGGTCGGGCAGCTCGTTGATCGCGACGATGCCGCGGTGGGTGCGCGGCACGAGCCCGTAGTGGATGGTCTCCGGGTCGCCCAGCGAGCGGCCCTCGGCGATGCGGACGGGGTCGACGTCACCGATGAGGTCGCCGACGGAGGTGTCGGGGGTGGCCAGCTTCTCGGCGTAGCGCTCGCTGCGGTGGCGCCAGGTCACCGGGAGGTCGTCGCCCGTCTCGGCGGCGCGGCGGCGGGAGCCGGGGGTGATGGGGTCGTAGGGGTGCTCGCCGATCTCCGAGCCGGTGATGACCGGGGTCCACTCGTCGAGCAGGGCGACGAGGGAGCGCACCAGCCGGGTCTTGCCCTGGCCGCGCTCGCCGAGCAGGACGAGGTCGTGGCCGGCGATGAGTGCGCGCTCGACCTCGGGCAGGACGGTGGCGTCGAACCCGACGATGCCGGGAAAGCGGTCCTCTCCCGAGCGCATGCGCTGCAGGAGGTTCTCGCGGAGCTCGGCCTTGACGTCGCGCAGCGCGTGGCCGGTGGCGCGCAGGGCGCCCAGCGTGGTGTCGGCCGGGCGCTGCGTCGGGGCGGGGGAGGTGGCGGGGGAGCGGGGTGCGTCGATGCTCACGTCACGACGGTACGTCGCTCCGGTGGCTCGCGCTCGAGGCCGGCTCCGCGGCCGCTCCCTCCTCGGAGATCCCGAAGCGGTCGTGCAGGGCCCGCAGCGGCCGCGGCGCCCACCAGTTCGCCTCCCCGAGCACCGTCATGAACGCCGGCACCAGGAGCATGCGCACCAGCGACGCGTCGATGGCCACCGCGACGGCCAGCCCGAGGCCCACCTGCTTGATGGCGAGGAGGTCCCCGGCGACGAAACCCGCGAAGACCACGACGATGATCAGCGCCGCCGAGGTGATGATCCGGCCCGAGCGCTGCAGGCCCGCGACCACGGCCGCGTCGGTGCGCAGCCCTGAGCGGCGGGCATCGAGGATCCGCGCGAGCAGGAACACCTCGTAGTCCATCGCCAGCCCGAAGCCGAAGGCCAGCGTGAGGGGGACGGCGAAGGACTCGACCCCGCCGTTGGACGTGAAGCCCAGCAGCCCCTCGAACCAGCCGTCCTGGAAGACGAGGGTGAGCACGCCCACGGCGGCGCCGAGGGAGAGCACGTTGGCGACCAGCGCGGTCGCGGGCACGAGCACCGACCCGGTCATGAGGAACAGCAGCACGAACGTCGCGCCGGCCACCAGGGCGACCGCCCACGGCGCCCGGTCCAGCAGGTCGTCGGTGAAGTCGGACGTGCCGGCCAGCTGACCGGTGGCGTAGGTCTCGAACGGTGCGTCCCGGGAGTGCACCGCGTCGAGGACCTCGCGCTGCTCGGGGTCGGAGGCGCCTGGCGCGGCGCGCACGTCGACCGCCGTGAGGTCGCCCACCGGCCGGGGCGGGCCGACCTCGGCGTCCGGCAGGTCGGCCGCCAGGCGGTCGCGGTAGCCGCCGACCGCGCCAGGCTGCGCGTCGGCGACCACCGTGACGGTGGGGGCGGAAGCGGCCGGGTAGCGCTCCTCGAGGTCGGTGAAGAACACCCGCGAGGGGTTGTCCACCGGCAGCAGCTCCACGCCGTCGGCCCGCAGCATCAGCTGCGTCGCGGGCGCGGCGAGGGCGCCGAGCACGAGGACCGTCGCGGCGACCGTCACCCACGGCCGGCGCTGGACGCGGCGGGTCAGCCGGCTGAACACCCCCTCCGGCGGAGCGACGTCCCCCAGCGCCCTCGCGAGCACGCGCAGCCCGGGGATCCTCGTGGCGATGCCCGGCCGCGTGAGGCGCGCGCCGCCGACGACGAGCAGGGCGGGCACCAGCGTGAGCGCCACCGCGAGCGCCAGGACGACGACCGCTGCGGCGCCGAGGCCCATGGAGCGCAGGATGTCGGAGCGGAAGACGAGCAGCCCGCACAGCGAGATGCCGATCGTCACGGCGGAGAAGACGACGGTCCGCCCGGCGCTGGCCACGGTGGCGACCAGCGCCTGGTCGCGCAGCGCCCTCGAGGCCCCGAGGCGCCGCGGGTCCGGCGGCGGTTCCCCGGGTGCGGACCCGACGTAGGCCTCGACCATCGCGCCGCCCAGCTCCTCCCGGTAGCGGGAGACCACCAGCAGCCCGTAGTCGATGCAGAGCCCGAGGCCGAGCACCGTGACGACGTTGACGATCGAGGCGTCGACGTCGATGACGTGGGTGAACGCGGTCAGAGCGCCCAGGCCGCCGGCGATGGACGCCAGGGCGCCGACGAGCGGGATGCCCGCGGCGAGCAGACCGCCGAACACGACGACCATCACGACCAGGGACAGCGGCAGGGCCAGGGCCTCGCCGGTGACGAGGTCCTTCTCGACCACCTCGGAGAACACCTCGGCGAGGCCCGCGGTGGACGCGACCCGCACGTCGGCCGCCGGGAGGTCACCGCCGACCGCTTCCAGGCGCTCCTGGACCGCGTCCATGGCGCGGGCCTCGCGCGTCTCGCCGAGGCCTGGCTCCAGCGTCACGGTGATCAGGACGCCGTCGCCGTCGTCGGCGGTGAGCGAGCGCGCGACCTCCGGGGGCACGCCGGGGCTCAGACCGGGCACCGGCGCGAGGGGAGCGGCGGCGGTGGCCACGTCGGAGCGCTCGACGAGGTCGGCCACCGCCGCGCCGAGGGCCTCCTGCACCGCCGGGTCGGTGGGGTCGGTGGCGTCGAGGTCGTCGACCTGCGCCAGCACCGTCGGTCCGCGGGGATCGGCGCGGTCCAGCAGGTCCGCCCCGGTGCGCGCCTCGCCGGGGACGCTCGCCTGGCCGGAGGTGAGGCGGGAGAACAGCCCGTCGCCGACCACGCCGAGCGCCGGCAGCAGCGCGGCGCTCACCACCAGCACCCACGCCACGAGGTAGCGCCACGGGTGGTGGGTGATGGAGCGGGCGAGGGCGGTCAGCACGGGGGAGAGCGTGCCCCACGGGTGTGACCGTCGGCGTGAGGTGCAGGGCCGGCGTGCCACGCTGCCCGGATGACCGATCTGTTCAGCGCCGCGCGCGAGGTCGGCGGGTCCGCCGGCGGCGCGGCCGGCGTCCCGCCCGTCGACCGCGGCGCCCCGCTCGCGGTCCGGATGCGCCCCGTGTCCCTCGACGAGGTCGTGGGCCAGGACCACCTCGTCGCCCCCGGCTCGCCGCTGCGGCGCCTCGCCGAGGGCGGTCAGGGCGCCGCCAGCCGCTCGGCACCGGCGTCCGTGGTCCTGTGGGGCCCGCCGGGGACCGGCAAGACCACCCTGGCGCAGGCGCTGTCCCACAGCGCCGGGCACCGCTTCGTGGCGCTGTCCGCGGTGACCGCGGGCGTGCGCGAGGCGCGCGCCGCGATGGAGACCGCCAAGCGGTCCCGCGAGGTGATGGACGAGCGCACCGTGCTCTTCCTCGACGAGGTCCACCGGTTCTCCAAGTCCCAGCAGGACGCCCTGCTGCCCGGTGTCGAGGCCGGCTGGGTGGTGCTCGTGGCCGCGACCACGGAGAACCCGTCGTTCTCCGTCGTCGCCCCGCTGCTCTCCCGCTCGCTGCTGCTCACGCTGCGCCCGCTGGGGGACGCGGACGTCCTCGCGCTCATGCGGCGCGCCGTGGCGGACCCCCGCGGGCTGGACGGCGACGTGGCCCTGGACGACGACGCCGCCGAGCACCTGGTGCGCGTGGCCGGCGGGGACGCCCGCAAGGCGCTGACCGGGCTGGAGGCAGCGGCCGGGCTGGTCGCGGGAGCCGGGACGGCGCAGGCCGGGGAAGCGGGGGCCGGGGGCGCTGCGCCACGCATCACGCTGGACGTCGCCGAGCGGGCCGTCGACGTGGCCGTCGTCCGCTACGACCGCGAGGGTGACCAGCACTACGACGTCGCCTCCGCGCTCATCAAGAGCCTGCGCGGCTCGGACGTCGACGCGTCCCTGCACTA
>JARICT010000108.1 GCA_029257185.1 Quadrisphaera sp.
CGAGCGCGGCGCGGGCTCCGCCGACGCGCAGCGCCTCGCCGTAGTCGCGCGGGCTCACGCCGACCTCCCGCCTGAAGGCTCGCTGCAGCTGCCGGATGCCGGTACCGGCTGCCGCCTCCAGCTCAGGGGCACCGAGGGGGCCGCCCACCTGCCGCAGAGCAGCAACCGCTGCCGTCACGGGGGCGGACAGAGCCTGCGTCTCGGCGGCGACGTGGTCAGGCGTGCAGCGCCGGCACGCCCGGAAGCCCGCAGCCTCTGCGGCGGCCGGGCTGCCGTGGAAGCGGGCGTTGGCCCGCAGCGGTCGCCGCGAGGGGCAGGTGGGGCGGCAGTAGATGCCGGTGCTCGTGACCGCGTAGACGAAGGACCGCCCGCCGTCGTCGCGGTCCAGCGTCAGCTGCCACAGCGTGTCCTCGTCGTCCATGGCGGCGACGCTAGGCGCCTGTGGTCCCGGCGTCGTCCCGCTTCGCGACGGTGGAAGTCGTCGACGAGCGACGGCTGCGGGGGCGCCGCCGGTCACCCCTCGACTGCCGCGGCCTCCCAGCCGGCCAGGCCCGCGGGGCAGAGCACGGCGTCCAGGGCCAGCTCGCCGGCGCCGACCAGCGCGGCGTCGGCGCCGTGGGCGGCATCGACGACGACGGGCGGGTGGCCGCGCCGCCAGCGCATGAGCCCGCCGGTGAAGGCGGCGGCGAAGGCGCCCGGGGCGGCGCCGCGCAACGCGGGGGCCAGCCCGCCGAGGACCACGAGGTCGGCGTCCAGGGCGTTCACCAGCCCGGCGGTGCCCCGGGCGAAGGCCGCAGCGCACCGCGCCACGGCCTCGACGCAGGCGGGGTCCGGGTGGTGCGACGTGGCGCACGCCAGGGTCGAGGCGGCGTACCCGGAGGGGTCGGCGGGCGGCGGATCGCCGCGGTGGCGCGCCATGGCGCGGCCGTCGACCTCCACGTCCCAGCAGCCGAGCGCCCCGCACGGGCAGGTCCGCGCGGGGTCCCCGAAGGGCAGGTGGCCCGGCTCGCCGCCGGCGCCCAGCGCTCCGACCGCCGGACGACCGTCGGCGACGAGCACCCCGCCGACCCCCACGGTCACCGCCAGGTAGAGCACAGCCCTGGCGTCGCCGGGCGCACCGCTCCTGGCCTCGGCGAGGCCCGCGGCCGTGGCGTCGTTGGTCACCAGCAGCGGGAGGCCGGCGAGGGCGGAGGGCACCGCCTCCGCGACGTCGACACCGGACCACCCGAGCGTGGCGGACTGCACCACGCGCCCGCGGGCGACCGTCGCGGCCACGACGACCGAGACGGCTCGCAGCCGTGGGCCGTGGCGCTCGGCAGCGCCGGTGAGCCCAGCCCGGACGAGACCGAGGACGCGTTCCGGCGACCGGTCGGCGGGGCGCCGCACGGTGCGCTCGAGGACCTGGCCGGCGAGGTCGACGACGGCGGTGCTGACGCCCGAGTGCTGGACGTCGACCACGACGACCAGCGGCCCGGCCGGGTGGGCGCGCAGCAGCGTCGTCGGGCGACCGCGCCCCGCGGGAGGCGCCGGCTCCTCGCTGATGAGGCGCAGGCCTCGCAGACGGGCGGAGAGGTCTGCTGCCGCGCCGCTGCTCATCCCCAGACGGTGGGCCGCCTCGGCACGGGTGGTGCCCGGTCGGCGGCGCAGTGCGCCGAGGACGTCCGCGGCAGCGGCCCACCGCTGGACGTCGCGGCGTGATGGCAGCTCGGTGGTGGGCTTCACGGATCAGCTCTCCCAGGGTTATGCTCGGGATACGAGCATAAACGATGACGGGGAGTCGGGCGGATGGTGGACGTGGTCGAGGACGGCCGAGCGGTGACGGCGGGGCGACCGACCCCACGCGTGCGCCGCGGGGGGAGCGACGTGCGCGCCGGCGTGGCGCTGTCGGCGGTGGGGTTCACCATCGCGGCGCTCGGGGCCGTGCTCGTGCTGCTCGCCCGTGACCTCGAGGTGTCCCCCCAGGACCTCTCGTGGCTCAGCTCCGCCTTCGGCGCCGGCCTCGTCATCGTCGCGCCCGTCGGCGCGCGGCTGCTCGCTCTCGGGGGCGACACGGTCCTGCGCGCCGGCTCGCTGGTCCTCGCGCTGGGCGCCGCGACCCTGGCCGTGGCCTCGGTGACGCCCGTGGTGGTCCTCGGGGCCCTCGCCCTGGGGGCGGGCGGAGCGGCGGTGGTGCTCGCCGTCTCGGCCCTGCTCGCCGGCGCTGACGCCCCGCGCCGTCTCGCGGCCGTCAACGCCGCCAGCTCGGCCGCCGGCATCGCCGCGCCGCTGCTCATCGGCGGCCTCGACGCGGTCTCGGGCGCCGGACGTCTCGCGCTGCTGGTCATGGTGCCGCCGTTGCTGGTCATCGCCGCGGTGCGGGGCCGCGTGACCTCCCCGGCCGAGGCCCCGTCGGCGGCGCCATCCGCCCCGTCGGCGGCCCCCGCCGAGACGACGGAGGTCGCGCCGGCCCGGACCGCGCACCCGCTGGTCGGTCCTCCCGGGGCGGGCCGGCGGTGGGTCACCGTGGTGGCCGCGGTCTCCGTCGAGTTCTGCTTCGTCGTCTGGGCCGTGGCCCGCCTCCAGCTCACCGGCCTGCCGGCCGCGGCGGCGGTGGCCACCGCGACGGTCTTCCCCCTGGGCATGGCCCTGGGCCGGGCCAGCGGGATCGTCCTCGCCGGCTGGCCCCGGGTGCTGCCGGTGAGCGCAGCCGTGACCCTGGCCGGGACCGCCCTCGTGGTGGCCTCCCCCGGACCCGTGCTGGTGGCGGCGGGTCTGTTCCTCGCCGGGCTCGGCGCCGCGCTGCTCTACCCCGTCACCCTGGCCGAGCTGCTCGCCGTCCCGGGGCTCGGGACGCGCCGCGGCGCCAGCGCGGGGGCGCTGGCCTCCGGGACGGCCATCCTCCTCGCCCCGGTGGCGCTCGCCGGGCTCTCCGGTCTCGTCGACCTGCGCCTCGCCTTCCTCCTGGTGCTGCCGCTGCTGGCGGTCGCGGTGTGGCGCCCGACGCCTCGGGAGGGCCGGCGACGTACTGCTGCGGCGGCGGGGGACCGCTGACCGGTCCGCCCCGGCTCCCGTCAGCCCAGCACCAGCTCCAGCAGGACGACGGCGACCAGCCCCACCACGATCGTGGCCAGCAGGTTGCGGGTGCGCCACGCCACGGCGAGGGCCACCAGCCCGGCCAGCGCCTGAGGACCGAGCGGCTCGAACGAGCCGTCGGGCAGCAGCAGCGGCGGGGCGACGAGCGCGGCGAGGGTGGCCGGCGGGATCATCGCCAGCACCGCCTGGGTGCGCGGGGACACGTCGCTCAACCGCTCGGCGAACAGCAGGGCGCTGCCGCGCAGGACCAGGGTGCCCAGCCCGGCGAGCACGAGCGCGACGACGGCTGCGGTGGTGCTCACGGCGTCTGCTCCGTCGCGGTCGGCGCCGGCCCGTCGCCGGTGCCGCGCAGGGCCAGCGCAGCACCGGCACCGATGCCGCAGACCGCGGACAGCAGCAGCGCGGCGGGCCCCAGCGGCGCCGCGAGCACCGCGACGGTGCCTCCGACCACCGCGGCCACGAGGCTGGCGCGATCGGTGACGGTGGGCACGAGCATCGCCAGGAACGCCAGCGGAGCGGCGAAGCCCAGGGGGAGGGTCTCGGGCAGCACCCCGCCGAGCAGGGCCCCGACCAGCGTCGTGACCTGCCAGGTGACCCACAGCGCCCACCCGGCGCCGAGGTAGAAGCGCCAGCGGCTCGCGGGGTCGAGGCCGTCGCGGTAGCGGACGAGCGAGGTGATGTACGCCTGGTCGGTCATGAGGTACGCGGCGAGCAGGCGGCGGGGCCGGCTCAGGCTGGTCAGGTACGGCGCGATCGACACGGAGTAGAGCACGAAGCGGGCGTTGACGATCAGCGCCGCCGCGACCACCACGGCGACCGACGCGCCGGAGCCGATCAGCGCGTACGCGGTGAGCTGCGCGGCGCCGGCGAAGGCGACCACGGACCACGCCGTGGACCCGAGGGGTCCGATCCCCGCCTGGACGGCGCCGACGCCGGTGACCAGGCCGAACGGGACGGCTCCCACGAGCATCGGGACGCAGGCGCGGACCCCGTCGGCGACGGTGGCGCTGCCGTGATCGTGCTGAGCTGCCCCCACCGCGGCATCATGCAGGATGGTTCGGTGAAGCAGAGCCCTCGGGATCGGTCCACCCCCGCCGCCGTCACGTCCGCCGACCGCTGGCGCACGGGCTCGCTGGTCGTCGCCAACGCCGCCCAGATCGCCGCGCCAGCGCTCCTCACGCGCCTCGGGGGGCGCGGCATCGCCGAGAGCTCGCGGGAGAATCCCTCGGTCATCACCCCGCCGGGCTACGCCTTCGCGGTGTGGGGGCCCATCTACCTCGCCACCACCACGAGCAGCCTGCTGGCGACGCGCGCGGCGGCCACGCGCGAGCAGCGTCGCCACGGGTGGTGGCTCGTCGGTGCCTACTCCTCCCTGGTGGCGTGGGCGGTGGCGACCCAGCGGGTGCGCTACGTCCTGGGGCCACCCGTCCTCGCTCTCGCTGCCGGCCTCACCGCCACGGCGCACGCCCGCCTCCAGGAGCCCGCCGAGTCGCTCGCGGGGCGGGCCGCCTCGGTGAGCACCGGGATGCTGCTGGGCTGGACCGGCGCCGCCACCCTGGTCAACGCCGCGAGCGTCGCGGGCAGCCTCGGCGCCGATCCAGGTTCCTCCACCACGGTCGCCGCCTCCAGCAGCGCGCTGGGTGCCGGCGCGGTCGCCGCCGCCACGGCCGTGACCCGCAGCCGCCGCGGCGCGCTGCCCCTGGCGTCCACCGCGGGTTGGGCGCTGGGCACGATCGCCACCAGCGAGCGGCCGGCGTCGGTGCGAGTCGTCGCCGCTGCGGGCCTCGTCGCGGTGGTCGCCGCTGCGGTGCGGCGCGTGCTCGCTCGCTGAGCGGGGCCACGGGCTGCGTCGGTGTCGAGCCGGCGCACCGGGACGGTCCGTGTCACGGGTGATCGCGGCGCCGAGGTCGTCCGTCACCGACGTCCGAGAAGGGGACCCTGACTGCCGTCGAGGGGACGGCTCAGGGGAGGTCGAGCAGCAGGGTCATCGCTCGTCGGACCTGCGCGAGGGTCAGCGGGTCGACGGCGCCGATGCGCCGGACCCCTCGCACCGTGGAGATCGATCGCAGGTGCTCGGCCTGCACGTACGAGGTGTGGCGCAACCCGGTGCCGGCCTCGGGCTCGACCACGATGCGCCAGGGGTAGTTGCGGCGCGTGGTCGTCAGAGGGCAGACCACCCGTAGCGGTCCGCTGAACCTGATCGGGGAGACCACCAGCGCCGGGTGGGCGAAGCCGGCCTCCGGGTCCACCGGCTCACCGAGGTCCATGGCCCACAGCTCACCGGTCAGCATGGTCCGCTCGTTCGCGAGCGAGCTGGTCGGCGGCGCTGGCGCGCTCCCACGGAGCCAGCTCGGCGGCGTCCTGAGCCCGTTCCTCAGGCGTCATCGACTGCTGTGCGGCATCCCACGCGGCCCAGAACGTCTCCCGCTCGTAGAGCTCGACGGCTCTGGCCACCACGGCATCAGAGGTCTGACGGGTCTGCTGCCCCAGGGCCTAGACCCGGTCTCGGGTGCTCGTGCGCACCCGCAGGGTCGTCGTGTCGTCCATGAGGGAACGCTACATGAAGTAGACGCCAGCGCATACTTACGCCGATCTCGGCCCGTGAGGCCCTATCCGGAGGCGTCCTGGTGCTCCCGCGCGGGCGCGCTCCGCCGTCGCAGCGCGCCCAGACCCACCATGACCAGCGCCACGACCAGGACGAAGATCGCGATGGCGACGTAGCCGCCCAGCGCGAGGACCAGGCCCGAGCCCACGCCCCCCAGCGTGCCAGCCAGACCGAGCAGCAGGTCCGCGCGCCCCTGCACCTCGGCGCGCCGGTGGACGGGGACCGCTCCGGTCAGCAGGGCGCTGCCCGCCACCAGGGCGAGGCTCCACCCGAGGCCCAGCGCGAACAGTGCGATGCCGATCGCCACCGCGGACCCGTCGGGCGCAAGGATCCCGACGGCGCCGGCGACGGCCAGCACCACGGCTCCGGCGCGGATGGTGGCGTGCGCCCCGACCCGGTCCACCAGCGCTCCGGAGAGCGGGGAGAACAGGTACATCCCCGCCAGGTGCCCGCTGATCACCAGGCCGATCGGCCCGAGGGTGAAGCCCAGCGCGGTCATGTGCACCGGGGTCATGGTCATCATGGCGACCATCACCAGCTGCGCGGCCACCATCGCGGTCACCGCGACGCGGGCGTCACCTCGGGCGAGCAGCGACCACGGGGAGGCGGCGCGTGCCGCGCCTTCGACCGGCGCCGGCGCCGGCGCCGCGCGGGCGTGCGCCCGGGCGAGGGTGAGCGGGTCGGGGCGCAGCATCACCCCCACGACCGCCGCGGCCAGGACGTAGGCGCAGAAAGAGAGCAGGAACGGCCCGGACAGCCGGGGTAGCCCCACCGCCAGCGCGAACGCGCCCATCGGCTCCAGGAGCGTGGGCCCGGCGACCGCCCCGAAGGTGGTGGCGAAGAGCACCGTGCCGGTGGCGCGCCCGCGCTGGGCGGGCAGCGCGAGGTCGGACGCGGCGTAGCGCGAGAGCAGGCTCGTGGTGTTCCCGACGCCGAAGCAGGCCATCCCCACCAGCAGCAGCGCGAAGCTGCGCGTCGTGGCGGCCGCGATGACCACGAGGCACCCGAGCGCGCCCAGGGCGTACCCCGCGGTCAGCCCGGGGCGGCGTCCGTGGGCGCTCATCAGCCGCGCCAGCGGGAGGGTGGCCAGCGCCCCGCCCAGCGTCGAGAGCGCCGACGGCAGGCCGGACAGCGCGTCGCCGTCGAGGAGCTCGCGCGCCAGCAGGGCGCCCACCGCCACCCCCGCGGCCAGCCCCACACCGCCGCACAGCTGGGTCACCACGAGCACCCGAAGGATCCGCCGCTGCGCCGCGGCCGTGGCTGCGCTCTGGCCGGGGGCGTCGATCACCCCCGGATGGTCGCACCCACGAGCGGCCCGACGTCCACCCCCGGCATGCCGCGCGGGCTCATGCCCTCGGCGGGCCCCGGCGCGGGGTCGAAGGGCGCGGAGTCCGGCTGGCACACGGTGCCCTCGGCGGGCAGCCGCTGCTCCACGAGGTAGCCGCGCAGGGCCGCGAGGCTGCAGGTGCTCGTCTGCCCGGCGGCGATGGACGTGTGCCCGAGCCCGTCGTGCACCAGCAGCCGCGAGCCGGGCAGCAGGGCGGCGACCGTCTCGGCGCTGGTCAGCGGGGTGATCGGGTCCGCGGTGGTGCCGATGAGCAGCACCGGGTTGGCCGTCTGCGCGTCCCACGGCCCGGTGTAGCGCGACGCCGCCTCCGCGGGCCACGTGGCGCACGGCAGGCCGATCGCCCAGCTGTTGTACGGGCCGAACAGCCCCGAGGCGAGAGCGGTCCGCTGCGCCGCCGCGGGCCAGTCCGCCGCCGCGCCGTCGTCCCCGGTGTCGTTGCACAGCGTCGCGGTCAAGGCGTCGCGGGCGTTGCTGTACGGCAGGTCCAGCAGCTCGTCGGGGCTCAGGTCCTCGGTGCCCACCAGCGCGAGGTCCAGCAGCGCGCTGCCGTCCCCGGTCGAGGCCACGTCGAGCGCCTGCGCGAGCGCCGGCCAGGTGGCGGGGCTGTAGAGCAGGTTGAACACCAGGCCCACGAGGTCGTCCTCGCCGACGGTGCCGGGGATCCGCGCGCCGAGGGCCGGGAGCGGCCCGTCGCGCCGGATGGTCTCGAGGATTCCGCGGGCCACCGCTCGGCCGTCCTTCCCCGCGAGCGCGCACCGCTCCGGGCCGGCGGCCTCGCAGGTGTCGAAGAACTCCTCGAAGGTCTGGTCGGCGTCGACGAGGCTGCCGCGCAGGAACGTCGTGACGTCAGCGGTGTACTCGACGGGGTCGATGACGCCGTCGAGGGCCAGCGCCCGCACCCGGTCGGGGAAGAGGTTGGCGTAGGTCTGGCCGAGCATGGTGCCGTAGGAGATGCCGTAGTACGTGAGCTGCTCGTCGCCCACGGCGGCGCGCAGCAGGTCGAGGTCGCGGGCGACGGCCTCGGTGGAGACGTACGGCAGCAGGTCGGCGTTGCGCTGCCCGCACAGGTCCGTGTAGGCGGCGGTCGTGGCGGTGCGCTCGACCACCTCGTCGGGGCTGTCCGGCACGACGTCGATGCCCAGCTCCGGCAGGGCGAGCACCGCCTCGGCGGTGGACGCGAAGCACCGCACCGGCGCGGAGGCGTTCACCCCGCGGGGGTCGAAGCCGACGACGTCGAAGCGGCCCTGGGTGAGCTGGTTCAGCTGCTCCCCGGCGCCGACCGCGAAGCCCACGCCCGAGCCGCCCGGCCCGCCGGGGTTGAGGAACAGCGAGCCGATGCGGTTCTCCGTGTCGGTGGCAGGTAGCCGCACCAGCGCCAGCTGCAGGCCGGGGCTGCCCGGGTCGGCGTGGTCCAGCGGCACCTCGTAGGTGGCGCAGTCGAAGCCGGGCACCGCCTCGCCGCAGGGCGCCCAGGTGACGGCGTCGACGTCCGCTGCGGTCGGCGCGGCGGCGGCGGCAGCGACGGGGGCAGCGCCCACCGGTGTCGCCGCGGGCTCGCTGGACGAGGCAGGTGCGGCGGTGCCGGTGGCCGCGGTGGTGACCAGCAGCGAGGACGCGGCGGCCATGACCAGCACCGTTCTGGCGCGTGCCCATCGGGCGAGGGTGCTCGGGGTGGTCATGGTGGGCCTCTCAGCGCGACGGTGTGCTGCAGGACGAGCCGAACAGTGACAGAGCGGACACGATCCGTCAACAAGTGGTGTGGGCTCTCGAGCCCTGAGCGCCACCAGCCCGTCAGCCGTGCGAGGGCTCTCGCCCCGCGCCGCCGAGCCGGGCGACCCACCACCGGGCCGCGGCCTCGGCTGCTCCGTCGTCCACCGCGAAACGCAGCAGGAGCAGCCCATCCATCACCGCGAGGACTGCCGCGGCCGCTCCGTCCCGCTCGGCCTCGGGAACGTCGACGTGCGCGCGCGCCCACGTCAGCCAGCCCCGCCCGACGCCGCTGGACGCGGCGGTGAACTCCTCCCGCCCGGAGGCGGTGAGCCCCGCGACCTCGAAGTAGAGCCGCAGCGAGCCCTCGCCGTCGCCGGAGCGCACCACCTACCAGAGGTCCGCCAGCAGGTCGGCCGGGGGCACGCGCTCGCTGGGCAGCGCACCCGCCACGGCGCCGAGCAGCTGCTCGCCCACGCGGTCCAGGACGGCGGCGAGCAGGGCGTCGCGGGTGCCGAAGTAGTAGAGGAGCATTCGGTCGCTAGTGCCGAGCGGGGCGGCCAGCGGGCGCAGCGACAGCGAGGCGACCCCGTGGGCCGGCACGGGGTCGACGGCGCCGGCGAGGAAGGCCTCCCGCTGCTCCGGACGGCCGCGAGGAGCCTGTTGACGGGCCATGTAGCAGGCGCTACGTCGTCAAGCGTGTAGCGATCGCTACACCATCGATCAAGGAGCCCGCCATGACGCTCAGCACCACCCCCGTCACCTCCGAGATCCCCACCGACCTCGGCCCCGCGCCGACTCGGGTCCACGGCGCCCTCATGACCGGACGGTTCTGGGACGCCACGGTGGATCACATCGACGACGAGGTGACCGTGATCGTGCCGGACCTCCCGCTCGGAGCCCACCACCGCGCGGTACACGAGCGCTCGCTGTTGACGCTGCCAGACCTCGCCGACGCGCTGGTCGAGGTGCTCGAACGCCTGCCACCGCCGGCGCTGAAGGGGTTCGTGCTCGCGGCACGGTGGCGCTGGTCGATGCGCCTGGTGCTGCGGCTGCTCTCGCGGCCCCCCGGCGCTCACCGATGCTGGGCCGCTCAACGTGCTCAGCGCCCGGGGCCTCGGCCTCGAGCACGTCGCCGAGCTCCTCGCGCCGGCGCTCGCGGACGACGCGGTGCTCGACGACCTCCGCGCTCTGTTCCGCTCGATGGCCCCGGAGACGCTGCTGCGCGCCAGCGCCGGGCTCGGTCACCTGGACGGCCGCGCCGAGGTCGTGTGGCCGACTCGTGACCCGTTCTTCACCCGCCGGGACGGTCGCCGCTTCGCCGCGCTGCTGGGCACGCAGGAGCTGCGTCATCTGGCGGCGTCATCGTCGGCCACCCCCGGGCCGAGAGGCACCTGGCGGCGCAGGAAGCGGTCGAACTGAGGCACCGTGAACTTCGCGTAGCCGTACCGGGGGGTGTACAGCAGACCCTTGTGGATCAGCCGCGCCCGCAGGGGGGCAACCTGCTCAGAGGCGCGTCCGAGGACATCGGCGACATCTGCGGCCTTGTGGGCTTGCGGGCCGAGCTCAGCCATGGCTCTCATGTATCGCAGCTCTTCGGCGGACGAACGCTGCACGCGCGTGCGGAAGAAGCTCTCGTCGAGCTCCGCTTCGACGACGTCCTGGGCGACGCGCGCGTCGGCTGCCGTGATGCCGAGTCCTTCTGCCACGCCCCATGCCGCACGGCCGAACTCCTGGATGAAGTAGGGGTAGCCCTCGGTGTATCCGACGATGTGGTCCACGGCGGCGCTCTCGTACTCCACGCCCTCCGCGAGAGCGGGCTCGACCAGGGCCTCCGTCGCAGCCGCGGGGGGGAGCTCGCCGATGACGGGGAAGGTGAACAGGCGCTCGGCGTAGGACTTGGCCTCACCAGCCAGCCCGGGAAGCTGCGGTAGCCCCGCTCCGGCGAAAGTGATCGGAAGCTGTCGCTGGACGGTGCGGTGGACGGCGCCGATCAGCGCCTCGAGGTCGGCGCGGCCGAGGAACTGCACCTCGTCCAAGAGGAACACCACGCCCTTGCCTCGCTCTTGCGCCGCCTCACCCAATGCCTGGAAGACATCAGGAAGGTCTTCGGCCAGGCTCCCCGTGTCTGCGCGCCCCTCGTCGGGCTCGACGTCCAGCCCGGCGGCGAGCGAGCCGTCGGGCTGGACGGTGAGGGAGAAGGACTTGACGATTCCTGCGGCGATCCTCGCGCGTTCACCCCATCGTGCTCTCGGCGACACCTGGAGCAGCGCACGTCGAGCCAGGGTGGCGATCTGGGGCCCGAAGGGCGTCGCCTTCGTGACCTCGGCCTCGACGGCGACCCACTCCTCCTCCTCGGCGATGCGGCGGTACTGACCGAGCAGGACCGTCTTGCCGACCCCGCGCAGGCCCGTGACGATGACCGACTGCTCCGTGTATCCGCGTTGAAGCCGCTGGAGCAGCACGCGGAAGTCGTCCACCTCGGCCCGCCTGCCCGCGAGGAATCGTGGCGGGGCGCCGGCGTTGGGCGTGTAGGGGTTGCGCGCGCGGTCCATCCCTCGACCTTAGCGCGGGAGAGATAGTTTATCGACCAATGTTAAACATGGTCCTTGACGTTAAGGTCCAGCACGCCGGCGAGCAGGCCGACCAGCGCGTCGAACAGCTGCGCCGGCTCGGTGAAGGTGTCAGCGCCGTACTGCCCGAAGACCTCGAAGCTCACCGCCCCGAACATCCCCGTCCACGCCAGGACGGTCGCGGCGAGCATGTCCGGGGGGATGTCGAGCCCCAGGTCCGAGCCCACCCGCTCGGCGTCCGACAGGAGAGTCTGTGGCACGGGCTGCGCCGGGGTGGGCGGGTGCGCGCCGGCCGCAGCGGCGTCAGCCACCAGGCGCAGCAGCAGGGTGATGACGCGCGTGCCCGCGCCCGTCGTGCGCTCGGCGGGCGCCAAGTAGCCCGGCACCGGCGCCCCGAAGACGAGGCCGTAGCGGCTCGGCTCGGCCAGCGCCCACGCACGCACGGCGTGGGTCAGCGCGCTCCACCGGCCCGCCAGGTCGTCGCGGGCCACGGCCGCCTCGGCGCGCTCGACGGCCTCACCGAGCTCGGCGTAGGCGTCGACCACCAGCAGGGTCAGCAGCTCCTCACGGCTGGGCACGTAGCGGTAGACGGCGGAGGAGACGACGCCCAGGTCGCGGGCCACGGCGCGCAGCGACAGCGCGGCGGCGCCCTGGGTGGCCAGGTGCTCGCGCCCGATCCGGACGATCTCAGCCATGGTGCGCTGGCGCGCCTGCTCGCGCGGGGTGGTCATGGGTCCAGTCTGCCGGATGGAGCGAGAGCGATGTCCTCTAGGGAGAGCAGCGCTCTTGACTTTCGGCGGCCGGGGGCGCAGTGTTCGTCACGAGCGAGAGCACCGCTCTCCCTATTGGAGGAGGACCACCATGGGCACCACCGACGTCGTCATCGGGGCTGGGCCGATCGGCCGCAGCGTCATCGCCGAGCTGGTCGAGCGAGGCCGTCACGTCCGCGTCATCACCCGGTGCGGCTCCGGCCCTGACCACGAGCTCGTGGAGCAGGTGGCCGCCGACGCCCGCGACGCCCGCGCGCTGCGACCGCTGCTCGCCGGGGCCACCGCGGTCCACCACTGCGCGCACACCGCGTACTCCTAGAAGGCGTGGCGTCGTGAGCTGTTCGCGGCGGAGCGCTCGGTGCTGGCGGCGGCACCGGACGGCGCCGTCGTCGTCTTCCCCGAGAGCCTCTACGCGTACTCGGCCACCGGCGCACCCATGAGCGAGGACGGGCCCCGCGACGCCACCGGCGGCAAGCGGGGGGTCCGCACCGAGCTCCTCGCGGCGCGGGCGGCGAGCGACGCCCCGACGGTGGGCGTGGTGGCGTCGGACTACTTCGGCCCTCTCGCCCGTGACGGCGCGCACGCCGGCGCCCGCATGGTCGTCCCCGTGATCGACGGCGAGCGCGTCCAGGTGCTCGGCAGCGCCGACCAGCCGCACTCCTTCACCTACCTGCCGGACCTCGCCCGCGCCATGGTCATCGCCGCCAGACGCAGCGACCTGTGGGATTCGGTGCTCCACGCGCCGACCGGCCCAGCGGTGACGCAGCGCCAGATGGCCGAGGCCTTCGCCGCCGCGGCGGGGACGAGCGCCCGGGTCGGCGTCATGCCGGGTGCGCTGCTCACGCTCGGCTCCCTGGTGCCCGGGCCGCTGCGGGAGCTGGGCGAGATGCGCTACCAGTTCACCGAGCCGTTCGTCATGGACTCCTCGCGATCGCAGCACCGCCTGGGGTTCGCGCCGACGCCGCTGGACGAGGCCGCACGCGAGACCGTCGCGTGGTGGCGGGCCGAGCGGGGTGAGCCGGTGCTGGCGGCGCTCGCGGCGCCGTGAGACCGCAGGCGCCGCCGGGTGGCCGGGTGAGCCCGGCTGCGCTCACGCGGGGTCGAGGCCGTCGGCGAATCGGGTGAGCAGCGCGCCGAGCCGGGCGGTGTCGGCGTCGTCCCATCCCGCGAGATGGGCGGCGAGCCAGGACCGGCGGGCTCCCACCGCGCGCTCGCGCAGGGCTGCCCCGTCGTCGGTGAGCACCAGCGCGGTGCGGCGGGCGCTGGTCGACGACGTCGTCCGGCGCACCCACCCCGAGGCTGCGGCGCGGTCGACCAAGCGGGTCGCGGTCGACGGGGCGACGTCGGCGAGCGCCCCGACGTCGCCGACGGTCACCTCGTGACCGTCGGCCGCCCCACGGGCGCAGGCCTCGACGACGATGAGGCTGGAGATGTCCACGGCGGCCCCGTGGTCGTCGAGGATCCGGTGGCGCGAGGCGCTCCACAACCGTCGCAGGCGCAGGAGCGCGTCGTCGATCTCGGCGAGCCCCTCCACGCTCATAATTGTATCGTGCATATGTGAGCCATCCGTCCCCCGTCCTCGTCACCGGTGCCACCGGCACGGTAGGCGCTCCGCTGGTCGCGGCCCTGCGCGAGGCCGGTGCTCCGGTGCGGGCTGCCACGCGGCACCCGGGCATGGAGAGCGGGCAGGGCATCGAGGAGGTCCGCTTCGACCTCACCGACCCCACCACGTGGTCCGCGGCGTTCACCGACGTCGAGACGATGTTCCTGCTGCGTCCCCCGCAGGTCGGGAACGTCAAGCGCGACGTCGCCCCCGCGCTCTCCGCCGCCCGGGCCATCGGTGTGCGCCACGTGGTCCTGCTCTCCGTGCAGGGCGCGGACCGGTTGAAGATCGTGCCCCACGCGCGCATCGAGTCCTGGCTCCGCAGCTCGGGGATGGGGTGGACGTCTCTGCGGCCCTCGTTCTTCACGCAGAACCTCGCCCGGGTCCACGGCGCCCAGGTCCGCGAGCACGACGAGCTGCTGATGCCCGCCGGACACGGTCGCACCGCGTTCGTCGACGCCGAGGACGTCGCCGCGGTGGCCGCTGCCGCTCTGCTCGACCCCGGCGCGCACGCTTCACGGGCGTACACGCCCACGGGTCCGGAGGCGCTGACCTACGACGCGGTCGCCGCGCAGCTCAGCAACGTGCTGGGGCGCCGGATCACCTACCGCGCCCCGGGTCTCGTCGAGTACGTGCGGCGGGCCCGCTCCTGGGGCATGGCGCCGGGCATGATCGCGGTCACGTCCGTCATCTACACGACCGCCCGCGTCGGCATCGCTGCCGGCCTGACCGACGACGTGCGCGCCGTCACCGGGCGGACGCCGACCGGCGTGCGTGCGGTGCTGGAACGCGACCGCGCCGCCTTCGAGGGCGGCTCGGAACCACTGACGCCGGACGAGACGCCGTGAGGGACGCCGTGGTGCCCGGCTCTCACGCGCCCTCGTGCCCGCCGGGAGTGGAGGTCACCATCGGCGGGGCTCCCACGCCGCAGTGGCTGTGGTGCCGGTCCGCGCCGGGAGCCGGTGGCTGGTCGCCGTGCCCCTGCGTGCTCTCGGCCGCGGTCTCGTCGGGGGTGTCGCCGTCGAGGACGTCGTTGCGGATGGTCACCGCCGCCAGCAGCCCGCCGGCGGCGACCACGGCCGCAGAGACGACCATCGCGACGGAGAAGCCGGAGTCGAAGGCCGCCGGGTCCTGCGAGACCTCGCCGCTGATGCCCACGAGAGCGGGCAGCACGGCGACGGCGACCAGGCCGGCGGCGCGCGCCACGGCGTTGTTGACGCCCGACGCCAGCCCGGCGAGCTCCTCGGGGGCCGAGGACAGCGCCGTGGACGTCAGCGGCGCCACCACGATCGCCAGGCCGAGGCCCATGAGCGCCACGGCGGGCAGCACGTCGACGAGGTAGGAGGCGTCGGGCCCGACGCGCGCCATGAGCAGCAGGGCGAGCCCCACGACGACCGGGCCCACGCTCATCTGCAGGCGGGGGCCGATGCGCGAGGCCAGCGCCCCGGACCGGGAGGAGAGCAGGAGCATCACCACCGTGACGGGCAGGATCGAGGTGCCCGCCGCGATCGGGGAGTACCCGGAGACCACCTGCAGCTGGATGACGAGGAGGAAGAACACCGCGCCGAAGCCGCCGTAGACGAGGAACGTCACCGCGTTGGTGGCGCTGAACTGCCGCGAGCGGAAGATGCCGAGGGGCAGCATCGGGGCGCGCGAGCGGGCCTCGACGAGCAGGAAGGCCGCGCCCGCCACGAGGCCGGCCGCGCCGAGGAGCCAGGGCAGCGCGTTGGCGGTCTCGGGCCCCTCGATGAGGGCGTACGTCACCCCGGCGAGAGCCAGGGCCCCCAGGGCGGCCCCGGCGAGGTCCACCCGCTCGGAGGCGCCGTCGGCCCGGGTCTCGGGGACGTGGCGCAGCGCGAGGACCACCACCACCGCGGCCACGGGCAGGTTGATGAAGAAGATCCACCGCCAGGAGATGCTCTCCACGAGCCACCCGCCGAGGAACGGCCCCACGGCGGTCGCGACGCCGCTGAGCCCCGACCACGCCCCGACGGCCTTGGCGCGGTCGCCCGGGGCGAACGAGGCCTGGATCATCGCCAGGCTTCCCGGGGTCAGCAGCGCCCCGCCCACGCCCTGCAGGGCGCGGGCCCCGATGAGGACGCCGGCGTTCGGCGCGAGGCCGCAGAGCAGCGAGGCGAGCGCGAACCACACGACGCCCACGAGGAAGACGCGGCGCCGGCCGAACCGGTCGCCGAGCGACCCGCCGACGAGGATGAAAGAGGCCAGCGTCAGCGTGTACGCCGTCACCGTCCACTGGAGGTCGGCGAGACCGGCGCCGAGGTCCGTCCCGATGGTGGGCAGCGCGACGTTGACGACGCTCGCGTCGAGGCCGGCCACGCCCGAGCCGAGGATCGAGACGAGGAGGATCCACCGGCCCGCGGCCGAGGAGTAGGTGACCTCGGGTGCCGCGGGTGCCGCAGCGCTCACGGGAGCGTCGAGGGGGAGATGTCGGCCACGCGACGATGGAACACCCCGTCGTGACCCGGCGCACGCGGGGCCCTGTCGCCACGGACCATCTCGTCGCGCCGGCTCCGGGACCCCGCGGGTGGGCGCGGTGGTTCACTGGCGCCCGTGGCGGACCCCGGGCGCTCCGCGGACGCCGGACCCTCCGGACGTCCTGCTCCGCGCCCCGGCCGGCGCCGCGACGTCAGCGCCCAGGCCGTCGCCACCGGCATCTCCTCGACCGCCATCGGCTACGCGGGCTCCGTGGCCGTGGTCATCGCCGGCCTGAGCGCCGCGGGCGCCACCCCCGCCCAGGTCGCCGCCGGCCTCGCGGTCACCTGCGCGGCGCTGGGCATCGCCAGCATCGTGGCCAGCGCCCGTTGGCGCCTGCCGGTGGCGATCGTGTGGTCCACGCCGGGCGCGGCGGTGCTCGTCGGGGCCGGCGAGCTGCCGGGCGGCTTCGCCACGACGGTCGGCGCGCTGCTGATCACCGGTCTGCTCGTCGCCGTCACCGGGGTCCTGCGTCCCCTGGCCCGGGCGATCTCACGGCTGCCCCCGTCGTTGGCCGCTGCCGTGCTCGCCGGGGTGCTGCTGCCCTTCTGCGCCCGCGCGGTGACCGGGGTGGCCGAGCTGCCGCTGTCCGCGGGGGCGATCGCGCTCGCGTGGCTCCTCGCCCTGCGCCTCGCCCCAGCGTGGTCGGCCCCGGTGGCGCTGGGCGCGCTGGTGGTGGCCGTCGCGGTGGGAGGCGGGGCGCCCCTGCCCGACGGAGGGTTGCCAGCGCTGACGTGGACGGCGCCCTCGTTCACCGGCGAGGCCCTCGTGCGCCTCGTGGTGCCCCTGTACCTCGTGACGATGAGCGCCCAGAACCTCGTGGGGCTCGCGGTGCTCACGGGCGAGGGCTACCGGCCGCCGGTGCGCGCGCTGCTCGTCGGCACCGGTGCCGCGTCGGCGCTCACGGCGCTCGCGGGCGGGCTGACGCTCAACCTCGCCGCCATCACCGGAGCCCTGACCGCGGGCCCGAGCGCCCACGCCGACCCGGCGCGGCGCTGGGTGGCCACGGCGGCGGCCGGCGCCGGATACCTCGTGCTGGCGGCGGTGGCCTCGCTGGCCGCGGCCCTGGTGACGGGCGTCGACCCGCGCCTCGTCGCCGTCGCCGCGGGGCTCGCGCTCGTCGGGGCCCTGGCCGGGGCGGCGGGTACGGCCCTCGGTGAGCCGGCGCTGCGCGTGCCCGCGATCCTCACGCTGATCGTGACGGCGTCGGGCATCACGGCGGCCCCGGCGATCGGCCTGGGGGTGGGGCTGCTGGCCACCGCCCTGGTGCGCCGGCACGCGGCGGTGACGACCTCGACGCCGACGCCGCGGTAGGCGCTCGAGCCGTACGGCCGCCTGCGCAGCGTCTCCCCGAGGACTGGCCAGCCACCCGTGGGACAGGCCTCGACCGCCCGGTGACGGCTACCGCAGCGGCAAGGGGCTGCGGTCACCCGCCGGGCGGGGCCCGATGATCCGCCGCTGGGCCTCGGTGATGCGCACGTCGTCGATGCTGGCCTCGCGCCGGCTCATGAGCCCGTCAGCGGCGAACTGCCACTGCTCGTTGCCGTAGGAGCGCCACCACTGGCCGTCGTCGTCGTGCCACTCGTACTGGAAGCGCGCGGAGATGCGGTCGTCGCTGAAGGCCCACAGCTCCTTGCGCAGCGCGTACCGGTGCTCCCGGGCCCACTTGCGCTCCAGGAAGGCCACGACCTCCGCGCGCCCGGTGGCGAACTCCTCGCGGTTGCGCCACACCGTGTCCTCGGTGTACGCCTGCGCCACCCGCTCGGGGTCCCGGGTGTTCCAGGCGTCCTCGGCGGCCTGGACCTTCTGCTCGGCGCTGGCGCGGGTGAACGGTGGGAGCGGGGGCCGGGTCATGTCGCGGTCACCTCCTCGGCGGGCAGCGGCACCGCCGTGAGGTCCGAGGGGTCGGTGTTGGCCCCGCACGCCACCGCGCCCACCCTCTCCCCCGGCTCGGGCCGGTAGGCCCCACAGCTCAGCGCGGCCAGCGCAGCAGCGCCGCCGGGCTCGCTGACCACGTGCAGGTCGCGCCACAGCGCGGCACGGGCCTGTGAGATCGCCTCGTCGGGGACCAGCACGCTGACGGCCTCGGCGCGGCGGGCCGCGGCGACCCCGCCCGCCCCGATCCGGCGAGCCCCCAGGGAGTCCGCGGCGACGCCTGCGACCTCGACGTCCAGCGGCTCCCCGGCCGCCAGCGCCGCGCGCAGGGTCGGTGCGCGCTCCGGCTCGACGGCCACGACCTTGACCCGCCCCGCCCACCACGAGGCGATCCCCCCACGAGGCCACCACCGCCGACGGCCACCAGCACGGTGTCGATCCCCGTCACCTGCTGCTCCATCTCGCGCGCCACGGTGCCCTGCCCCGCGAGGATCTCCTCGCCGTCGTAGGCGTGGACGA